>JAXEOR010000126.1:0-32311 GCA_034117945.1 Clostridia bacterium | reverse complement strand
ATATCCCGCATATCACTGCCGGGCAGACGCACAATCGCTTCATACCCCTCCGTCAGATCAACCGGCATTCGGAAGGTATTGGCAAACACACCGTCTACATACAAATCAAACCCGGTGGTGCCCAAAAGAGCCATATGGGGAAAGCGGATAATGGAGGGCATGGTACAGCTGATGGCCACATAGGGGGAATCTGTGCGAAACCGAACTCTCCCTCCCGCCGTATTACGGCTTAGTATGGACACATTTTGGCTCACCTGCTCCGCCCGCTTACCCGGCATTCTGCAAAACCCATCCTCCCAAAGAAGGCCGTGAAGAGAAAAGGGAGCTTCCCGGCAGTCATACCAGACCAGATCCTGCTGATCAATATTTGATTTTATCGCCAGGTTAGGGTCAATCCTTGCAATTTCCATGAATGATTTACAGTCCTTTCCGTTTTGTTTATTTTCTGACAAAAACCAGCGCCGTCTGAACCTTCAGCCGGCACTGTCCTTTTGTTTATTTTGTTTTAGCGGTCATTTTTTTCAATGGCCTCGATAAGCCCGTTCAAATAAACCGCTCCTAAGGCTCGGTCATACAGACCGTAGCCGGGCTTGCCCTGCTCTCCCCAGATCATTCTGCCATGGTCAGGGCGCACAGGACCGTCAAAGCCTACCTCATGATATGCCTTCATAATCTCATACATATCCAGGCTGCCGTAATTGGAGGCATGAGCGGCTTCCTCAAAGGAGCGCCCTCCCGTGCGCTTAATGTTTCTCATATGAGCAAAATGGATTCTGCCCATACCACCAAAATAACGCACCAAATCAACAATATCGTTCTGCTCGTCTGCCGCCAGAGAACCGGAGCAAAGAGTCAGGCCGTTATAAGGGCTGTCCACCAGCTTGCAGAACCGCTCCAGATTGGCCTTGTTGGTGATGATTCTGGGCAGGCCGAAAATGTTCCAGGGGGGATCGTCCGGATGGATGGCCATTTTCACGTCCACCTCTTCCGCCACCGGAATTACCCGTTCCAGAAAATATTTCAGGTTATCCCACAGGGTTTCCTCGTCCACAGACTTATATTCCTCCATCACCGCCCGCATTTGATCCTTGGTATAGCTGGCGTCCCATCCGGGCAGAGAAACCTCTTCGTTCTCAATATCCCATGTGGCGATGGTATCGTCGTCATAAATCAAAGCGTTGGATCCGTCTCCCAAGGGGTGAGTCAGATCGGTTCTGGTCCAATCAAACACAGGCATGAAGTTATAGCAAACCACCTTCACCCCTGCCTCTGACAGATACCGCAGGGTGGTGCAGTAATTGTCAATCATCCGATCCCGGCTGGGCTTACCCAGCTTAATGTCCTCATGAACGGGAACGCTTTCAATGGCGGCGATATGTAACCCGGCGTCCTCCACCGTTTTTTTCAGTGCCATCACCTTTTCCCGAGGCCAGGCCTCTCCTACCGGCACGTCATAAATCGCAGTTACCACTCCCGTTACATTGGGGATCTGACGGATTTTTTCCAGTGTAACCGGATCGCTTTCTCCGTACCATCTGAATGTCATCTCCATACAATCAACTCCTTTATTTGATATAAACAGGGGAAGGGAGAGCCTTCTCTCTTCCCCCTTTGAGATCCTTTTTTACAAGCAAAAGCATACGCCGTTTCAGGCCTTGCTCAGCTCTCTGTCAATGGCCTGTGCGGCAGATTTTCCGGCGCCCATTGCCAAAATGACGGTAGCGGCACCTGTCACCGCGTCCCCTCCGGCATACACATGCTCCCGGGAGGTATGCCCCGTTTCCTCCTCCACAATAATGCCGCCCCATTTTTGGGTATCCAGTCCCTTGGTGGTAGACTTAATCAGCGGATTGGGAGAGGTTCCGATAGACATAATCACGCAGTCTGTCTTCAGCTCAAACTCGCTGCCCTTAATGGGAACCGGTCTTGCCCGGCCGGACTCGTCAGGCTGGCTCAGCTCCATTCTCTGACAGATCATGCCGCTGACCCATCCGTCCTCCCCTTTGATTTCCAGGGGATTGGTCAAAAATTCAAATTGAATGCCTTCCTCCATAGCGTGCTCCACTTCCTCTGCACGGGCAGGCAATTCCTTTTCACTCCGGCGGTAGACGATAGAAACCGTTTCCGCCCCCATGCGCAGAGCGCACCGGGCAGCGTCCATGGCCACGTTGCCGCCTCCTACCACCGCCACATGCTTTGCATTTTGCACCGGCGTGGCGGTATGGCCTTTATCATAGGCCTTCATCAGATTCACCCGGGTCAGGAACTCGTTGGCAGAATATACACCCTTCAAATTCTCTCCCGGAATGCCCATAAACCGAGGCAGACCGGCACCGGAGCCAACAAAGACCGCTTCAAACCCGTCCTCGATCAGCTGATCGATGGATGTCACCTTTCCAATCACCATATTGGTTTCAATTTTAACACCCATATCCTTCAGACCCTGAACTTCCTTCTGCACAATTTTCTTAGGCAGACGGAATTCCGGAATCCCGTACATCAAAACGCCCCCCGCCACATGCAGGGCTTCAAAAACGGTCACCTCATAGCCCTTTGAGGCCAACTCTCCCGCACAGGCCAGTCCGGCAGGGCCGGAGCCAACGATGGCCACCTTGTGCCCGTTGGACTGAGGCTTTTGCCTGGTTTGATCCTCCTGGGCATTGTGCCAGTCCGCCACAAACCGTTCCAAGCGGCCGATCCCAACCGCTTCTCCCTTGATCCCCCGAACGCAGTTTTTCTCGCACTGGTTTTCCTGAGGACACACCCGGCCGCAAACCGCAGGCAAGGAGCTGGATTGAGAGATCACATCATATGCGCCGGCATAATTTTTCTTGCTCACCTGCTCAATAAAGCCGGGAATATCAATCGAAACCGGGCAGCCCTTCACGCAGGGCTTATGCTTGCAGTTTAAGCAACGCTGAGCCTCATCCACCGCTGCTTCCTCGGAATACCCCAGGGCAACCTCTTTAAAATTATTCTTTCTCACATCCGCCGCCTGAGAAGGCATTGGATTTTTGTTAGGCGACATATTGGGCATCTCAGTTCCCCTCCTTTCCAAACAAGCGGCAGGTTTCTTCTCTGGCATGCTGCTCAAACTCACGGTACATGGAGCTGCGGGCGATAGCCTCGTCAAAATCCACCAGATGGCCGTCAAAATCAGGCCCGTCCACGCAGGCGAATTTCATTTCACCGCCCACAGACAGCCGGCATCCGCCGCACATGCCTGTTCCGTCAATCATAATGGGGTTCATGCTGACCACCGTTTTCACCCCGTATTCCTTGGTCAGCTTACACACAAATTTCATCATAATCAGCGGCCCGATCACAATCACCCGGTCGTACTGATTGCCTTCGTCCAGCAGCTGCTTGAGAGCGTCCGTCACCAGGCCCTTGGAGCCGTAGCTGCCATCGTCGGTCATCACAACCATTTTGTCCGACACCGCCTTAAATTCATTCTCTAAAATCAGCAGATCCTTGCTCCGGAAGCCCACAACAGAATGAACCTCGCAGCCCTGCTGGTGCAGCTTTTTGGCAATGGGATAGGCAATGGCGCAGCCAACGCCCCCTCCTACCACCGCAACCTTTTTCAAGCCCTCCGTATGGGTGGCAACCCCTAAGGGGCCAACAAAATCGCACAGAGACTCTCCCTGTTGTTTCTGATCCAGCTTTTGGGTTGTAGCGCCCACGATCTGGTAAATAATCGTTACTGTTCCGGCCTGCCGGTCATAATCGGCAATGGTCAAAGGAATCCGCTCCCCGTCTTCCTCCACCCGCAAAATAATAAACTGCCCCGGCTCCGCTGCTTTGGCAATAGCCGGTGCCTCGATTTCCATCAGCGTGACTGTAGGATTCAGGCTTTGCTTTTTTAAAATCCGATACATTGCATTCATCCTTTCCGCATTATCCTTTGGTATCCCTAATCAATACTCCATTATCTATTGTATCCGTAAACCTTTCTTTTGTCAAGGGATTTCGCAATTTTTTTGCATTCTTCCGCAGAAAGCCCCATTTTTTGGAGTTTGTTCTTTTTTTCACAAAGAAAAAAGCTCCAAACAAGTCTTCGCTTTGTTCGGAGCATCATTTTCAATAGGTGTTGGCAGACCGCTTATAGCCGCCGCTGCGCTTGTTATCCACGCTCTTTTTAAAATCGGAAATTCGTTCCTCGCTGTCGCTTTTAAAGCGAGACATTTTTTCCTCGAAGGAAAGATTTTGCGGAGCAGGTCTGCTCCAGTCGATCTCGGTGGGGCGGGTATTGTGCTTTTGAGCCGCTTCCCGTTTTTCCTTCCGTTCCGCCTCCAGCACTTTTTTAATAGAAAGGCACACCTTTCCCTTTTCCTCAGACAGCACCTTTACCTTCACCGTCTGGTTTTCCTGCAGATGATCCCGCACATCCTTCACATATTCCAGCGCAATTTCTGAAATATGCACCAAGCCCTGCCGCCCGTCCGGCAGCCGAACAAATGCGCCAAAGCCCGTAATCCCCGTAACCTTGCCTTCTACAACACTTCCTACTTTTACTTCCTGTTGCATGTAAAAAATTCCCCTTTTAAAAAGATGTGGTACCGGCGCCCCTTCTGCACAAAAGGAACCTACCGGGAGGTGTCAATAAACACCTGCTCGTCCGGCTTAACAAAGCCAAGCTTTTGCCGTGCAATTTTTTCAATATATTCGTCCGTTCCCATGATGTCCATGGTGTGAGTCAAATCCTGATGCTCCGCCTGAGCCTGCTCAATATCGGCAGAAACCTGCTTTTCCTCCACCCGAAGATCATGCAGACGAATTTGCTGCTGCACAAAAATATACCCCACATAAAGAAAAACAACAGCCCAAAGAATTTTAGAAGCCTTCCCCTTTTTGCGCACCGCCGGTTCCTTTGCTTTTTGTTTTGCCACTGACTTCGCCTCCTTCATATGGGATTTATAAATTAATTATACAACAATTTTTTTCCCATTTCAATACCAAAACAAAAAAATTTTTGGAGTTTTTAAAATTTTTTTCAGCTGGCGGCGGGAAAACAGCGCCTTTTGCCGCCAAACCGACCATCCAAAGGCAGCGCGCCTGCGGACAGGCTCCCATTTTTTGAGCAAAAACAGAATCGGACGAGCCAGCAGACGAACCGGAATCAGCATCAGTCTGACCGCCGCCAAAAAGCCCTTGGCCAGAATGCACAAAACAACCGTCAGCCCCCGTACCATCAAAGAACCAAACAGCAAAAAATACAGCAGCAGTCCTGAAATCATCCCAATAAATTCATACCACCGCAGCTGACCCTGGTTGGTAAAGCGGGCGGCATAAAACACAGCCGCCGTGCACAGGGTCCAAAAGCATAAATCGCACAGTCCCACCCAAAGGGTATTCATCCGGATCAATTTGCGAACTGCCCGGAAAAAATCAAACAGAAGGCCTCCTGCCATGCCGCAAAGCATCATGGCCGCAAACACCAAAATCTGAGAGGTTACATGAATTTCCATAGCTTTTACTGAAACAGCTTCGCCAAAAGGCCGCCGCCTTTTTTGGTCGCCTGCTGCTGAGAATAAGCCAATGCGTCAAATTCCCCCTCGATGCACAGCTCTCCCGTTTCCACGTTCAGCTTGTTGATGTGCAGATCCCCTCCCTTGACGGTTAAAATGCCCAGAGTGGTGTACAGCACAACGGTATGCTCGTCAAAGCTGTCCACATCGCTGACGCCGGTCACTGTGATTTTGCTCCTGCCCTGCAGGGTTACATTTTGTTCCTTTCCCTTTTCTTCTACCATAACAGCTCCATTCCGCCGCTCTGCGCCGGCAAAGATCCTTTTGAACCGTCTCTGATCCGCAGAGTCAGAATCATCAGAGACAGGCGGCGCACCGGCATTGCCCTGCGCCCTTCCATCCGCCGGAGACCTGACAGAAAAAAGCTTTTCCGCTCACCGCCTCCTTACAAATCATTGTATGAGGCGAATAGGGAATTTATGACAGAATTGTTTCGTACATAGCCGCCGCGTCCTCTTTTTTCACATGCTCGCTGACAGACAGCACCTTGATTTTCATTTGATTGCTGCCGAATGAAATTTCCAGCACATCCCCCGGCTTCACGTCTGCTGAGGCCTTGGCAGTGCGGCCGTTCAGCAGCACCCTGCCCCCGTCGCAGGCTTCGTTGGCCACCGTTCTGCGCTTGATAATCCGGGACACCTTTAAAAATTTATCCACTCTCATGGTTCACCCTCCTGAAAAAGAAAAGGGTTGTCCCGTAATAGAGACAACCCTCTCGTTCTTATTTTTACGCAATGCTGTCTTTAAATGCTTTTCCGGCCTTGAACACAGGAGCCTTTGCTGCAGGAATGATAATTTCCTCTTTTGTTCTGGGGTTCTTACCCTTTCTTTCTGCTCTTTTTCTCACTTCAAAAGAACCGAATCCAACCAGCTGAACCTTTTCTTCAGCCTTCAAAGCTTCCTGAATGGAATCGATAAAAGCGTTTACCGCTTTCTCTGCATCCTTCTTGGACAGCTCTGCCTTTTCTGCAACCTTGGTAATGACTTCTGCTTTATTCATTTAGTATTTCCTCCTTCTCATTTTTTAAAATAAATAAGCATAGTTCTGATACATACTATATTTCGCCTCTCCTGCCAAAAATCCTTCTTTTTTCTTAAAATTTTTTCAAAAGAAAGATTTTTTTAGCGATCCGGCCCTTCCTTCGCCTTCACTCGGTTCCACAATTGATCCATTTCCTCCGCAGTCATCCCGGAAAGCTGCTGCCCGTTTTCAAGAGCCATCTGCTCCATTTCTCCGAACCGGTGAATGAATTTATTCACGCCCTTTTGCAGTGCCATTTCCGACTGAATTCCGCAAAATCTGCCCACGTTCACCGCCGCAAACAGCAAATCGCCGAACTCCTCCTCCCGCTCCTGCTCTGTTTTGGCTCCGATAAATTCCGCAATTTCTTCTTTAAGCTTGTCCACCACCGGCTCCTTGTCTGACCAGTCAAAGCCCACCTTAGAGGCACGTTCCTGCACCTTCTGCGCCCGCAGCAAAGAGGGCAGAGAGGAAGAAATGCTTTCCAAGGCCTGGGTTTGGGTGGTTTGCCCTTTTTCCTCCTGCTTGATCTGCGCCCAGTTTTTCAGCACCTCCTCGCTGGTTTCGGCTTTTTCGGTTCCGAACACATGAGGATGGCGGTGAATCATTTTTTCACAAACGCACCGGAGAACATCCTCCATGGAAAACTCTCCCCGCTCCTTTCCGATCTGGGCATAGAACACCACCTGCAGCAGTAAATCGCCCAATTCGTCCGCCAGAGCCATTTTGTCCGTTCCGTCCACCGCCTCCACCACCTCGTAGGCCTCTTCAATCACATACCGCTTCAGGCTTTCATAGGTTTGCTCCCTGTCCCAGGGGCACCCCGCCCGCAGCTGCTCCATAATGTCCAGCAAATCCTGTAAGCTATACTGTTTCATCTTCTTTTCCTCCTATCGTAGCAAGCGGTACCGCTGCATCAGCGCCGCAATTTTCTCACCCTTGGGCAGCATTTCCACATCTTCCCGCTTAACGCCCCCCACCAAAAGAAGCACTCCAAGATAAATCACGCAGCCTGCTCCGATGGAAATCACGGTGGCCAGCTTCACAGCCGGAAGAACCCCTTCTAAAAACCGGTAGCAAGCCAGGGTTCCCACCCCCATGGCTCCTGTGGCGAACAAGGGCTTTACCAGGCATTCCGATAATTTCAAGGAAACCTTCGTTACCTTCATCACCCAATACAAATTCAAGGCAGCAATAACAAAATAGCACAGATTGCTGCTGATGGACAGCCCCAGAATGTGAACAGACTGCTGAGAAACCAAAAGAATATTGGCCGCCACCTTCACAGCGGCACCGATCAGCATATTAACCACCGGAATCCAAACCTTTCCCGCCGCCTGCAAAATCGCAGTGCTGACCGAAACGAGCGTCACCCACACGCAGGCCACCGACAAAATCTCCAGCATGGTTCCGGAGGAGGTATTGGAATACAGCAAATATAAAATGGGCTTTGCCATCACCGACAAGCCAATGGTACAGGGCAGGGCAAACAGCAGGGTAATCCGCAGAGCAGAGCCTGTAATCCGCTGAATGTTTCTTTGATTGCGGACAGCAAAGGCCTCTGCCAGCGCCGGCACCACGCTGATGCTCATTGCAGTGATCAGCGTCAAAGGCAGATTGAATAAGGAAAAGGCATAGCCGCTGTATGCGCCGTACAAAAATTCAGCAGCATTCACATCCAGCCTGTTTTCTGTCAAAAGAGAGGCCAGCTCTCCTTTTTTGGCATACACTGCATAAGCGTCGTACAACGCTCTGGCCTCCTCCTGAGAAAAGGAAATGTTTTTTAAAAGAGAGCGAACCATTACCGTATCCACCAGGGAGGTCACGCTGGACACGCAGGCGCCAATAGTAATGGGCACCGCAATCCAGATCAGCTGCTTAAAAATCCGGGAATAGGGGATCAGATCTCCCCGGGGCTTTGTCTCAGGAAGGATCTCCCTGCGCTTGATCAAAAACCAAAGCACCAGCACACCGCAGCCAACCGCCGCCCCGGCAGAAACCCCCGCCAACGCTCCGGAGGAAGCAACCCCAATTCCCCGGTCAATCAGCACATAAGCCAGGGTATACCCCACCAGCGGCTTTCCCGCCGCCTCGATAATCTCCGAAACAGCAGTGGGGGTCATATTCTGGGTTCCCTGAAAAAAACCCCGCAGCCCTGCCATCACGGCCACAAAGATCAGGGCAGGGGCTACCGCTCTGATGCTGGGAGCGATGGCCTCATTGCCGATGGCAACCGCAATCGGCCGAGCAAACAGATAAAGCACTGCGCTGCCCAAAAGACCCAGCATGGAAATCAGCAGCAGCTCCGCCCGAAACAGCCGGCGCACCTGGCAGCCGTCCTTCAAAGCAAGCTGCTCAGAAACCATTTTTGACACCGCAACCGGCAATCCCGCTGTTGCAATAATAAAAAACAGCACATAGAGCTGATATGCCGTATTATAAAGTCCCATACCGCTTTCATGCAGCAGATAAGTCAGCGGAATTTTGAACAAGGCGCCAATGACCTTGGTCAACCCGTTGGCAACCACCAAAATCATGGTTCCCTTCATAAAAGTCTGTTTACCCATTCAAATTGCCCTTCCTTTGCTTTTAATCACAGCTCCCCGGACTACTTTGTCCTTCCATAGGGCTTCTGCCTTATGTATATTTTCAGAAACCTCAAGGTATTCCTAAAGGATGCGTCAAACCCAAAAAAGGCGGACACGGAGAAGCTCTCCTGATTGCCCGCCCGGCTTCAAGTCTGTTTTTATCTTAAGAAAGAAGGAACATCAATGCTGTCATCCTCTTTGGAGTCTGACCCTCTGGAGAAGGGAGAAGAGGACCGCTCAACACCAAACCGTTTTTTCACAACAGGGCCATTGTCTCCGGAAAAGCCGGTAGCAATTACCGTAACGCTCAGCTCGTCTCCAAAGCCTTCATCGATCATAGCACCCACAATGATATTGGCGTCAGGATCAACGGAATTCTGAATCAGCTCCGCAGCGGAATTCACCTCCAGCAGACCCAAATCGCTGCCGCCGGTGATATTGAGAATCACGCCCTTGGCACCCTGAATGGTGGTTTCCAGCAAAGGACTGGAAATCGCCGCCTTAGCCGCTTCCTCTGCGCGATTTTCGCCCTTGGCACGGCCGGTTCCCATATGGGCATAGCCTGCGTCCTTCATAATGGTTCTGACGTCAGCAAAATCCAGATTAATCAGGGCAGGGGTAACAATCAAATCGGTAATCCCCATAACGCCCTGCTTGAGCACGTTGTCCGCCATAGAAAATGCAGATTCCATGGTGGTATTCTTGTCCGCAATAGAAAGCAGCCGGTCGTTGGGAATGATCAGCAGCGTATCCACGCTCTGTCTCAAATCATCAATTCCCACCTCAGCGTTGGTTTTTCTGACCTTACCCTCAAAACCGAAGGGCTTTGTCACAATACCAACCGTTAAAATGCCCAGCTCCTTGGCTACAGAAGCAACCACAGGCGCCGCACCTGTGCCTGTTCCGCCGCCCATACCGGCCGTTACGAACACCATATCGGCTCCCTTCAGGCAAGCGGCGATTTCCTCTCTGCTTTCCTCCGCCGACTTCTGGCCGATCTCCGGCTTGGCGCCAGCGCCTAAGCCCCGGGTTAATTTTTCGCCGATCTGCAGCTTTTGGGTAGCGGCAGATTTTTTCAGTGCCTGCTTGTCCGTGTTAATAGCGATAAACTCCACCGTCTGCATTCCGGTGCTTACCATTCTGTCAACCGCGTTGTTTCCGCCGCCGCCGACACCCACAACCTTAATGCGGGCAAAATCCTTCTCTGTGGTATCGAATTCCATCATTGATAACTCCCCCTTGTATAATTTGTGCTGTTTATATCAAACCCGGCCTCTCACAAAATGCCGCAAGACGTCATTCTGAAGGGTCTGCAAAAAAACCGGATTAAAATATCTTATTCCTCCTGCGGCGCCTCCTCATCTTCCAAAGCGCCCTCTTCCTGGCCGGTCTGGCCATCCTCCTCCGAAGTATCTTCCTCTCCGCCCTCGTCCTGCTGTGCCTCTGCATTGGGATCAGACAAACGGTAGGTAGGATCCTTGGAGGTAAAATCGATCACTCCCCGAGGGGTTCCTCCCAGCTTATTTAAAATCTCCTTGAGAAACTTCACCCGATAGGGCAAATCACTGGCATCACCCATCAGAACCGAAAGCTTGCTTTCGTTCATCTTAAACACAATGCCCTCTTCCTCGGTCAGATCGATTTCGGTTGTATTCTCTATAAGACTATTATGGACTAATTCCGACAAACTTTCAAGTACTATTTTCAAATTTCTTTCATTTTCAACAATAATTTTTTCTCCCAGCTCGAAATTTTTGATTTTCAGACCTGTTAAAATTACAATATCTGTAATATTTTCCATATCTTCTGTAGTTTCCTGCTCCAGTGCCTTGCCGTACATATCGATCAGAACATACTGTCCCATATAAGGCACAGCGGCCACCGGCTGACTCTCTTCAATTTCAATGGAGATCTGGTTGGGAAACTCCCGCTTCACTCTTACGCTATGTACATAAGAAATCTCCTGAATCCGGCGCTGAACGCTGCTCAGCTTGATCCGGAAAATATTAGAGCCCTGCTTGATTCCGGAGGCCTGCTCAATCTCCTGAGCGGACACTCTGCTGTTCCCGGTGATATTCACCCTGCTGATATTGAAATAAGGGGTAAATGCGGCAATCACCGCACACAGCACGAACAGCAGAAACAGTCCGATCAATTTTTTAAACAATTTTTTTCGCTTCTGTACTTCCATGCGTCTTTGGTTTTTTGCCATTTCTCATTTCCTCCTTACCGGTTTTCTTTTTCTTTGATCCGGCTGTCACTGCCGCCGGATATCCGCCCCCAGAGAAGCAAACACCTCCTCCGGTGCCTCATAGCCTCTGTCGATCAGCTCAACCCTGCTGACAACGCTCCGTCCGGCAGCGCCGAGAGCCGCCAGCACCAAGGCCGCTCCCCCCCGGAGATCTCCTGCGCACACCTCTGCGCCCGACAAGCCTTCCACACCCCGGATCACTGCCACCCGGCCGTCCGTTTTAATATTGGCCCCCATTTTAATCAGCTCTTCCACATGCTTGAACCGACTTTCAAAAATGGTTTCGGTGATCATGCTGGAGCCGGAGGCCGTAGCCAGCATGGCCATCAAAGGAGCCTGAGCGTCGGTAGGAAAGCCGGGATAAGGGGAGGTACGAATTTTATCCGCCGCCCCCACTCTACGGCTGCAGCTCAGCCGCATTTCCCCCTCGGCGGGACAGGAAATATCGCAGCCGCATTCCTCCAGCACAGATACAATGCCGTCCAAATGCTCCGGAACAATTCGTTTCAGTAAAATATCCCCCCGGGTAATGGCAGCCGCCATCAAATAAGTGGCTCCCGCAATGCGGTCGGGAATCACCCTATGGCAGACTCCCCTCAGCTTAGAAACGCCCTCAATATAAATTTCAGAGCCCCCTGCGCCGTAAATTTTAGCGCCGGCTTTGTTCAGAAAATCCTGTAAATCTTCAATTTCCGGCTCTTTTGCAGCATTGACAATCCGGGTCACCCCGGGGGTATGCACCGCCGCCAGCATAATATTTTCCGTTGCGCCCACGCTGGGAAAATCCAAATGAATGGCCGCCGGGCGAAGTCTGGAAGCGTCGCAGTATATTTGACCGTGCTCTTCGGTAATTTTCATTCCCATGGCCCGAAAGGCCTTTAAATGTAAGTCAATGGGTCTTGCTCCCAGCTCGCATCCGCCGGGATAAGTAATTTGGGCATACCCGCACCGGGCAGCCATTGCGCCTACGAAAATAAAGGAGGAGCGCATCTCCCGCATCAAACAATTTGAAACAGAGCAGCCCGTCACCCCGGAGGCGTCAACAATCACCCGATCCCCCTGCTGCTCCGCCCGACACCCCAGGTGGCGCAGAATCTGCAAAGATGCCGTCACATCCTTCAGTCTGGGGCAGTTCTCAATCACACACTCTCCGTCGATCACCACTGTTGCCGCTAAAATGGGCAGTGCCGCATTTTTGGCTCCCTGTAAGGTCACCTCGCCCCGCAGCCGCTTTCCTCCTGTGATGATAAAATTACCCATCCTCACACCTCCGTTATCATGTCGGATTTCAACCGCAACTTTATACTATGCAACGGAGGAAAAAAGGTGTGAGCCGAACGAAAAATTGAAAAGGCTGATAGCAGCCTCCTTTTCGGGCTGCCCCCTAAGCCGCAGATTTTCCTGCTGAAGGGGGGTTTTAAGGCTTGTCCTGCTTGTTTTATGGGGAAAACATTCCCCGGTAATCAAAATGCTTATTTTGCCGTCAAAGACAGCACAGTCTGATAAATGGTTTCGGTTGCGTCCCGGATCCCGGCAATGCGGGAATGCTCCGCCATATCCTTTTGCTTCTGGCTGTCATTCAAAAATCCGCTGACGTATTCCCACAGGCGCTGTACCGTCAGCTGATCCTCAGTCAGCACCATGGCGGCGCCCTTTTGCTCCAATGCTCTGGCGTTATATTCCTGGTGGTTGTGGGCAACGTTAGGCGACGGGATTAAAATGGCGGGTTTTCCCACCGCCGCCAGCTCGCTGACCGTCATAGCCCCCGACCGGGCGATCACAAGATCTGCCGCCGCCATACACTCAGCCATGTTGTATAAATAAGGCTTGATTTGAACATTTGGGTACTCCTGCCCCTTCATCTCCTCCATGACCTTATCATACTCCCGCTGGCCGGTAGCAAACAGCAGCTGATACCTGCCCTCCCCGGCTGTAAGCCGGATCATTTCACAAATGGTTTCATTGATCCTTCTTGCCCCCAGACTGCCTCCGTAGGCCAGCAGTAGGGGACGGCCGTCCACCCCCAGCTTTCTTCTGGATTGCTCCCTGGAGCAGGTCAAAAGATCCGGAGAAATGGGGTTTCCTGTCAAAATCAAATTTCCTTTTATGTACTGGCTGGTTTCCGGAAAGCTGGTCAGCACCCCGTCCACCATCCTTGACAGCAGCTTCACTGTAACCCCGGGAATCACATTCTGTTCATGCACCAGGGTTTTATATCCCTTCCGGCAGGCCGCATACAGCACCGGGCCGCATACATATCCTCCCGTTCCGATCACGATATCCGGTCGGAATTCCTTTAAAATTTTCTTAGACTGGCCATACCCCCGAAACATTTTTTTCACCGTTCCCAGGGTTTGCACAGACAGTTTTCTGCGGAACCCCTCCACCTCAATAAAGGTGATAGGAAAGCCCGCCTTGGGCACCAATTCGCCCTCCAGACCCTTATGGGTTCCCACAAATAAAAATTCTGTATCCGGCTGTTTTTCTTTGATATATCGGGCAATGGCAAGGCCGGGATTGATATGCCCCCCCGTGCCGCCCCCTGACAGCAATACCTTCAAATGAAATCGCTCCTTTATTTTTTGCATTGACGGGAAATATTCAGCAAAATTCCCATGCCCCACAGCAAAAACACCAGTGAGGAACCCCCTGCGCTGAAGAAGGGCAGCTGCATGCCGGTCACCGGCATGCTGGCGGTCACAACCGCCACGTTGATCATTACCTGAATCGCAACCAAGCAGGACAGCCCAAAGGCCAGTAAAGACCCCAGCTTATCCGGCGCATTCAGCGCAATTTTCATTCCTCTCCAAATTAACAGGGCAAACAGCGTCAGCACCAGCAGTGCTCCCAGCCACCCCAATTCTTCACAAATAATAGAAAAAATGAAATCATTCTGGGGCTCCGGAATATACAAATATTTCTGCCTGCTTCGCCCCAGACCAACGCCGAACAGTCCCCCTGAGCCAATGGCATACAGGGACTGAACGATCTGCCAGCCTTCGTCCATTTTATGGGCAAAGGGATCCCAAAAGGTTGTGATTCTTTCCAGCCGGTAAGGCTCCTGAATGATGGCCAGCACCGCCAAGCCGAAGGCACCCAGAACACCCAGACCGAAATGAGCCATTTTTGCTCCGCCGGCCAGCAGCAGCAAAATGCCCACGCCCCCCAGCACCACCGTTCCGCTCAGATGCTTTTCCGCAAGCACCAGGCCGCAGAACAAAGCAATGGTCAGCAAATAGGGGGTTAATCCCTTCAGCTGGTCAAATTTGTTTTCCTGTTCCATAGAAAGCCGGTAGGACAGAAAGATAATCAGCACAATTTTTGCACATTCCGAGGGCTGGATGCTGGCACCGCCGAAGCCCAGCCAGCGCTTTGCGCCCTTGACCTCGGTTCCCACCGCCAAAACCAGCAGCAGCAGCACAATCGTTCCGGCCACCAGCAAGGGTGACTGCTTTGCCAGCTTGTGATA
The DNA here is from genome assembly GCA_034117945.1 of Clostridia bacterium. GTDB lineage: Bacteria > Bacillota > Clostridia > HGM11514 > HGM11514 > SIG438. The sequence goes on along the minus strand of JAXEOR010000126.1, from coordinate 17,451 downwards.
ATCATACCTGGAAAAAAACATCATCACCACAAACCCGATGATCACCCACCGCCCCTGGGACAGCAAATAATGATAGCTGTTTCCATATTCATAAAAGGCGTTGATGGAGCTTGCGCTGAACACCATAATCAAACCAAAGGAAAGCAAAATCACCAGCAGAGTAAACAAATAATAATCCATAGTGCCCGTTTTTTGCCTTTTTACTTTCGCCATAGAGGGCTGGGATTTTGAAACGGTACGGCTTCTGTGTGAAACCACGCCGGTTTTCCGGCTGACAGGAGCAGCCGTTTTTCTTTGGCGCCGCTGATTCAGTTGTTTCCGTTTCTCTGTCATATCCCTCTCCCTTTCTGATATTTATATGGCAAACAGGGCAACAATGCAAAGCAATAGGGTAACCCCGGAAAATACCAACACAATTTTCTTTTCGTTCCAGCCGCACATTTCAAAATGATGATGAATGGGAGCCATTTTAAAAATTCTCTTTTTGGTAGCCTTATAAGAGGCCACCTGCAAAATCACGGATAAGGTTTCTGCGAAATACACAAACCCGATCAAAAGCAACAGTAAGGGCTGTCTTAAAACCACCGCAGACGCAGCCACCAGTCCGCCCAAAAACAAGGAGCCCGTATCTCCCATAAACACCCTTGCAGGATTCCGGTTATACACCAGAAAGCCCAGGCACCCGGCCGCTCCGAACAGACAAAGCCTCATCATGCCCTCCTGGGTATACTGCCAGGCCATTCCCGCAGAAAACAGCAATACGATGGTTGTAACGCTGGCGGCAAGGCCGTCAATGCCGTCGGTCAGATTGACGCTGTTTTCCGTTCCTAAAATCACAAATAAGATAAAGGGGTAATACAGCCACCCCAAGGAAACCTCTCGGCCGGTAAAGGGAATTAAAATGCTGGTTCCCTCTCCGTCCAGTAGCTCGGCCGCAACCACAAGACCGATGGCAACAATCAGCTGCAGGCAAAATTTTTGCTTTGACGTCAACCCCAGATTTCTCTTTTTCACCACTTTAATATAATCATCATAAAACCCGATTGCGCCAAAGCACAGAGCCGTGACCAGCACAATCCAGGCCTTGCTGTCCCGCAGGCAAAAGGCAGAGGCAAGCACAATGCCTAGAATAAACATAATTCCACCCATGGTAGGCGTTCCCTGCTTTTTTTTGTGCCAGTTTGGACCGATCTCTAAAATGCTCTGCCCGAACTTCAAGCTGATCAGCCAACGGATGATCAGCGGGCCTGTGATTACTGTAACCAAAAATGCAATAAAAAATCCTGCTAACGTCAACTTTTCCACCCCTCATGACCTTCGATCCAATTCCGGATCTCTTCCATTTTCATCCCCCGTGAGCCCTTGATCAGCACTGTATCCCCTGGCTGCAAATAGCTGTCCAAAAATTCACAGGCTTGTTCATTGGAGGTAAAATGCCGGCTGGTCAAAACCTCCTTGGCTCCCAGGCAAATTTGCTGTGCGTCCTTACCCACCGCAACCAGGCCGTCCAGCCCGGAGGCAAGCTGCCCCACCTCAAAATGAGCCTGTGGGCTGTAAGCACCCAGCTCCAGCATATCTCCCAGCACGGCAATCCGCCGTTTTCCCTCCGCTTCCTTTAAAACGGAAAGAGCCGCCCGCATAGAATCCGGGTTGGCATTGTAGCAATCCAAAATCACGGTAATGCCCCCGTGCTGCTCTGTTTTCATTCTCATGCCCACGCTTTGAGCCTGCTCCAGTCCCCGGACAATCTGCTCCCCGGGCACCTCATAAGCCAGCCCCACCGCAATGGCAGCCAGAGCGTTATGAATGTTATGCCGCCCCGGAACAGGAATTCTGACCCGACGAGGCAGACCTTCGCAGGTAAAAGAAAAATATACACCGTCTGTTTGAATCTCCCGAGCCCTGATCTGACAGTTCTCCCCGCAGCCATACCGAACCACAGAACACTCCGGCTCCGCCCGGTTTAAATATTCGTCGTCCCCGTTGAAAAAGGCGGTGCCCCCCGGCTGCAACCCTTCCAAAATCTCCAGCTTTGCTTTTAGAATCCCCTCCCGGGAGCCCAGATTTTCAATATGAGACATGCCGATATTGTTGATCACCGCCCCGTTGGGCGCCGCCGCCCGGGTCAGTCTGGAAAGCTCTCCGAAATGATTCATCCCCATTTCAATCACAGCAATCTGGTGGCAATCCTCCAGCTGAAACAAGGTCAAAGGAACACCGATTTCATTGTTATAATTCCCTTGGGTTTTCAAACAGCAATATTTTTGAGACAACACACCGGCGATCATTTCCTTGGTGGTGGTTTTTCCCACGCTCCCGGTCACAGCCACCACAGGAATATCAAACTGTCTCCGGTAGCCTGCCGCCAAATCCAGCAAGGCCTGGGAGGTGCTTTTCACCTGAAGATAAGACCCTCCGGGAAAATCAATTTCTCCCATAACGGCCGCCGCCCCCTGATCCAGCGCCTGCTGTAAAAAAGCATGGCCGTCAAACCGTTCTCCCTTTAACGCCACAAACAGACAGCCCGGTGTGATCTTTCTGCTGTCTGTACAAATATTCGTAATCAGGCCTTCGCTCCGCCCATTCCTTATTTGGGCGCCGCTCCAGTCCACAATTTTACTCAATTCAATTGGTTTCATACCCTTCCCCCAGCTTATCTAACCATTCCGCCACCACTTCCCGCTCGTCAAAGTGAATGGTGCCGTCTGCTAAAATCTGATAGGTTTCATGCCCCTTGCCCGCCAAAATAATCACGTCATCCTTTTGGGCATGCTCCAAGGCATAGCCGATGGCCTCCCGCCGATTTACAATCACAGTATAGGAGCAGCCCGTTGGTGAAATCCCGGCTTCAATCTCCTGAATAATGCTTTCCGGCTTTTCACTGCGAGGATTGTCTGACGTTACAATGCAAAAATCGGACAATTCTCCGGCAATTTTCCCCATCATAGGCCGTTTGGTTCGATCCCGGTCTCCCCCGCAGCCAAACAGGGTTACCACCCTGCCCTTGGCAAATCCCCGGACGCTCTTGATAATATTCTCCAATCCGTCCGGCGTGTGGGCATAATCAATCATCACCGTATAGGGCTTGTTCAGCGGGAGCACCTCCGCCCTGCCGCAAACCCCCTGCATTTCGGAAAGCCCCCGGGCAATGCAATCGGAAGAAACGCCGCATACCGTACAAATTCCGATGGCGCACAGGCCGTTATAAACCGAAAATCTTCCCGGCGTATTCAGCCGGATTCTGGTTTCCTTGCCTAAAATATTGGCTGTAAAGGAGGAATGGTCGCTGCCAAACTCCATGTCATAGGCATAAATATCCCCGGCATTGTCCACCCCGTAGGAAACCGGCACGCACCGGCAGCCCTCCAGAATACGGATTCCCGCATCGTCATCTAAATTGACAACCCCTGTTTTACAAAGATCAAACAGCTTTGCCTTGGCTCGGAAATAATGCTCCATATCCTGATGAAAATCCAGATGATCCCGAGTCAGATTGGTAAAGGCGCCAACGTCAATGTCGCAATAGGCCACCCGGGAAAGCTCCAGGGAATGGGAGGAAACCTCCATCACCACATAATCTACCTTTTGCTGTACCATTCGGGAGAAAAGCTCCTGCAGCTCCAGGGATTCCGGCGTTGTCCGGGCAGAGGGCAGCACCTCCCGGCCGATCATATTCTGATTGGTTCCGATCAGCCCCACCCGAAAGCCTGCATCCTCCAAAATCCGTTTCACCAGATAAGTCACCGTTGTTTTGCCGTTGGTTCCCGTTACGCCGATCAGCTTAAATTTACCCGAGGGATGATCGTAAAAGCGATCCGCAAGATATGCCAAAGCCTTGCGGCTGTTATCCACCAAAAGAACAGGAATATCCGCCTGCACCTCATGCTCGCAAATCAATGCGCAGGCGCCCTTTTCGGCTGCATCCCGGGCATACTGATGTCCGTCCGTCACAAAGCCTGTAACGCAAACAAACAAGGAGCCCGGTTTAACCTTACGGGAATCATAGCAAATGTCTTTGACGCTGATGTCCTGCGGAACCCGGCTCAGCAGGCCGGAATATCCGCCGATTAACTGCTCTAGTTTCATACTCCTTCTCCCCTTACTGTCATTCATTTTAAGTTGCCTATTTTTCGGCTGTCTACCATTCGCTGGTGAGGGCACGGAAATCCACCGTCACGGTGGTGCCGCTTGCCACCTCTTCTCCCGCCTTGGGAGACTGTGAAAATGCGGTAACGCTGTTTTCCTGATTGGGCGCCACATCCGAGAACCGGCAGTTCAAGCCGTTTTCGGACAAGGTCTGCCTTGCCTGACTGGGCGTCAATCCGGTCAAATCCGGCACCACCACAAGCTGGCTTTCCGTTTGATCCTGGGTATATAAAATCACCGTTGACTGGGCTTCCATGGTCACGCTGCCTACCGGAATCTGAGACAGCACCGTTTCCCCGTCACCCATGACCTGATAGTTCAGCCCCAGAGAGGACAGGGTATTGGCGGCCTCGTTCACCGTCATATCCACCACATTGGGAACCTCCACCGTTTCCTCCGCTTCCTCAGACTCGGTATATTGAGGCTCAATGCCCAGATACTGAAGAGTATCCTCCAAAATAGACCGCACCACAGGGGCGGCAATGGTACCTCCGTAATACACCCCTGCCGGTTCGTCCAGCATCACCAGAACCACTACCTCAGGATCATCCACCGGCGCAATTCCCACGCAGGAGGCTACATATTTCCCATTACCACGGGGGATTTTTTCCGAGGTACCGGTTTTTCCGCCAACCCGATAGCCCTTGATATAGGCATTGGAAGCGGCCCCATCCAGCACCACCTGCTCCATAATATTGCGCATGGTAGAGGCGGTTTCAGAGGACATAATCTGCCGCACCGGCTCCGGATCAATGGTTTTTACCACATTGCCCTGCTGGTCGGTCATTTGCTTGACCAGATGAGGCTTGAGCAAAGTGCCACCGTTGCAGATGGCGGACACAAAGCTGACCACCTGCAAGGGCGTTACCTGAAAGCCCTGACCGAAGGAGCTGGTTGCCAGCTGCACTTCATTAAAGCCTTCCTTATCAAAAAACACGCCGTTGGCCTCGCCGGGAAGATCAATCCCCGTAATATTGCGAAACCCGAAGGCCTCCACATACCGATAAAAAGCGTCGTTTCCGATCCGCTCCCCGATCTGCATTAGGGCAGGGTTACAGGAATTACAAATGGACTTCACAAAGGTTTGGGAGCCGTGGCCTGCGGTGAAGTGACAGTTAATGGTTCTGTCTGCCACCCGGTAGGAGCCGCCGCACACAAAAATATCGTCCAGCTTTGCCACGTTTTCCTCCAAGGCCGCAGAGGCTGTTGCCAGCTTGAATACCGAGCCTGGCTCATAGCTGTCGGTCACCGCCTTGTTTCGCCACATTTTCAGCAGCAGCTCGGATTTTTTCTTGTTATATTCCTCGTCGGAAAGATCCTCCAAGGACTCCTCGTCAGCCTCCGCCAGGGTAAAGGGCTGGTTCAGATCAAAATCAGGCATGGAGCTCATGGCCAGAATCTCACCAGTTTTCGGATTCATCACAATGGCCGCCGCCCCTGCGCCCAAATCGTTTTCAATATAGGCCTTTTCCAGATATTTTTCCACAAAATGCTGAATGGTTTCATCAATGGTGAGCACAAGATTTTGCCCGTCCACCGGGTCGATGTACTGCTCAAATTTATAGGGCACATCCGTTCCCTTGGCATTGCTGGCCGACACCACCCGCCCCGGAGTTCCGCTCAGCACGCTGTCATACTGCTTTTCCAGACCGTTCAGGCCCTGGTTGTCATCCCCTGTAAATCCAATCACATGAGAGGCAAAATTCCCGTAAGGATAGTACCGCTTGGAATCCGCGTCCAAATTCACGCCGGCCAGATTTTTTTCCCGGATTTTATCCGCCGTTTCCTTTTCCACTCTGCGCTTAATGGAAACATAGTAGCTGTTGGCTGTTACCTTTTTCCGCACCGTTTCCGGATCCAGCTCTAAAATTTCGGAAAGAGCCGCTACCACCTCGTCTTCATTTCCTTTTTCCCGGATCACATTGGGAGACACAGACACCTGCTCCACACTGGCGCTGACTGCCAGTGTTTTTCCGTTCCGATCCAGAATGGATCCCCGCTTGGCGCTGATCTGCCGATCCTGGGTCTGCTGCTCCAGAGCACCCTTTTGCAGCTCCTCCCCCCGAACGATCTGCAAATACCCCGTCCGCAGAGCCAGACAGAACAGAATCCCTATGATTGCGCAAAAACAAAACACAATCCGCTTATTCATTTGCCTGTTTCCGAAAGCCATCGGCCTTCACTCCTTCCTGTCCAAAAGGCTCCGAATCTCTGAAAAAGCCAAGGCAACCTACAAGATTGCCTTGGCATTCCCCTTGCGTTTTCCGCCCATCAGCAGAAAGACCGCTTTCCAAGCCCCTCTCACTGCGGGATTTTTATGCGCAATCTATCACAATATATGAATCCGGTTAATACAAATATTCCAAAACGTTCCCCAAGGTTTGGATGATGGTCGCATAAAACTGATTTCCCTCAGAAGGCGTTTCCTCCGCCTCCTCTTCCATTTCTACGTAATCGTCTCCCTTGATATTCACATAAACCGTTTGGTATTTTTCCGGCTTTGCCATGCCCAGCTGGCTCATGGCAATCTGCTCCACATTGTTCAGATTCAGTGCGCTGTCGATCTCCACCTGCAGCCGCTTGTTTTCATCTGCAATTGCGTTGTACTCTTCCTTCAGGGTTTCCAATTGATGATCCCGCTCCACGATGGCGGAATATCGGAACAAAACCGCAAAGGCAACCACGCACAGCAGCAGCACGTTGCTAATCAGCCGCAGAGAGCCTTTCTGTAATTTATTTGTATGCTGGACAGCAGAAGGCATCTGCTTTTTTTTCTGTGTTAACGCCGTTTGCTTTTTCCCGGCTCGCTCCAGCTGCTTGGCGGATTGCCGGGTGACAACGGCCGTCTCCTCCTCATACAGCCGGTAAGCGGAGGAACTGTTCCCTCGTCTCGCCATACTATGTACATCCTTTCTATCTTACAAGGCTAACTTTTCAATCACTCTTAATTTCGCACTTTTTGCTCTGGGGTTTTGGGCAATCTCCTGCTGCCCCGCTGTGACTGCCTTTTTCCACACCAGCTTTCCCGCTGGCTGCTTTCCACAGACGCAAACCGGAAAAGAAGGAGGGCAGGTACACCCCGTACACAGTCTTTGAAAGCACTGCTTCACCATTCGATCCTCCAGAGAATGAAAGGTAATCACCGCCAGCCGCCCCCCCGGCTTTAAGCAGTCAAAAAAATCTGTCAAAGCCGTTTGTAAAACGTCCAGCTCGCCGTTGACCTCAATCCGAATGGCCTGAAAGGTTCGCTTGGCCGGATGCTTGTCCGCCGAATAGGCCTTAGACCCCATGGCTGCACGGATCGCGTCCACCAGCTCAAAGGTGGTGGCAACCGACTGTCTTTGCCGCCGGCTGACAATCACCCGGGCGATTTTTCTGGCAAATTTCTCTTCTCCGTAGGTGAAAATCACGTTTGCTAATTGTTCTTCCGAATAGGTATTGACCACGTCATAGGCCGTCAGACCGGCGCTGCGGTTCATCCGCATATCCAGCGGTGCGTCAAACCGGTAGGAAAACCCCCGCTCCGCCTCGTCCAGCTGGTGAGAAGAAACCCCCAGATCCAGCATGGCGCCGTCAATCTTTTCAATGCGGCACTCTTCCAGAATTTCCTTAATGTCAGAAAAATTCCTATTTATATAAAATACATCATAATCATCCGAAATCCTCTTTTTTGCCGCTAAAATTGCTTCAGAATCCTGATCAATTCCAACCAAGGTTCCATCTGTGCCCATCTTTTCCAAAAGGTAGGAAGAATGGCCGCCGCCCCCCAGGGTTCCGTCTACATAAATTCCTCCGGGGTGCACCTGCAGGGCATCCACCGTCTCGTGCAAAAGGACAGACACATGAGAAAACTCACTCACCGATCCCCCTCCTTACACGTTCATTTCTTCCATCATCCGGGCAATCTCGTCAGAATCGGTATCGTCGTACCGCTCCCATTCCTCCTTGGCCCAAATTTCCAGCCGGTCGGAAACACCGATGATCACCGCATCCTTTTCAATGTGGGCATATTCCTTCAGGTTTTGCGGGATCAGCACCCGACCCTGCTTGTCCGGCACACATTCCTTGGCGCCGGAAAAGAAAAACCGCTGGGTTTTGCGCCCGCTGGACAGAGGCAGCGCTCTGATCGAGGCTTCAAACTCCGCCCACTTATCTTCCGGGAACACAAACAGGCATTTGTCCAGCCCTTTTGTGATATAAAAAACCTCTCCCAGTTCCTCCCGGAAGGCGGAAGGCACTGTGAGTCTGCTTTTTTCATCTAAGCTGTAAGCAACCTCACCTCTGAACATAAAGAGCCACATCCTGTTTTTATTTGGTGATGTAAGGAATTTTTGCGTTCCCACTCATCCCCACTTTTCACCACTGTTTCCCATTACTATTAGATTATACTCCATTTTTGTTCATTTTGCAAGAGGTTTCTTAAAAAAAGTTTAATTTTTTTTTACCAAAATATTTCAAACCACAATATCTTGTAACATTTCGGTAATCTCACCCAACAAAATGTGTTCTTTTGTAATATTCTTTTAAAATTACGAAAATCCTTCTTTTTTATATCTTGTATATTATGCATAAAATACCACAAAGTATTGTATATTACTAATAACCCCTGATTTTTCCAGGGGTCAGCAGAATTACCCTTGTAACAGAAAGGCGATGAGTGACATGTCAGAAATTCCTACCAGAAGGCCTCCAAGCGATCATCGGGAGCCGGAGCCGGCGGTCTCTGCTTATCCCGGTCTGGGAGAGCGGCTGGCGATCAGCGCCATGCTGTTTGCCCTGTGCTTTTGTGCCGGACAGCTGGGAGTGTTTGACCGGCAGACTGCCCAGCTCAAGCAAATTCTTTGCACCAATGCAGATCCACAGACTGTGCGAACCAAAGCGGAGGAGGCTGTCACCTACTGTGAAACCCTGCTGGATCATGCCTCCTTAGAAGTGGGGGCTCAGTCCCCGGAGGACAGCACCCGCCAGTATCAAATTCCTCAGGAAGGGGACGGAGAGGAAGGGGTTCCCGCAGCGGCTCAAACGGTGTTTTCCCTTCCCTTAAACGGCGTGATCACCTCCCAGTTCGGAGAACGAACCGACCCCCTGAATGAAACCTCCGCATGGCACACCGGTCTTGATATCGGTGCCGATACCGGTGCCTCCATTGCCGCCGCAGCCGACGGAGAGGTAATTTTCTCCGGAGAGCTGGGCGGGTACGGCTATGCGGTTAAAATTAAGCATCCGGACGGTCTGGTGACCCTATACGGCCATTGCAGTCAGCTGTTTGTCTCCCAGGGAGACCAGGTGAAGGCGGGAGACCCCATCGCAGCGGTGGGCAGCACAGGCCGCAGCACAGGCCCTCATCTTCATTTTGAAATCATAGACGGAGAGGACTATCTCAATCCTTCCGATTTTCTTTCCTTTGTGTGATGAAGATCAGAATTCACCCTCTGCTCCCCCTGCTGCTTGCCTTGGGCTGGGTCACAAAAACCCTGCCTCATATGCTGGGGATGTATCTTTGCCTGCTGCTGCACGAGGCAGGGCACCTGACGGCGGCTCTCCTGCTGCGGATGGGGGTTTCCTATCTGGGAATTCTGCCCCTTGGCATTGCCATCCGCCTCAAAGAAGAGCACACCCGACCCATGGGACAAAGAATTTTGGTGGCGGCGGCAGGCCCCGCCGCCAGCTTTTTGGGGGCAGCAGCTGCCCTGATCGAAAAAAAATGGCTGGGAGAGCAGGCCTTTTTCTTTTTCTTCTGCGCAAATTTTTGCCTGGGACTGTTTAATCTTCTCCCAATTTCTTCTTTTGATGGAGGAAGAATCTTATTTTACTTGATTTCTGACGCATTTGGGAGTATAATAGGATATCATAGGGTTGTGGTGCTGTCCGGCATCTGCGTATGTGCCCTGGCGGTATTGGGGGGCGCAGTGCTGTATACCACCGGCTGGAACCCGTCTTTACTGATGATTTCCTGCTTTTTCGGATACAAAATGTGGGCGGAAAGCGGATATGAACGGCTGACCATGACCCAAAATGCCATGGATTACCGGCAGAAAAAAAGGCCGGACGGAATTTTTAAAACCAGAACCTTAACGGTAAAGGAGCAGGTGCCCCTGCGGCGGCTGCTGAAATATTTTTCCTCCGGCCGGTATTGCGTGGTACATATTGTAGACAAGGATATGCGTCTAAAAACCACCCTGACCGAGCAGCAGATTGCAGACGCACTGGTGCAGAACGGGGGAACATTAACAGGAGAAAATTACGATGGATCAACTACTCAGGCAAGTGCAAAAGCCCTCCCGGTACACAGGAGGGGAATGGGGCAGCATCCAAAAGGATCTGTCTGACATTGACATCCGGTTCGCCTTTTGCTTTCCGGATGTGTACGAGGTGGGAATGTCCCATTTGGGCATGAAAATTTTATATCACCTGCTGAACACCCGGGACAATATCTGGTGCGAGCGGGTGTTTGCCCCCTGGGAGGATTTTGAGCTGCTGCTGCGGCAGCATAACATTCCCTTGTACGGGCTGGAAAGCAAGGATCCGATCTGCGACTTTGATATGATTGGCTTCACTCTCCAGTATGAAATGTGCTATACCAACGTACTGAATATGCTGGAGCTGGGGCATGTGCCCGTTTTTTCCAAGGACAGAAAGGAAGGAGATCCCCTTGTGTGCGCCGGAGGACCCTGCGCTTATCATGCTGAGCCTCTGGCTCCTTTTATTGACTTTTTTATTCTGGGAGAAGGAGAAGAGGTTAATCTGGAGGTGCTAGACATTTACCGGGAATGGAAGCACAGGGGAGGCACAAGAGAGGAGTATCTGCTGGAAATCGCCAAAATTGAGGGAGTTTATGTGCCCCAATTTTATGACGTTTTCTATCATGAGGACGGCACCGTAAAGGAAATCCTCCCCAACCGGGAGGGGGTTCCACCCACAGTAAAAAAGAGAATTATCCGGGATCTGGACAAGGTGTATTATCCGGACAACCTGGTGGTTCCCTTTTCCGATATTGTTCATGACAGGATTATGCTGGAGGTGTTCCGGGGCTGCACCCGGGGCTGCCGCTTTTGCCAGGCGGGGATCATTTACCGCCCCGTCCGGGAAAAAAGCGCCAAAACTCTGACCGACTGTGCCGACTGTCTGATGGCCAACACCGGCTATGAGGAGCTGTCTCTGACCTCCCTGAGCACAGGGGACTATTCTCATTTTTCAGAGCTGACCGACACCCTGCTGGAGCACGCAGAGCAAAACCGCACCAACATTGCTCTGCCCTCTCTGCGGCTGGATTCCTTTAACCTGGAGCTGATTAACCGGATTCAAAAGCAGCGCAAATCCAGCTTCACCTTTGCTCCCGAGGCAGGCACCCAGCGAATGAGGGATGTGATCAATAAAAATATTACAGAGGAGGATCTGCTGTCCTCTGTCCGGCTGGCCTTTGAAAACGGCTGGAGTGGGATTAAGCTGTACTTTATGATCGGCCTGCCCACAGAACAGGAGGAGGACGTGGCAGCCATCGGGGAGCTGGCTCATCTGGATCTGGATCAGTATTATACTCTGGATCGAAAGAGCAGACCGGGCAATCCCCGCATTACCGTCAGCTCCTCCTCCTTTATTCCCAAGCCCTTTACTCCCTTTTGCTGGGAGCCCCAGGACAGCATTGAAACCATCCAGCACAAGCAAAAAATATTGGGAGACAATATTCATTCCAAGGTCATTCAGTATCACTACCACGATTCCAAAACCAGCCGCCTGGAAGGGATTTTTGCCCGGGGGGACCGGCGCCTTTCCCGAGTGCTGTACACCGCCTGGAAAAAGGGCTGTAAAATGGACGGCTGGACGGAATTTTTCCGGTACGATACCTGGCTGGAGGCCTTCGAGGAATGTGGGATTGACCCAGATTTTTACACAGCCCGCACCCGCTCCTATGAGGAGGTTTTCCCCTGGGATCATATTGACGTTGGCGTTACCAAGGAATTTCTGATTCGGGAAAACAAGCGGGCCAAGGAGGGCAAAACCACAAAGCCCTGCCTGACCGCCTGTAACAAATGCGGGGCAGATTGCTGGGAAACGGGAATCTGCATGAAATACAAAAGCAAAAAGGAGGAGCAGGATTGATATGGCTGTGATCCGATTCCAATATACCAAGGGGGAAAGGCTGAAATACATTGCCCATTTGGACACTCTGCGTACCTTTATCCGGGCTCTGCGCCGGGCAAAGCTGCCCATCGCATACTCTCAGGGCTTTAACCCCCACCCCATCATTTCCTTTTTAATGCCCCTGTCTCTGGGCTTTACCAGCAACTGTGAAATGGTGGATATCGGCTTTGCAGAGGAGATTTCCTGTGAGGAGGCGGCTAAGCGGCTGGACGCAGCCCTCCCTCCCGGGTTTGACGTTACCGGTGCCGCCCCTCCGGTGCACAAGCCGGCGGAGATTACCCAGGCGGAATATTCCGTCACCTTTCGGGGACAAACGCCTTCTGATCAGCAAATAGAAGCTTTTTTCGGACAGCAGGAACTGATTGTGGATAAAAAAAGCAAGCGTGGCGTGAAGCAGGTGGATATTATGCCCATGATTCACAGCTATGCTTACCGGCAAAACGTTCTTACCCTAAGGCTTTCGGCAGGAAGCGAGCAAAATCTGAACCCGGAGCTGGTTATGACCCATTTCTGCCAAGACAGTGCTCCCTGGGACTATCAAATCTGCCGGGAGCATATTTACTGCGGCTCCCAGCTGTTTTCCTAAAACCAATGACCCGATACGCCTTATTGGCCTGCAATAAGGAATCCCGTATCTTTGATGACGCAGGCAGAAAGGCGATGGAATTTGTTTATGAATCAATGTATTGTAAAAAAGGGCATTCGTTTTTATTTCATCCCGGCCGACCGATTTAAAACCGTCAGCGTCCGGGTGAATCTGTACCGTCCTCTTTGCCGGGAGGAAGCGGCGAAAAATGCGCTGATTGCTCGGCTGTTAAAGGCCGCCTGCGCTCCTTATCCCTCCCCCCTGGCTCTGAACCGGGCGCTGGATGAATTATACGGCGCAAGCCTGTCGGCGGAAATTGTCAAGCGGGGAGAAACGGCGGCTTTGTCCTTCGGGCTGAATTATGTGAAGGATGCCTATACGGGAGAGCAGGGCACAGAGCAGGCAGCCCTCCGGCTGTTATGTCAGGTGATTGGCGAACCTCTTTTGGAGGAGGGCGGCTTTTCCAAGGAATTTTTCCAGCTGGAACGGGAAAATCTGAAGCGCCAGATTTTAAACAGAATCAACGATAAAAAAACCTACGCTATGGAACGGTGCTATGAAGAAATGTGCCGGGAGGAGCCCTTCGGCGTCTATGAATACGGCAAAGCGGAGGATCTGGATTCCCTGACCCCCCAAAGCCTGTACCGGCACTATCAGGAAATTCTGAAAAGCCCTATGGACGTTTTTGTATGCGGCGACGCAGATCAGGATCAAATCATCTCGCTGTTCACCGCTGTCTTTCAGCCATCCCAACCCATGCCTGCCACCTCTGTCATCAAGGAGGTGTCCCGTGTGCATCGGGTAACAGAGGAATTAGACGTGAATCAGGGCAAGCTGTCCTTAGGCTTCCGAACGGGAACCGAGCCGGACGATCCGGAGTTTCCCGCTCTGTATCTTTATAACAGCATTTTAGGCAGCGGCGTTCATTCCAAGCTGTTCCGCAACGTCCGGGAAAAGCTGAGTCTGGCCTATTACGCCTTTTCTCGCCTGGAACGGTTCAAGGGTGTCATGCTGATTTCCTCCGGGATTGAATTTGATAAATTTCAGCAGACCTATGAGGAAATTTTGCTGCAAATGGAGGAAATGAAACAGGGGAACATTTCAGACGAGGAGCTGTCCTCCGCCAACTCCAGCATTGCCAATCAGCTGAGAGCCATCAACGACACCCCTTCCGCTCTACTGGATTATGCAATGATTCAGGCACTGATGAAGGAGGAAACCTCTCCTGAGGAGATGATTCAAAAGCTGAAAAAGGTTACCAAGGAGCAAATTGCAGCCGCAGCCCAAAAGGTTCAGCTGGACACCGTTTATTTTCTGAAAAACAAAGGAGGGAACGCACAATGAAGCAAATCACATGCAGCCGGCTGGGAGAAACCCTCTACCACCATACCCATCAAAGCGGCTTGGAAATTTACATTCTGCCTAAGGCAGGCTATTCCAAAAGCTACGCTATTTTCGCCACAAAGTACGGCTCGGCAGACGCCGACTTTCTGAATCCTCACACCGGGAAACAAATCAGCGTACCCGATGGGGTGGCTCATTTTCTGGAGCATAAAATGTTTGAACAGCCGGACGGGACGGACGCTTTTGCGGAGTTCTCCAAATCGGGAGCAGACGCCAATGCCTTTACCTCTTTTCTCACCACAGCCTATCTGTTCTCCTGCACCGCCGGATTTTACGATAATCTGCGCCACCTGCTGGACTTTGTCCAAACCCCTTACTTTACAAAGGAAAACGTGGCCAAGGAGCAGGGGATCATCGGTCAGGAAATCCGGATGTATGAGGACGATCCCGGCTGGAGAAGCTATTTTAACGTGATTGAAGCCATGTATCATACCAACCCGGTTCGCCGGGACATTGCCGGCACGGTAGAAAGCATTGCAACCATCACACCGGAGCTTTTGTATGACTGCTACAATACCTTTTACCACCCCTCCAATATGATTTTATTCTGCACCGGAGACGTAACGGCGGAACAGGTGGTGCAAACCGCAGAACAGGTCATCCGGCCGGAATACCGGGATTTGGGGGAAATCACCCGATACCGTCCCCAGGAGCCGGATTCTGTCTTTCAGCATGAGGTTACCCAAACCCTGTCGGTTGCCCAGCCTCTGTTTTATCTGGGAATCAAATCCAAGCCACAGCAAAATCTGCTGAAGCAGGAGCTGGCCGGCGCAGTGCTGATGGAGGCGGTTTTAGGAAAAAGTGCGTCTCTGTATCAGGAGCTCTACGGCCAGGGTCTGATTACTCCCTCTTTTGGAACAGAGGTGACCTGCGAGCGGGAATATGCCCATGTCATTATGGGAGGAACGGCGCCGGATCCCCGCAAAACCGCCGATTCCCTCAAGCAAGGGCTGAAAAAGATCAAGGATCAGGGCTTAGCCCCCGAGGATTTTTCCCGGGCAAAAAAAGTGATTTTAGGAGATTCCATCCGCATGTTCAACAGCGTAGAGCAAATTGCAAACAATTTCATCAATGCCCTGTTCCGGGGCGGCTCCCTGTTTGATGCCCCCCAGCTGCTGTCCCAAATGACCGTTGAGGACTGCAACAGTATGATGAACGAGCTGTTCTGCGAGGACGCGATGGCACTGTCCATCGTTACCGGATAAAAAGGGGGGAAACCAAATGACGCATACCATCGGCTTTCCGGGGCTGGGACTGGAATTTGAGATAAGCCGGGTCGCCTTTACTTTGTTTGACAAGGAAATTTATTGGTACGGTCTGATCATTGTACTGGGACTGATTCTGGGCACCGTTATAGCGGTGCGAAACGCAAAAAAAATAGGCCTGTCGGCCGATATCGTCTATGACTTTTTGCTGTGGGCCATTCCCCTGTCTGTCATAGGTGCCAGAATTTATTATGTGGCTGCCTCCTGGAGCCAGTACCGGGACAACCCCATTTCAGCACTGTATATCTGGGAAGGGGGCATTGCAGTTTACGGCTCAATCATCGCCGCTGTGATCACCCTGCTGGTCTTTTGTAACATCAAAAAAATTCCCGCCTATGACCTGCTGGACTGCTGCTGCGTGGGGTTGATTTTAGGACAGGCCATCGGTCGGTGGGGGAATTTTGTCAACGGGGAAGCATACGGCGCCGCCACAACCCTTCCCTGGCGCATGAGTCTGATGGAGGGAGGCCGGCTGATTGAGGTTCACCCTACCTTTTTGTATGAATCCTTGTGGGATTTTGCGGTGTTTGCACTTTTGCTCATGTTATTCAACCGAAAAAGAACCTTCCCGGGCAAGGTGTTCTGGAATTATCTGCTGTGGTACGGCATCGGCCGTTTCTTCATAGAAGGCTTAAGAACCGACAGCTTATATATCGGCTCCCTGCGCCTTTCTCAATGTGTGGCGGTGTTTTCTGTCATCGCCTCGGTTGTAATGCTGCTGCGGCTGTCCAAACAAAGACCAAAATCCGAGCATACAGCCCCCGCAGAATAACAAAAAGGCTGCTGCAAAGGAGAACCATAATACGACCCCAAAAAGTTGGATTTTTTGGTCCAACTTTTTGGGGTCATTTCAAAACAATCTCTTTTGCGGCAGTCCTTTTTCATGCCCTTTTCTCCGGCCGAAAACCCCAATCCTTCGGAGCGGCTTACCTTAGCCCGCAGTCTCCGTCAGCTTTTCCTTCAGGGCCCGGATGGCGCGCCCCCGGTGGCTGATACTGTTTTTTTCCTCCCCGGTCAGCTGGCCGAAGGTTTTTTTAAATTCCTTGACATAAAACACCGGATCGTACCCAAAGCCGCCCTGTCCTTTCGGCTCCGTTAAAATTTCGCCTTCACATTCTCCTCTGGCGATTACCGTTTGCCCCTGAGGAGTGCACAAAGCCACCACAGATACAAATCGGGCGGTTCGGTAGGTCTCCCCCTTCAATTCCTGTAAAAGCTTTTGGATCCGTTCCTGATCGGACGCATGTTCTCCGGCATACCGGGCGGAATACACCCCCGGAGCGCCTCCCAAAGCGTCCACGCACAGGCCGGAATCGTCTGAAATGGAAGTCATTCCCGAAATTTCAGCTACCTCTCTTGCCTTTTTCAAGGCATTTTCCTCAAAGGTTTGGCCATCCTCCTCCACTTCAATATCCAAGGAAAGCTCCTGTAAGGATACAATGCGATCCTCCGAAAAAATTTCCCGGAATTCACGAAGCTTTCCCGGATTATTGCTGGCCAGCAAAAATGTTCTCATGCCCTCACCGCCTTAAATTCTTGTGATATCCACAATATCATCCTCATAATGCTCAGAGCAGCCCATACTGATCAAAAGCGCCTTGGCCGTATCCAAGGAGGTCAGACAGGGCACCGAGGCCTCCACCGCACACCGGCGGATCCGGAACCCGTCCCGCTGGTGATCGCTGCCCTTAGAGGGGGTGTTGATGACCAGATTCACCTCTCCCGACCGGAGCAAATCGGCAATGTTGGGAGAATCCCCAGAAATTGTGTTCACAAGCTCCGCCTTCACGCCATGCTCATTTAAAAATTTGCAGGTGCCCTTTGTGGCATAAATTTCATAATGCCGCCGGCCGAATTCCCGTAAAATCGGCAGTGCCTCTTCCTTATCCTCATCCCGGATGGTGGCGA
>JAXEOR010000125.1:0-7725 GCA_034117945.1 Clostridia bacterium | reverse complement strand
ATCCATTCTTGGATTGTGCAGTCCGTCAAACAGATCAGTCAGCTCGGATAGCTGACTGACAAGGGCACCGTTGTAGTTAAAGGATTGCTCCAGATCCGTTCCGTCAGGCAGAACGCACATTTTGACAGCCTCCTCAATCCGATCCATACCGATCAAATAGGCCGCAGGAGCAATTTTATACTCGTTCAGCACCCGCCCCAGATACACCAGAGAAATGGCACAGTGAATAAACTGATTGGGGGTGTAGCGCCGGGCATTGTTCAAGGAAACATGAAAATGATCGGTGACCAGAGAATACAGCACATTGGCAAAAAACAGATCCGGTACCAGCGGATTTTCCACAACTCTGCCCAGAGATTGCAAAAAGCCTTCGATTCTGGTTGCGGTGGCAAGACCGATCCACGTTCCTCCCAGATATCCCGGGGTTCTGCCCTCGCCGCCGTATTTATAGCCCTTTTCATTGATATAGGAAGGGATGGACACGTCATATTCCAGCCCGGGAACGCCCCAATAATGATGCTCCAGAAAATCATTGTAAATTTTCATCCATTTTTGCAGATATTTTTCATTCCCCGTGGTTTCATAGGCGTCCAGCAAATTGTTGGTAAAATAAAAATATCCCAAATGGCTGTGCCACTGCTTATCTCCGCCCGGCTCTAAAAACCAATTGATGGGATCGCCCAGCTCCACCGGCTCGCTGCCCAGCAGCGACACCTTGTTTTCATTCACCAGCAAATCCGCCGCCTGTAAAAAATCCTTTTTGGGTGCCGGCTTTTTCTTTGGGAGCCGATCCTTCAGCAATGTGCGGTATTCCTTCAAGGCTCCCTGATAATCCTGCTTTTCCACCAGCTTGCGCACGCCTTCAAAGCCCTTGGAAAATAAATTGATTTGCTCAAAAAATTGTGTCCCGTCTCTTGCCCGTAGCCATCGTTCCATCCTGATAACCACCTTTCAAAAGCTTCATGTTCTCTCTTGATTTTTTTCTACAGAAAACACCAGATGAGGCATTTCTATCCCGTAATAATGCTTCGTAAGGGTTTCTGTTACTGTCATCCCGTTTCGCATTGCCACCCTTTGGGAGGGAAGATTGGTATCTCTTATGATCGAATACACCCGATCGGCTTTCAGGGTATCAAAGGCATAATCCCGGCAGGAGACTGCCGCCTCTGTGGCAAAGCCCTGATGCCAAAAAGCCTTTTGAAATAAATAGCCCACCTCAAGAACCCTTCTGCCGTTACAGTCCTGCCAGGTGAGGCCGCACTGACCGATCATTTCACCCGTTTCTTTTAATATCACCGCCCATAAACCAAACCCGTCCGATTGATAGCGGCTGATTTGCTTGTCCAGCCAGGCATTCACCTCTTCGTCGGAAAAGGGGGTGCTCATAGGCATACATGACCTGTCGATCCTGCAATATTTTGCACAGAGAAGAAAAGTCCTCCCGGGTCATTTCCCGCAGGAAAAGCCTTTGGGTTTCCAGTATCATAGCCCATCCTCCCGTATTTTTACAACGTATAAAACAGGCAGCCTCAACAAGTGAAGACTGCCCTTTTTTTCAATTATTTGCTCAGATAAAACTTGAGCAATTCCTCCAGCAGCTCATCCCGTTCCAAACGACGAATCATTCCGCGGGCGTTATTGTGACTGGTGATGTAGGTAGGATCCCCTGAAAGGATATATCCAACCATCTGGTCAATGGGGTTATACCCCTTTTCTGTCAGTGCTTGATAAACCGCATGGATGATCTGGCTGGTTTCCTCTGCTCTGTCGTTCTCAAACTTGAATTTCATTGTTCCTTCTGTCATTCCCACGCTACCCCGCTTTCATCATAGATTACTTATAGCATATAACAAATCCGAAAAAAAAGCAAGTGTTTTTTTAACTTTTTCTCAATTCCACATGAAGTTTTTCTTCCAATCTGCTCAGAATCTTATCCATCACCCGGTTGACCTCCTGTTCCTCCAGGGTTTTGTTTGCGTCTCTGAACACAATGGAATAGGCAACGCTCTTTTTACCGGCGGGAATCTGCTTTCCTTTATAAATATCAAACAGCTTGATTTCCTCAATCAAGGTTCGACCGCACTGGCGGATGATTTCCTCAATTCTGCCAACCTCTACCTCGTCATCGCAAAGCATTGCCAGATCTCTGGTAACCGCCGGGAATTTGGGCAGAGACTGATAGGTTTTTTCGGGATTCATATGCTCCAGCAGCAGGTTGAAATCGATCGAAGCCATCAAAACCTCCTGCTCCAGCTCATAATTGGCGCACACCTTGGGATGCACCGCACCGAAAATTCCGGCGCTGACGCCGCCTGCTATCAGCTCCGCCGTTTTTCCCGGGTGGAAGGTGGGGTTATCCTTCAGCGCCTGCACGCTGTATTTTTGAATATTCATCGTTTCCATCAGCTGTTCGATGATCCCCTTCAAGTCGTAAAAATCCACATCCCCGTACATGCCGATGGTGATCATTTCCCTCTCCTCAGGCAATTCTGTCACCGGCAAAGCCTTGGGATAATATACCGTTCCCAGCTCAAACAGTCCCACATTTTGATTTCTGTGGCTGTGATTCAGAGAAAGAGCCTTCAGCATTTCGTGATAATGCTGGGTTCTCATCACGCTTTGCTCCTCTCCTAAAGGATTCAGAATGGTCACGCACTCCCGCAGCTTGGATCTGGCAGGAATACAAAGCTTGTCAAAGGATTTCGGGTCGGTAAAGGAATAGGTGTAAATTTCATACAAGCCTCTGGCTGCCAGCATTCTTTTGACTGCGTCCTCCATCTTTTGCTTCAGGGTTTTGCCGCCCGCCACCGCTTCGCCCCGCATTAGCGTAGATGCAATTTTGTCATATCCGTAAAACCGGGCGATTTCCTCCGCCAGATCCGCTTCTGTTTCCAAATCCTTGCGGAAGGTAGGGGGGGTCACAATGTCTTCCTCCACCCGGCATTCCAGCCGTTCTAAAATCCGGATCATTTCCTGCTTGGCAATGTCTGTTCCTAAAAATTGATTGATGCGGTCGGGACGGAGCTTAATTTTTTGTCCCTCGGGAAGAGCGGCGCACACCTCAACCGTGCCTCCTACCACCTCGCCGGCTCCCAGCTCGCAAATCAGCTGACAGGCTCGGTTTACTGCCGCTTCGGTAATATTAGCGTCCAGCTCTTTTTCATATCTGGCGGAGGCCTCCGTTCTCATCCCCAAGGCTTTGGCGGTTGCCCGGACAGAGGCTCCGCTGAAATTGGCGCTTTCAAATACGATGGTTTTGGTATTTTCCTGAATTTCGCTGTTCATGCCGCCCATCACGCCGGCCACTGCCACCGGCCGCTCTGCGTCGCATATCACCAGCATATCGGGGGTCAGCTGCCGGTCTGTTCCGTCCAAAGTGGTAATCTGTTCCCCCTCCTGAGCGGTACGAACGCAGATTTCGTGTCCCTTTAAAAAGTCAATGTCAAAGGCATGCATGGGCTGACCGTATTCCAGCATAACATAGTTGGTAATATCTACAATATTGTTAATGGCCCGCACACCGCAGCCCTCCAGCCGCTTTTGCATCCAAAGGGGAGAGGGCTCTATCTTGATATTTTTCACCACTCTGGCCGTATACCGGGGGCATAGCTGGGGCGCCTGCACCGAAACGGAGATATAGTCCTCCGCTTTTTCTTCGTTTTCCTGAATCGTTACAGGAGGAATGTGAAATTCCTCTCCCAGCGTAATGGCGGATTCTCTCGCCAGACCCACAATGCTTAAGCAATCCGGCCGATTGGAGGTAATGTCAAAATCAACAATGACCTCATCCAGCCCCAGGGTCTTTTTAATGTCCTCTCCCAAAGTTGGCTGCCCCTCCAGAATCAAAATTCCGGTGGCAATACCTTCCGTCATTCCCAGCTCGTCGGTAGAGCACATCATACCCTCTGACGCGACCCCACGCAACTTTCCTTTTTTGATCACGGTGCCGTCCGGCAGGTGAGAGCCGTGCAAAGCCACAGGCACATAGGCGCCTTCAAACACGTTTTTCGCTCCGGTGACAATTTGAATCGTCTGTTCTCCCACGTTTACCTGACAAACCACCAGCTTATCCGCATCCGGATGCTTTTCAATTTTTTCAATTTTTCCGACTACAACCTTTTCGATTCCTTCTCCCACCATTTCATATCCGTCAACCTTGGATCCGGAAAGGGTCATTGCGTCGCAGTATTCCTTGGGGGTAACCCCCACCTTTGTATAATCGTTTAACCAGCTCATAGGCAGTTTCATGGTTTTCCCTCCTTTAAAATTGCTTTAAGAAACGAACGTCATTTTCAAAGAACAGGCGCAGATCGTCAATGTCATACCGGCGCATCACAATCCGTTCCAGGCCGATTCCAAAGGCAAAGCCGCTGTAAATTTCCGGATCAATTCCGCAGTTTTTCAGCACCTTGGGGTGCACCATGCCGCAGCCTAAAATTTCAATCCAGCCCTCTCCCTTACACACCCGGCAGCCTTCTCCGCCGCAGACAAAGCAGGAAATGTCCATTTCCGCAGACGGCTCAGTAAAGGGGAAGTGATGAGGACGAAACCGCACCTTGACAGATTCGCCGTACAGCTTTTTCACAAACACCTCTAAGGTTCCCTTTAAATCACCCATGGTAATGCCTTTGTCAACCACTAGGCCTTCGATCTGGTGAAACACGGGAGAATGGGTTGCGTCCACCGCATCGGAACGGAACACCCGCCCCGGAGCTAAAATCCGAATGGGGGGCTTTTGCTGCTCCATCACCCGCACCTGCATAGGGGAGGTCTGGGTTCTCAGCACAATATTATCGTTGATATAAAAGGTGTCCTGGGTATCTCTGGCAGGATGGTTTTTGGGCAGATTCAGCGCTTCAAAGTTATAGTAATCATACTCCACCTCAGGCCCCTCCGCAATGGAAAAGCCCATGCCGATAAAAATATCCTTCAATTCATCCAGCACCGTTGTCAAAGGATGGGTTTTCCCCACAGGAGCCCGTTTTCCGGGCACTGTTACATCCAGTGTTTCCTGGCTGATTTTTTGGTCAAGCTCCGCTCTTGCCAGCTTTTCCTTTGCCTTATCCAGCTCCTCCTCAATAAAGGAGCGCACCTGATTGGCCAGCTGACCGATTTGAGGCCGTTCCTCCGGGGACAGCTTTCCCATGCCCCGCAGCACCGAGGTCAGATCCCCTTTTTTTCCGAGGAATTTGACTCTGATTTCCTCCAAATCTGTCACTGATCCGATTTTTTGCAGCCTTTCCTCAGCCGCCTGTTTGATTTGCTCCAACTGTTGCTTCAAAATAACAACCTCCCTTTTAAAATGAAAAAGCCTCCGTCCTCATAGGGACGAAGGCAAAACACTTCGCGGTACCACCCTGATTTCCACAAAAATTTGCGGACACTCCGGTTCATGATAACGGTGTGAAACCGACCCTGCCTACAGCCTTGGGTTCAGCAGGACAGCTCAGCGGGCGAACTTCAATTCCGGCTCAAGGCGAGGACGCTTCCAACCGATGACGTCCACTCTCTGGCGCGTTCCCCGAAATTTACTTTCCCGATCATTGCTTTTTGTATCAATATGACCTATTTGCTGCATAGGTATTTTTCTTATTTATCATATCATAGATTCAACAATTTGTCAACTGTTTTTCAAGAAATGTGACAAGCAGCCGGGGAATTTTTAGTTCCACTGAAAATGTTCCTTGCCTGCGCCGATTTCAAAATGATATTTTACAATGCCCAGATCAAGCTGGGTATAAAAGCCTTTCCCGGCTTTTGCAGAAACAGTATTGCCCTCAAGAGAAAAGCAAAATTTTTGCTGATTCATTGCGGTGGGGGCTAAAAGAGCGGCGTCAATTCCCGATTGAAACCAAGAAGGAACCGCTCCTTCCGCTTTCATCACGCCTTCACTTGGCTTTGACTTGTGGGCAATGCCTTCAGTTGTGCCGTAGCCGATGGCAATGACAACACAGAGCTTTTCTCCCTTGTCAATCTGAAAGGCTGTTTTGATCTTAGTATATGACATTGCCACCCAGCAGGTGTTCAGACCCAGCTGCTGCGCCTTTAATACCACTTTTTCACCGTAATAGCCGCATTTTTCTTCTAAATCCGGTTCCTTTTTGCCAATCATTGCAATGTAATTTTTCACACCGGAAAAATGACCGTAGTGAGCCATAAAACAGTCAAACGCCTTTGGTTCGTTCAAAACAAGCTGCATATGCAGTCCGCTTTCCCGATTGCACTGCTGGATATATGCCTCCAGCTCATGTTTGACGGTGCCTTCTATGCTTTGATCGGTATAAGAGCGAACCGAATGACGGTTTTTGATTGCTTCTGTCAGTTCCATATCCATACTCCTTTCCGATTTACAATTCCGTTAGATCAATTTTTTCATTTATTATATCATAGGCATTTTAAAAAAACAATACGTTGTGGTAATTTTTTCTGAATGGGCGGCCGCTGACAGCATTTTTCTGATCTGAATCAAAAAAATATTCGGAATATACAGACGGAAATAGGGGCATAAATATAAAGTAGATTTGCAATGGATGAATGATAGAACGCAGAGCAAAAAGTTAGCAAAAATTCAAAAATTTGTGATCGAATTATGGAAGCATGAGAAACTGATCGACGGTTGATAAGGTTTTGCGTTTTTGAAACGATCTAACTTCTTGGAGGGAAAACGATGAAAGACAGAATTTTCGGGGTTTTGCAGCGGGTCGGCCGTTCCTTTATGCTGCCGATCGCATTGCTGCCGGTGGCAGGGCTTTTGCTGGGAATCGGAAGCTCCTTTACCAATCACACCACGCTGGAGACCTATCACCTCACAGGGATCATCTATGAGGGAGGCATTCTTTATACCATTCTCGATGTGATGAGCAAAACGGGAAATGTGATTTTTGAAAATCTTGCACTGCTGTTTGCAATGGGAGTTGCAATCGGGATGGCGAAAAAGGAAAAGGAGGTTGCGGCTCTTTCCGGCGCAATTGCCTTTCTGATCATGAACACTGCCATCAGCGCGCTGATCAGTGCAAGAGGCGGGGCGGAGACCATGGCGGCAAACTCCACCACCCAGGTGCTTGGCATCACCACGCTGCAAATGGGGGTGTTTGGCGGGATCATTGTAGGTCTGGGGGTTGCGGCGCTGCATAACAGATTTTACAAAATTCAGCTTCCCCAGGTTGTGTCTTTCTTCGGGGGAGCAAGATTTGTTCCGATTATCAGCAGCGTGGTATACCTTGCTGTGGGCATCCTGATGTTTTTTATTTGGCCGGTGATTCAGGGATGGATTGCGGGTCTTGGAAATTTGGTTTTGGCATCTGGCTATGCCGGAACCTGGATTTACGGACTGATTGAGCGGGCTTTGATCCCCTTCGGGCTGCATCATGTGTTCTATATTCCCTTCTGGCAGACGGAGATCGGCGGCTCTATGATGATTGACGGAACCCTTGTTCAGGGCGCCCAGAATATCTTTTTTGCCGAGCTTGCGTCAAAATCCACCAAGCATTTTTCTGTTGCGGCCACCCGCTTTATGTCGGGTAAATTCCCCTTCATGATTTTCGGGCTTCCTGCCGCCGCTTTTGCCATGTATCGGGCGGCGCTGCCAGAAAAGAAAAAAGCGGTGGGAGGACTGCTGCTTTCTGCGGCCTTGACCTCCATGCTGACCGGGATTACCGAACCCATTGAATTTACCTTTTTGTTTACCGCGCCGCTGATGTACGGCGTGCACTGTGTGCTGACGGG
>JAXEOR010000124.1:0-8754 GCA_034117945.1 Clostridia bacterium | reverse complement strand
AAAACCTTAACAGCTTCCTATTCTTGTGAGGAGGAAGAACCTGTTTTTCAGTGGTATCGGGGTGGAATTGCCATTTTAGGAGCAACCAATCCCTCTTATACCGTAACGGATGAGGATGTGGGCTACCTTCTGAAGGTTCGGGTGTCCGGCAACCGGGCGGGATATGTGGAAAAAGCCATGACCGCCAAGACTGTGACGGCGGAGGAGGCCGGCGTTTGGCCGGATGCCGACTGTGAAGAGCCTGTCAATGTGGATGGTGTATATGTGCTCACAAGCCAAAAGGAGCTTTGCTGGTTTGCAAGCGAGGTAAACAGCGGCAACGCTTCCCTTTGCGCAAAATTAGGAAACGATCTGACCTTGACCCAGGAAGACTGGTATCCCATCGGATCAGCCTCCGCCCCCTATACCGGCAAGTTTGACGGCAACGGAAAAGTAATTTCCGGCCTGAAAATCGTCGGTTCTGATCAAGCAGAACAGGGCTTTTTCGGTGCGATTGGCGGCAACGGGGAAGTAAGAAATCTGACGGTCAGCGGTACGGTGGCGGTTAGCGGCGAGGGAGCTGTCAGCATCGGCGGCATTGCAGGAACGGCAGAAGGCCGGATCCTGGGCTGCACCTTTGAAGGCAGTGTGTCCGGATATTCTCAGGTGGGCGGCATTGTAGGCTGCATCGGCTCTCAGGGAATGGTGACCCAATGCCGCAACAGGGCGGATCTTAAGGGCAGCCGGCAAATCGGCGGTATTGCAGGGGCAAATTCCTACGGAAATATCTATTACTGCGTGAATCAGGGCAGTATCGGGGATGATGATGCAAGCTGTGTGGGCGGTATTGCGGGGGATACGCAGAATTATGCTGTGATCACCGGCTGCTACAATACCGGTGCTGTTACAGGCAGCTCTGATGTGGGAGGAATTTCAGGCAAGGTATCTGCCGCTTCCGCACCCCAGGGCTGCTACAATGTAGGGACTGTAACCGGCGAATGGAATACCGGAGGCGTACTGGGCAGTATGAGCGGTACGGATTACATTTCTACCGTTAGGGGAAGCTTTTATTTAAACACCCTGCCCAAGGATGCGACCGCCGGGGCAAGAAGCGAAGCCTCTATGAAGGACGCCTCCTTTGTCCGGGCACTGAACAGCGAGGCCTTTACCGAGTGTTATATAGCAGACAAGGGTACCAATAACGGATATCCGATTCTCACCTGGGAAATGGGAGAAACCGGTGAATCCGGTGAATCTTCCGGCGGCGGAGGTTCGGTTTCTTCTAAAAAGATTACCGTTTCCTTTACCCTTTTGGGAGATACGGTGCACGGAGAGGCGGCACATTCCGGCGGAACGGTTACCTGGATCGGCAAGCAGAATGTTTCCGGCCTTCCCAACACAACCACGGCATTTGATCTGTTCCGGCAGGTTCTGGATCAAAAGGGCTATACCTATAACGCAAAGGGAAATGGCTATGTTGCCTCCATCACCAGCCCCGCAGGGGTTTGCCTGGGTGAATTCAGCAATGGGCCGTACAGCGGATGGATGTTTACCGTCAATGGTAAATTTACGGATTCTATGGCAGTTGTTACCTTAAAAGACGGGGATGACATGGTGTTCTTTTATGTGGACGATTATCTCACCATAGATTGGGGCTCTGGAGAAGAGCAGCCCGAGAAAAATACAGGAACCGGCACCGGCGGCGGAGGAAGCGGTAATCAGAATACGGCAGCTTCGGTGATGGATCTTATCAATGCCATCGGAACTGTTACCAAAGACAGCGGAGACAAAATTGAAGCCGCTCGCCTGGCTTACGATCAGCTAAGTGACGCACAGAAAAAGCTGGTCAGCAACTATGAGGTATTAACCGCAGCGGAAATAACCTTTGCCCAGCTGAAGGAGGAGGACTCAGAGCTACCCTTTACAGACGTGGAGGGGCATTGGGCGCTGGAAAGCATTCGGTATGCTTATGAAAAAGGGTTGATGTACGGGGCCGATCAAACAAGCTTCTCCCCAGAAACCGATGTCAGCCGGGGGATGATGGTTACCATTTTATACCGTATGGCAGGCAGTCCTGAAGTAGCTGCTCATGGGTGCTTTGGCGATGTTTCTCCCGATGCCTATTACTATGATGCCATTGCCTGGGCTGGAGAAAAGGGCATTGCAAGGGGGCTTGGCGATGGCGCCTTTGCCCCCGATGACCCCGTTTCCCGGGAACAGATGGTTTCCTTCCTCTATCGGTTTGCAGAACTTTGGGGATATGAGACGGACAGCCAGGGAACTCTTGATGCGTTTACAGATTGCGGGGAGATCAGCGATTGGGCGATTGCTGCAATGAGGTGGGCCTACGGGGAGGGCATCATCAGCGGCACAACCGAAACAACCATTTCCCCCAAGGACACGGCCACCCGTGCCCAGATAGCGGCAGTTTTGATGCGCTTTTGCGAAAATTTAGAAAAAGAATAAGGATCGGCAGAATGCGAACAGCCCGGGTTTTTCTTTGGGCTGCTCGCTTTTGCTCTTTGGAAAGGGTGTAAAAAATCATGAAGAAAAAAGGATCCCTGTTGCTGAGTTTACTTTTGATTTTTAGTTTTTGTATGCAGGCCTTTGCTGCAGACGCTGATGTGATCGGCGCTGTGGTTTCCGATACCGCCTCGTACCTGTACCAAACCGTGCAGCAGCCTCAGGTGGGCTCTATCGGCGGAGAATGGACGGTTTTGGGGCTTGCCAGAAGCGGGGAGGATATTCCAAAGGAATATTTTCAGCGCTATTATGAGACTGTGGAGGAATATGTGACTGCCCGGGGCGGGGTGGTGGATGGCAAAAAATACACAGAATATGCAAGACTGATCCTGGCCTTAACGGCCATCGGCAAAAATCCAGCGGATGTGGCGGGGTGTAATCTTCTTACCCCGCTGGGGGATTATGAAGGCACCGTCAGTCAAGGAATCAACGGCTCTATCTGGGCCTTGCTTGCTCTTGACAGCGCAGACTATGCAGTGCCCCACAATCCAACCGCCAAGGTGCAGGCCACAAGAGAACTGTATGTCAATCATATTCTTGCGCAGCAAACCCTGGACGGGGGATGGGCTTTATCCGGTGAGACGGCAGATCCTGATATCACCGCAATGGCGCTCCAGGCTCTTGCCAACTATCAGGAGAACGAGGCTGTCAAGGCTGCAACGGAAAAAGCTCTTGGCTGTATGTCGGAAAAGCAGCTGGAAAACGGCGGCTTTGCCAGCTGGGGAATAGAAAATTCCGAAAGCTGCGCGCAAATGATTGTGGCGCTTTGCCAGCTGGGGCTTTCCCTGGAGGATCCCAGGTTTGTAAAAAAGGGCACTACTATGCTTGATTATTTGCTGACCTATTATCAAGAGGGAAAGGGGTTTTGCCACAGCCCCGGGGGGGATGAAACAAGCCTGATGGCGACTGAGCAGTGCTTTTACAGCCTGGTGGCTGCAAAAAGAGCCCTGGAGGGCAAAAACAGTCTTTATCGTATGAGCGACGCAATCGCAAATTCAGACGAAAATCAGCCAACAATCGGTCTTGCCGGCAAGCATCCGGACGTGCAAAAAAACAGCCTTGTATCCCCCGGAAAAACCTTTGGGGATATCAGCGGCCATGAGGGGCAGACTGCCATAGAGTCGCTGGCGGCAAGAAATATCATAAGCGGAAAAACAGAGCTTTTGTTTGAACCGGACGCAACAATGACCAGAGCGGAGTTTGCCACAATTATCGTCAGAGGGCTGGGACTGCCTGAAAAGCAGGGGGGAGCATTTGAAGACGTTAAGCCGGGGGACTGGTTTGAAGGCTATGTGAATATCGCTTATTGTTACGGTATTGTCAGCGGCGTATCAGATACGGAATTTGATCCGGAGGGAACCATCACCCGGGAGGAGGCCGCCGCTATGGTGGCAAGGGCTGCCAAGCTTTGCGGGATGGATCCGGAGCTGGGTGCCTTTGAGGCTCGTAACATTCTGGCAGGGTTTTCTGATTATGTTACGATTTCCGATTGGGCAGTAAGTTCTCTTGCCTTTTGCTATGACAAGGGGATTCTTCCTGATGACAAAATGGAAATCAAGCCCCGGGAAGCGGTGACCAGAGCCGAAATTGCACAGATGCTGTTTGGTATGCTTTCGCTTTCAAAGCTGATTTAGGGAGAGATGGCAAGTGAAAACAGATAGAAACAAAATCATTGCAGGAGTGATCATAGGGTTTGTTTTGGCCTTCGTTTTTTGGTGGGGAGGAAATGCGCCCGGCCTTCGGGGCTGGAATGTTGAACAGCCGGAACAGGAAACGGCTAGTCAGACTTCGGTGCCCTCTGTACCCCCCTCTGCGGATCCCGAAAGCACCCCTGAGCCTTCCCCCTCAAAAGCGCCTGTCGAAGAAACGGGAGAGGAGGCTTCTGCCGAAGAGGGGGGCGAGACTGCAACAGAAGAAAATAAGCCCCAGAATGCGGATCATACCCCTATGACAGGGGAGGAAAAAACTGCGTTGGCAGACCGTATAACGGAGGAACAGCCGCAAAATGTGTCAAATGGGGACGCAGTCTATTCGGAACAGCAGGGCATGGACATTAGCGAAACCACCGGAACGGATGAATATCACACCGCTCCGGTTCCCCAGGGGCAGCCTGTGCCTATGGAGCCGGAAGAGACAGTGATTTCCGATAAAAAACTGACCTGCACGCTTTCTGTCCGCTGCGATACGGTTTTGGCGCATATGCCCTGGCTGAATGAGGAAAAGAAGGAGTTGATCCCTCAGGACGGAGTGATCTATGAGACTCAAACCGTGACCTTTTATGAGGGGGAAAGCGTGTTCAATCTGCTTGTGCGGGAGATGAAGCGAAACAAAATACATCTGGAATTTGAAAATACCCCGATTTACAACAGCGCATATATTGAAGGAATCGGAAATTTATATGAATTTGACTGCGGAGAATTGTCCGGCTGGATGTATCAGGTCAACGGATGGTTTCCGAATTACGGCTGTTCCCGTTATCAGCTGAAGGAAGGGGATCAGGTGCAATGGGTATATACCTGTGATTTGGGGGCGGATGTAGGGGGTAATTATTCTGCCAGAAACGGAAAGTGAGCTTGTGCCGATCCGGGCGGCGGAAGGGAGGAAAAAGATGAATGAATTTAGGACCTATCACCCGATTGTAAATTTGGTGTATTTTTTGTTTGTGATCGGGTTTTCCTGCGTGTTGATGCACCCGGCCTGCCTGGCCGTATCCCTTGTTTGCGGCTTTTCCTATTCTGTCCTTTTAAAAGGGAAAAAAGCAGTGAGAGCCAACCTGGTTTATATGCTGCCCATGCTGATTCTGGCCGCCGTTGCCAATCCCGCTTTTCAGCATGAGGGTGTTACCATCCTTGCCTATCTGCCAAGCGGAAATCCGCTGACGCTGGAATCAATTGCATACGGGCTTGGGGCAGGAGTGATGCTGGTCAGTGTTCTTTGCTGGTTTTCCTGCTATCATCAGATTATGACAAGCGATAAATTGATTTATTTGTTTGGCAGAATCATCCCTTCTTTGTCCCTGATTCTTTCCATGACCCTTCGCTTTGTGCCGAAATTTGCAGCTCAGCTCAAGACGGTGGCAAATGCACAGCGGTGTATCGGGCGGGATGGGTCAAGGGGCAGTGTGGTGCAAAGAGCCAAACAGGGACTGACCCTTTTATCCATTATGACAACCTGGGCACTGGAAAATGCAGTGGAAACGGCGGACAGTATGAAATCCCGGGGCTACGGTCTTCCCGGGCGGACTGCCTTTTCTATTTTTACCTTTGACCGACGGGACAAAAAGGCATTTTTATGCATTGTACTTTTGGGAGCGTACACCCTTGCCGGTCATGCTATGGGCGGCATGTATTTTAGATATTTTCCTTCCATGAAGGGAAGGGAACCTTCTGTTTTTGGCTTGAGTGTGCTGGCTGCCTATGCAGCCCTTTGCAGCTGCCCGATCATCATTGAGTTATGGGAGGAGAGAAAGTGGAAAGCTATCAAATCGAAACTTTGAGTTTTACCTATTCCAACAGAGCAAATAGGGCTGTTGATCAGGTCAGTCTCAGGATCGGCCAAGGGGAGTTTGTAACAGTGTGCGGCAAATCCGGCTGCGGCAAAACAACCCTGTTAAGACTGCTCAAGCCCTCCCTTGCTCCCTTCGGGGAAAGCAGCGGGACAATCTATTTTGAAGGAAAACCCCTGTCCGAGCTTTCCGTAAGGGAGCAGGCGGCCAAAATCGGCTTTGTGATGCAAAGTCCGGACAATCAGATTGTAACGGATAAGGTATGGCATGAGCTGGCCTTTGGCCTGGAAAGCCTGGGCTGCCCTACGCCTGAAATCAGAATCAGAGTTGCGGAGATGGCCTCCTTTTTTGGAATTCAGACTTGGTTTCATCAAAAAACAACAGAGCTTTCAGGGGGGCAGAAGCAGCTTTTGAATCTTGCTGCCGTGATGGTCATGCAGCCCTCTGTGCTGATTTTAGACGAGCCCACCAGTCAGCTGGATCCGATCGGAGCGGGAGAATTTATCAAAGCCCTGGAAAAAATCAACCGGGAGCTTGGCACAACGATTATCATAACGGAGCATCGTTTGGAGGAGGTATTTGCCGTTTCTGATAGAATTGTTGTCATGGATCGGGGGAAAATCATTGCAGACGATCGGCCTCAAAACATGAGCAGGGCGTTAAAGGGGCACGAAATGTATGACGCGCTCCCTGCTCCCATGCGGATTTTTGGTGCGGTGGAAAATGAATGGGAAGGGCCTGTTACCGTTCGGGAGGGCAGAGAGTGGCTTGCGCAGTATTCCAAAACCCATCCCCTAAAGGCGGATCTTATCCCCAAGGTAGAGGAGAGCAGGCAGCCGGCAGAAAGGGTGATCGAGGTAAAGGACGCCTGGTTCCGATACGAAAAGGAGCTGCCGGATGTTGTTAAGGGGTTCAGCGTTCAGATCGACAAGGGGGAGCTGTTTGCCATCGTCGGCGGGAACGGGACGGGAAAAACAACGGCTCTTTCCCTGATTAGCGGACTGAACAGGCCTTATCGGGGGGAGGTTTTGATCAAAGGACAAAAAATTTCTCAAATCACTCATTTCTACGGCAGTCTGTTGGGTGTTCTGCCGCAAAATCCCCAGACGCTGTTTGTGAAGAAAACGGTGTGCCTTGACCTTTTGGAGATTCTTTCGGGGAAAAAATTACCCCGGGAGGAGCAGGAAAGGCGGATCAAAAGCATAGCGGCCTTATGCCGCATTGAGGATTTGCTGGAATGTCACCCCTATGATTTGTCCGGGGGCGAGCAGCAAAGAGCGGCTCTGGCAAAGGTGCTGCTGCAGGACTGCGAAATTTTGCTCCTTGACGAGCCGACAAAGGGGATGGACGCACATTTTAAACAAATATTTGGGGAGATCCTGAAGGAGCTGAAGGCAAAGGGTGTGACACTGGTTATGGTATCTCACGACATTGAATTCTGTGCGGCATATGCGGACAGATGCGGACTGTTTTTTGACGGAACCCTTACGTCTGTCGGCACACCCAAAGCCTTTTTTTCCGGAAAAAGCTTTTATACCACAAGTACAAACCGAATGGCGAGAACAAGCCTTCCCGAAGCAGTCCTGCCGGAGGATGTGATCCTTGCCTGCGGCGGAACTCCTCCGAAAAAAAAGACGGAAAAGCCCTCCCAAATTTCTGCTTTGGAAAGCAGGGCAGAACCGGAAAGAAAAGTGCCATCAAAAAGGCCGGCAGTAAAGAGAATTGCGCTGGGAAGTATCTTTGCTCTTTTGTTTGTTGTGACCTGCATGTTGCAAAAAATGAAGGCTTGGAGCTCCTGGACTGTCCAGCTGATTACGATTTTAGAGCTTGGAGCCTGTCTGCTTTGCTTTCTTCCGAAGAAGAAATTGGACATCAAAGACATAAAGCCGCCAAAGGTCGGCCGGGAGCCGGCAAGGCGAACCCTTGCGGCGGCGCTGTTTATTTTGATTGCAGTTCCCCTGACTATTTTGATCGGCATGATTTATTTGCAGGACAGAAAGTATTACTTTATCAGCCTGCTTATCATCCTGGAAACGATTGTTCCCTTTTGCGCTATGTTTGAAAACCGAAAGCCCCAGGCCAGAGAGCTGGTTGTGATCAGCGTGCTGTGCGCCATTGCTGTTGCGGGCAGGGGAGCGTTTTATATGCTGCCTCAATTCAAGCCGGTGGCGGCTTTGGTGATCATCACCGGCATCTGCTTTGGGGGAGAGGCGGGTTTTTTGGTGGGCGCCGTTTCCGCCTTTGTTTCAAACTTTCTGTTCGGTCAGGGACCTTGGACCCCGTGGCAGATGTTTGCCTTTGGGCTGATTGGGCTGACTGCCGGGGTGCTGTTCAGAAAAGGACTGATCAGAAAAACAAGAGTTTCCCTTTGTATTTTTGGATTTTTTGCAACACTGGTACTATACGGGGGAATTATGAACCCGGCTTCGGTTATGATGTGGCAGGAAAAGCCGACGGTGGAAATGTTTCTTTCCGCCTATGCTATGGGATTCCCCTTTGACTTGGTTCATGCAGCGTCAACAACCTTTTTCCTGTGGTTCCTCTCAGAGCCTATGATAGAAAAGCTGGAGCGAATCAAGGAGAAATACGGTTTGGTTGAAAGATGATCAGATACGCAAAAGGAGCTGTAGGCAACCCGATTCAATAAATCGGTTTGCTGCAGCTCCTTTGCATGCTGCCAGGTTACTGGTGGTTATCATTTCCGATCCCTTCCAAAGCAATGAAACCATTATAGTACAGTCCATTCC
>JAXEOR010000123.1:0-4780 GCA_034117945.1 Clostridia bacterium | reverse complement strand
GCCAGCTCCTTGTCTGCTGTTTGCTGACTGTCCTCTGTTACCTTTTTCGAAATTCTTGTAAATTTGCCGTTTGTAATGATGCCAACCTGCTTTTTGCCCTGTCCGGGGAACAAGATCCGGATGGCATGATCTGAGGTAAGGATTCCCTCCGCCATCTGTATCGTAAACATGTTGGTGCCGTTTACTGACACGCTGGGTGCCGTCAACTCCTTTACTGCCAGCAACGTTCCCGCTCCGGAAAGAGCTGTATCCTCCGGTATTGTAACCGAAACCGTTCCAATGGAACGCTCCGCAGAAATGCTGATGGCAGGAAGTGCGGTATCCTTTTCGGTAACCAGCTTCACTTCGTTCGCTGTTTTTTCTACATTGATTGCCGCACTGGGCAGATCATTTCTGATGGTGATGGTCTTATCGCCCGAAACGGTTTCGCTAAGGTTGACAGAGCGGCGCAGTGCCCTCATGGCTTCTGCCAGCTCCTCCGCTGCTTTATCCACTGTATACTGCGTCGCATTTTCCTCTTGCATAGCAGCTTTTGCAGCAGTCACCGCTTTGTTGAATGCTTCCATCTTTTCGGCAGGATACTGACCATATTCATTTCCCGCAACCACTAATCCGGCCAGCTCCGCCGCCTCGGTCAAACATGCAGAAAGATTGGTTTTGTCTGCCTGGGTCGGGGAAATGGTCAGAATTGCCTTTCCGGCGCTAAAGCTGAAGTATCCTTCCTTACCATAAAGGCCTGCGCAGTCGGTAATCTTGCTGTAAACGGTCTCCCCGTCTACCTTCATTTCCCAATAAACCTTGTTTTCTTCCTCGGTGTCATATATTCCCAGGGTGACAACGTATTCCTTTCCAAACTCAATAAAGCTGTTGTCAACGGTATCAATGATTCCGGCGGCCGTATTTTCCCCATATTCCTGGAGATTCATAATGTCGCCCTTCACATCAAACATAAATCCACGATTGCCGGCCAGCCAAACCTTTTGATCGGTGGCAGATTGTCTGAAATAAATACCTGCCCAACCCGTCTCTTCTTTTTTCTCCAGCTTCAGCCTAAAGGAAATTTCCTGATTCAGATAGGTTTCTCCTTTGTAGGTCGCCAGATCGAATTCTGCGGCGTCAATCACCAGAGAACCGTTTTCAAACTTCATGCACCCTCCGGGATTGTCCCAGTTTTCGGTATCCTTCAGCAGTTCGTTGATATTGCTGTGTCCGATTTTATCCCTGTCAATGGCGGCGATCTTCTGTTTATAGAATTTTGCAATCGCCTCTTCCAATTGTTCTGTCGCAGCATTTACCGCATGCTGAGAAGCACCCTCTTTATTTGCTGTTTT
Source organism: Clostridia bacterium (assembly GCA_034117945.1). Lineage (GTDB taxonomy): Bacteria > Bacillota > Clostridia > HGM11514 > HGM11514 > SIG438. The sequence continues at coordinate 3,449 of JAXEOR010000123.1, read as the reverse complement.
CTGGGCTGCTTCAATGGCTGCGCTCAGCTCGTCGGCCGCAGTCTGGGGGTATTGCCCCGTTTCATTTCCTATCACAGCATTTTCCAATGCCCCTCTTGCTTCCTTCAGAGCACTGCTTAAGGCGGAATAGTCAACCGAGCTTGCCTGTCTTACTGCGATCGGATCTGACATAACAGATGCTCCCCGCATGGAATTGGTATCATAAGGAATGACCTTATACCGATAAAACCGTCCTGCGTCATCTGCGGTTAATTGCAGATACTGCCCCTGCTTTCCTTCCACCATGGTATATGTTCCGTCCTTTTCATCGCTGACGTACCAATAGACCTGAGTGGTTCCCTCAAGGTCTCCGTCCTCATCGTCAAAGACATAGGAGGGACTGATTTCATTCCCTGCCGCCGCGATTCCCGCAAAAATCTCCGGCTTGATCGTAACAGCGGGCTTGTGGCCTCCCACCTGGGTCAGCAGACCGATTTGATCAAAGGGAATGTTTTCAAATTTGGGAGCTGACTGCTGGACTGTTTTCAGTCCGGCAGTGGTCAGAGTAAAGTCGGAGCCGTAATCGGCAAACAGAGAAGCAGCTTCCTTAATATTATCTTGCTTATAATTATCGTAATCATCTGCTTCGTATCTCGCCTTTCCGGTTACCGCAGTACTGCCGATCAAAACATTGTCATGAATCTTATTATTCAGACCCGCCGGTACGTTTTCGTCCATAAATTTCAAAAGACCATATTCATCTCCGGCGTCAAAATATACTTTTGCACCCTCATAAAGCTCCTTGCTGTACAAATCAAGTGTTCTGCTCCAAAGAGTGCCCTGATAGTGCTCCTTCCAGGTACTGCTCCACAGCAAATCCTGCCGTGTTGTACTCCAGAGGCTACTGTTGCCCTCTTTTCTGTTCGTGCTGCCCTCGGCAGTTCCTAACAGAGAACGCATATCCATTAGGTACAGCCAGTTGCAGGCAGGAATGTATGGATTCATCGCTTTTCCGTTATAGGTATATCTTCGTGTTCCCCAGCCCCACAGATAAATGCTGTAATCTGTCCGGCCGGTGTCGTCGATAATGACATTTCCATGCACATTGGAAACCTCACCGCCGTTTGTTCTGATAGATGACTGCTCATTGCCGGCATTGTAGAATACGTTTCCGTAAAGTTCCGGTCCTGACGCGCCGTCATCCCAGAAAACACCGTCTACATAACCCTCCTTCAGCACCTTCAGCTCGCTGCCCAAATTTTCAAAATAGTTATATCGAACCACTGTGCCCAATACCGTATTGTTTCTGCCCCAGTAAATCGCTCCCATATCTGATGAGAAATACAAACTGTTGGAAATCTTGTTGTATTCAATCAGGGTATCGTTGGCATCATTAAGACTTATGGCACAGCACTGCAAATCGTCAAATTCATTGTGACGAATGGTTTCTCCTACAGTTCCGCTCAGGATAATGGCGAAACGCTCACCGGGCTTTAAGCTGCAGTTATGAAAATAACTGTTTTCAATCACATTGTAATCGGAATTCAGATTTGTTCTGTCTCCGCCTGTTATACTGATCGCACTACTGGCCATGTCATAGAAATGGCAGCCAGATATCGTGCAATTTTTTGAATTGGTTATGGTGATTCCCATTTGAGAGGAGCCGGAAATCTCTGTGTCTTCAATTTGAATGTGATTCGCTCCGTTCAGTGTTACAGGCGTTGCCCGTGTGTCCTCAAAAGAAATTCCTTTAAAGGTCAAATAAGAGGCACTGGACACATTCACCATCGCTCTGTTCAAGGTTGACACCATAATATTGGACTTCTTCGTATCCCCTACCGGATAGAAATACAAAATATTGTTTTCTCTGTCAACGTAGCTTTCTCCCGGCTGATCAATTTCTTCGAAAATATTGCCGAAATAAATCTTATACTGCTGTCCCCAGCCGGCACCCGGGATCAGGGAATAAACAGAAGGATCTATGCTGGTTACCGTTTTATTGGCAGCGTCCAGGGTATCAATTCTCAAATTGGTATTTGCCCAGAAATACACAATTGCGCCGCCAACATAAGCATCACCCTTTTTCACCGTCCATTTGGCAGAACGGTTTTCCTCATCCGGATAAGTCATTTTAACGGGCTGAGAGCGGTCATTGTAGCCTTCGGCGTCTTCGCCCACAACAGGCGCCGCCTGAATCAGATTCAGACTTTGATCGTCATTGGGCCAGCGAGCCTGCTTCAGCTGCGTGCCGTTCATATAAATTTCGGTAGGATTATAGCTTGGAAAGCCCCAGCCATAGCCCGCCAGCGGCGTCATCTCAACCCCCTGCTCACCCAAATCAATGGACATCAAATGCTCCCTGGCATTTTTGTCAACCAACCGGTTCAGCAAGGCTTCATCCGTCACCTTTTGCATTTTGGAAGTATCCAGGGTTTTGCCTCCGACAAAGGCCACCTCTTCTCCCGGATAGGCCTGATACACAATAGGCTTACCCTCCTCACCGGAATTCTGGGAGGTAAAGTTGATCGTTTTAGAAACAGGATAGGTTCCGCCCCGGATATAAACCGTAACACCGCCCTCGGGAAGTGAGGCGGCTGCAATCACGTCTCTTGCCTTTTCAATGGTGGCAAAAGGTGCATCAATAGTCCCCGCATTTTCATCGTTTCCGTCTGTGGCAACATAATATACCTGTTCCGATTCTGGAGGTGTCCAGACGGTCACTTTCACAGTGGCGGATATAATCTCCGTTCCCGCCAGACCGTTTTTGTCCTTCGGAATAATACGCACCCGGAGATACTTTTCCCCATCAGCACTTTTGAGCGTATATTCCTTGGAAACCGAGGACTGCACCGTTGTATAGGGGCCTGTCTCCTGATCGGCAGTTTCCCAAATGATGGTGCTTTTTCCTTCTTCCACTTGGCTGGAGGAGGGCAGATAGGTATAAGTGGCCGTCACCATGCTGCCTGTTTCCGCTTTGCCGGAAATGGCTGCGTCCTTTGCCGAGGGAGGTACAGCCACATCTGAAATTGCCTGCGTTGCGTCTGATGCTTTTGGCTCTCCCACCTTGGGATCCGCTTTGCTCCGTGGGGTTACAACCACCCGCACCAGTTTACCCACCTCAGCTGATGTCAGTTGATAGGTTTTCCCGGTAGCACCGGTCAGATCGTTCCATTCCGTACCGTTTTCAGATACCTGCCATTGATACAGAGGAACGTCCAGTTCATCTGAATCATCATCTGTAATCTGGGCATTTGCCGTCAGCGTTTTCCCCACCATGGTAACACCCTCTACCGTAACGGAAACAACCGTTGGTGCTGTGGGATCCTTCCTTGGTTCCAGAGAACCGGCCATCAAAAAGTCATCATAATAATAGGTTCCTCCCACATTGGTCCGCATTTCCATGGAAGCCAGCTTGTCCCAATAGTTCCCCCAGTTTTCCGTCCACTCGGATGACGTAGGAACAATATCCT
>JAXEOR010000122.1:0-13647 GCA_034117945.1 Clostridia bacterium | reverse complement strand
GGTGGGATCAGCAATCTGCACGCCGGTACCTTCCAGCTCCTTTTGAACGGTTTCGTTCAATTTCGGGATCACAGGTTGATACACATATTTGGGGAGCTTTTCCTGCAATATTTCATAGGCAGGCGGAACAATGGCCAACGTGACCTGATACCGTTCCAGACTGTCTAAGTTTTTTACGGCCTGTATGTTTTGACGGATGATTTTGTCATCCCAAAGAGACGGTTTTTCCAGCAGGTAACCGTCTTTTCCAAAATAAACGCCGTTGTTTTCTTTTTTTCCGGCTGCCTGCTCCAGCTTGGCCTTTTCCTTTACAAAAAAATCTCTTGCAAAAAGGTGATCCTCCACATAAGTCTCAAAGCCTTTCATAAAGGAACGATCGGACAGACCTTGAACCGTGAGAGAGGGCAGTTTGTGCAGATAGCGGTTTTCCAGCCGAGAATAGGCAGCCCTCGGGTGAAGGAGATTGCATAGGGTGAACAGCAAAAAAATCCCGACAATCATACAATTGAATCCATCAAAGGGAGAATGATTTCGTTTCATAATACATTCCGCATTCCTTCTGCCCGCAGATCTTGATATAAATGATTCTCGGCTCTTATCGCGGGCGGATAAGAGGTATTTTTAACGTAAGCCGCCTAAAACCGGAAATACAAAAAGGGATTATAGGAGGCATCTGCCAGATGAATCAGGCATAGAAACAGCAGCAATAGCATGGGAACCAACGCCAAAAGAGGCTGCTTTTTGAAGCATTTTTGCGCCACATATTTTCCTGCAGGCAGCATGGCGAGAAAGGCGATCAGCAAAATCACTTTGTAGGAGCCAAGGGCATATTTTGCAGGCGCATCAATCAAGCCGGTACTGCCCAGGCCAAACATTGCGCCCAGATAGCGAAAGGCTGCCGGCAGTGTATCGGAGGCGAAAAACACCCAGCCGATCAGTACAAAAAACAGGGTATATCCCGTTTGAACCAGCCTGGGCAGTCTTTGAATTGCCCTTCCCATCCGCTCCTTTTCCAGAATCAGCAGCAGAGCATAGTATAAGCCCCAAAGGATAAAATTAAGGCTGGCTCCGTGCCAAAAGCCGGTCAGTCCCCATACGATCAGAAGATTCAGACGGGTTCTGGATGGGGAAACACGGTTCCCGCCTAAGGGGATATAAACATACTCCTTAAACCAGGTGCTGAGGCTGATGTGCCACCTTCTCCAAAAATCCGTAATAGAGCATGCGGTATAGGGATAATGAAAATTTTGGTCAAAGGTAAAGCCAAACAGCTTTCCTAACCCGATGGCCATGTCGGAATAGCCGGAAAAATCAAAATAAATCTGAAATGCAAAGGCGATAATGCCCAGCCATGCGGACAGAACGGAAAGGTGCTCCGCAGCATGCATGCTGTCCCAAAGCAATCCGATCTGATTGGCGATCAACACCTTTTTGGAAAGGCCAATAATAAAGCAGATAATGCCGGAGGTGATTCCCTGAGCCGTGACAGTTCTGTCAGATAATTGCTTTTCGATGGAGCTGTAGCGCACAATGGGGCCGGCAATCAGCTGAGGGAACAGAGCCACATAGGTTCCGAAGGAAATCAGATTTTTTTGGGAGGCAACCTTGCCCCGATACACGTCAATCACATAGGACAGGGTCTGAAAGGTGTAAAAGGAAATTCCTATGGGAAGAGCCAGCTCCAGCAGTGGAATATGGCAGCGGAAGATCCCGTTGATCAATCCAATAAAAAAGTCGGTATACTTGAAAAAAAGCAGAATTCCCAGATTCACAACTACGGCAAAGACCAGAATGCTGCGGTTTTTCCTTTTGTCCAATGCCAGACCGCAAAAATAATTGAAAAGAACGGAAAACAGCATGACTGCAATATAAATCGGTTCTCCCCAGGCATAGAATACCAGGCTGAACAAAAACAGCACCGGATTTTTGGCCTTTTTAGGCGCTAGGTAATATACCAGCAAAACCAACGGTAAAAAATAAAACAAAAATAATGTGCTGGAAAAAATCATGGCTTTCCTTCGTTCCTTTCCCTCATGCAATGTGGTAAAAAAATAAAAGCGGGAAAAACCCTGTTTTTATTAATTTAAAAATTTTTGCCCCCAAATGCCATTATCCCTTTCATTATAACACGAAACAGAGGAAAAGACAATTGTTTTTATCAAAAAAAGTCTAAAATGACCGAATTTTTAAAAAAGTTGACAATCCTGTCAGCTTGTGATACAATTTTAATATGTAGTAAATTGTTTTTTGGGGGGGAATTACAATGAATCAGATGAATCAAGGACAGGGGAATTATTATGGGGGCGGGTACCGTCCACCGCAGAAAAAGCCGAATCAGAACGTAGCAGTCTGGATCTGTGTGGGATTGCTTTCTGTTGTGTTAATCGGCGGTGCTTTGTTTGTGGGCGTTTTTTTGTTGAAAAATTATATGCATACTCCAACAGCGGGACCTGTTCCGACTGCTACTGCTACTGCTACGGCTGAGCCCTCTCCGCAGGCTTCGGAAACACCGGCGCCTACCGTGGGAGGCGGATCCTATTATTATTCTCAAAATCAGTCGGGTGTTTATTTTGTAAACAAATTTTCCAACAGCGGCATTTATGTGCGGACGGAGCCCAGCAAGCAGTCTGCAAAATTGCTGTATATAGCCCAGGGGGATACCAATGTGCGGCTGCGTTATCTGGGGGAAACAGTGTCTTATGACCCTGTGGAGCAATTGAATTATGTGTGGTATCAGGTGGAAACTCCGAACGGTACGGTAGGCTTTGTGCGCTCCGATGTGGTGCGGCAGTGGTAGGGTGACCGAAGGGAGGAAATCAGGATGGATCAGCAGCAATACGAGCAGCTTGAAAAACGGCGGGACGAGCTAAGGAAAAACCGGGCTCAGCGAGCCGCTCTTTTGAAACGGAGAAGGAGACGAAAAAGGAGACAGGCGCTTCTTTGCCTTTGCCTGCTTGCGCTTACGGTGTATCTGGTGATTTATTTTGTCCGGTTCCCCGCCCGGTACCGGGCGGCGCAGACGGCAAGCCTTTCCCAGCGGCAAAAGACAGCAGCCGTGACAAATTCTCCTGCGCCTCAGGCATTGACAGGACAGGCTCAGCCCAGCCAGAAGCCTCAGGAGACGGATCAAAATAAGAAAGAGAGCGAATTTTCTCAGCTGAATAATTATGAACTGGAAAATTCCGAGCGTTATCAGGCCTATCGTCAGCTTCATCCGGAGCTTGAGACAGAGGAGGTGGTCTGGCGGGTGAATTGTCGGCTGGATCTGACCCAGTTTACAGACGCACTGACGGTAACTGCCGACCAGCTGAATAACGACTTATTGGTTGTTGTCAATAAATATTATCGGGTGCCGGAGGATTATCAGCCGCCGGATTTGGTGGAAAATGCAGACGGCTGTACCATGCGCTATGCAGCCCAGCAGGCCTTTGATCAAATGAAAGCAGACGCCCAGACCCAGGGCTACACTCTGCGGGCGGTTTCCGGCTACCGTTCCGTTTCCTATCAGGAGGGTTTATATCAAAGCTATCTGGCCACAGATTCTCGGGAAAATGTTGACCGATACAGCGCAAGGGCGGGGTACAGCGAGCATCATACCGGCCTGGCGGTGGATGTGTTCGGTTCTGTTGACGGGCTGAATGAGTTTGTGACTACTAAGGAATATCAATGGGTGCTGCAAAACGGGCATCGGTATGGGTTTATCATCCGTTATACCGGTGCGTGGGAGGATGTGACAGGCTATGAGGACGAGCCGTGGCATCTTCGTTATATAGGCACTGCTGCGGCAACAGAAATGAAGGAGCAGAACATTGCCACCCTGGAGGAATACCGGGATCGCTATGTGCTGCACTAAAGAAAAGAGTGGCCAGGATTTATGTTTGAAAAATCTCTTTACTTTTTGAGCTGTTTATTGTATAATAATCAGTAAGAGAGGGGGATGTTATGAAAACCAAATCACAAGAAAAAAAGCTTTATCAGGGACATGCTCGCAAGCGGAAGAGGGAGGACAGTCTCTATAAGCGGTATGCGCTGGTCATGGTGGCTGCCTTTTTATATTTACTGCTGGGTTTTTTTAATCAGATTCCTTTTTTTGTGTTTCAGCTCCTGTTTGTGCTGGAGGGCGTGGCTTTGATCCAGGAGGGGATGCATCGATCCTTGAGGGTTAGCAGTTGCGTGTTAGGAGGGCTGTTTTTGTTATGGACGGCGGTTTCTGCGGTGCGCACCTCCCTGACGACTGGATATTCCATTACAGTTAGCAACCGGGTGGTCATTTGTAATCTGATTTATATCGGGATCTTATCTGCTTTGATCTATCAGATCAATCAGAGAAGCTATCTTTATCCCAACCCGGCATTGAAAAAAATTTGCATTGCTGTCTGCGTGATTGCTATGATCGTTATTCTGGCTTTTCTGGCATCGGTTTATTCCATGTACTTGACAGAGGTAATGGATTGGGAAATCACAGATACTATGGCGAAATTTTTTGTATTTGCGTCTAAAATATTAGCTGTACTTAGAGTTTATCCGATTGCGGAATGGCTGGTGCAGATTTCGGTTTTGTGCTCTATCCTGCTGCAATCAAATAAAAAATACCTGGAGGTTCACGGAGAACACCAGGAATAATCAAAAAGGAAACGGAGAGAAAAAAATGAAGAGAATCGGTATCGCAGTTTTGTTGTGCGCTGCATTGCTCTGTAACGGGATTTTGGTCAGTGCAGCCGTTAGTTTTCCGGATCTGCCGGAGGATCATTGGGCTTACGATGCGGTGAGCCAGCTGGTGGAGGAAAAGACCGTCAGCGGAACGCCGGAGGGCTATTTTGAGCCGGATAAAAAGGTGACAAGAGCAGAGTTTGTCCGTATGATCGGAAAAACAGAGCAAAAGCGGGAGACTGATTTTGCAGATGTTTCTCCTGAGCATTGGGGCTATGAATATATCATGTATTCCGGCGTGGAAGGGGATGCTGAAAATCGGTTTTATCCTGACGAACCCATGACCCGGGGAGACGTGATCACAATTCTTTGGAACCGGGCAGGCAGTCCGAAAGGAATTGCGGCACCGGCTATCATTACCGATCAGGCGGAGAATAAGGACGCAGTTGCTTGGATTTATATGTATGGGGTGATGATTGGTGATGACGGCATTAATCTGAGATTGCAGGACGGGATCTCCAGAGCGGAGGTTGCCTCCTTGATCATTCGCTCCAGAGCCATTGATGTGAACAGCCAGCCTAAGGAGTTTTCTCAGCTGGTTTCTGATGATCTCCTGAAGAAAATTTACGAAGGTACCTGCCTGTTTGACAAGGCATATGACCCTGCAGCTTCTGTGACAAATGGGGAGCTGGCTCGGGCGGCGGTTCGGCTGGCATCGGAGGAATATAAGCTGACCTACAGCAAGTTTTCCGTTGAGGTTCCCTTTGAGCATGAATATGCCAAGGATTTATATGTATTGGGAAAGAATTGTCTGGGCGAGGATGTGATCAATGAGAATTTTATTGATCAGCCCGCCAATAACCAGAACATGCTGGCAGCCTTAACCTTTGGGATCATCAAAAAGGCTCAAAGCAAAATTGGGTATGACACCACCAGCACCTGCTATGCAGACGTGGGGGATATGGAGAAAAATATTGCCTATACCTGCTTGACCTATGCTAACAAGCAAAATATTGCGTTGTATTCCAATCGGAACATCCGCCCGGCTCAGCAGGCGACTATGCACGATATTGCGCTGGTGCTGCTGCAGCTGGATCATTTGATCGGAACCCAGTCGGCCTATGTGACGACCTGGGAGGAGGCCGGTGCAGGAGAGGTCTATGATGTATCTTTGGAGCAGAATCCGGAAAAGTATCCTGAGACAGCCCAGTATTTCCAGTGTATTTTAGAGGAAATGCCCTCTGAAATTTATACGGCTCAGTTTTTCCAGATGTCTTCCTTTGCAGAAAGCCAGCAGCGCAATCCGATTGATATTTATCATTTTTCAAGAGAATTTTCCAGCATGTTTGTAACCAGGCTGAATCAGGAAACGGTTCGGATTTACCGGGAGCTTGGGATTCAGGTGCAGTTCACCTACTATTCTTCCCTGGTGACCAACAATGGCAGCGGATTTACCTGCCGCCTGAAGCTGGAGGTCAAGAATATGAACGGCAAAGCGGCAACCTATCAGCAGCTGTTCCTGACCTCAGAGGGACAGGATGTTTCCTTAACAGACGGAACGGTGTTGTTTATTGACGCAGGACTGGATTATGCCCTGTCCTCCGATCCGTCGGTGCCGGTGACCTATGGGTCTGTGGTGTTGAAGGTGAAATAAAATCCTAAAAAAACAAGAGCAGTATGATAGGCTTTGCAGCCTGTTGTACTGCTCTTATTTTTGTTTGATTCAAAGAGGACCTAAAGGAAATAAATTATTCCTAAGACTCTTTTTCTGCGCCTCTGAAATGGCCGAATATAAGGGATATACCACCTTGTGGAATCCTTTTTCATCATTGCCCTTTGGTTTTGGCGAGAAAAATAAAGAATAGGAAAGGGCGGCAACCCTCGTTTCGGCTGCCGCCCTTTGCTGTGTTTATGATTCTATCGAATCATTTAGTCAGTAGGAAGCTTTGACTTTTCAAACAAAGCGCACACCTCTTTGGAAGGCGCTTTTGAAAGTAGAGAAACAACAATGGCTGCCAGCAGTCCAAACAGGAACCCGGGAATAATTTCATAAAGACCGGTTACAGAGGTCAGCTTTGCATACCAGATCACATCTGTTAAAAAGCCGACGGTAATTCCTGCCACAGCACCGCCGTAGGTCAGCCGCTTCCAATAAAGAGCCAGCAGAATAACCGGGCCGAAGGAAGCCCCAAAGCCGCCCCAAGCAGCCTCAACCAAAGCCATAATACCACCGCTGTTGGGATTGTTGGCGATTAAGAAGGCCACAACCGCAATCACAACAACCATCAGCCGTCCGGCCCACATCATTTCGGTGTTAGAAGCCTTTTTGCGGAAGATGGGCTTGTATACGTCAGACGAAAAGGCGGAGGAGGAGGCAAGCAACTGAGAATCTGCCGTGCTCATGGAGGCTGCCAAAATAGCGGACAGCAAAATTCCGCCGATGAACGCAGGGAATACCCGTCTTACCATCTGAATAAACACCAGATTTTGCTGATTGTCTACCAAAGAATCTCCTAAGAACTGCCGCCCTACCAGACCGACTACCGTTGCCATTGCCAGAATAATGGCAATCCAAACGCAGCCAATGATTCTGGATTTTTTCATTTCCTTTTCGGATTTGATGGAAATGTAGCGAATCAAAATGTGCGGCATACCAAAATACCCCAAGCCCCAGCCTAAGCCGGACAGAATGCTGGAAATACTCTTCCAGTCCCAGGAGCCGTTTGATAAAAAGTTGTAATAATGATCTCCCAGGGAAAGAGCGGGCTGCACAAAGGAATCGCCCTGCATAAAGAAAACGGCGATAATGGGAGCCAGCATCAGGGCACCCAGCATCAGCAGACCCTGGAAAAAGTCTGTCCAACAAACGGCGTTAAAGCCGCCCAAAAAGGTGTAAGCCACAATGACAATTGTAGCAATGATCATAGCAACCTGAGGAGAAATCCCCAAAACGGTGTGAAACAGTGTTCCACAGGCAGAAATGCTGGAGGCGGAATAAATGCAGTACACCACCATAAACACAATTGCGGCAATGGTTTGCAGAGCCTTATTATTGGTCAGAAACCGATTGGTTAAAAACTGCGGAATGGTGATGGAATCGCCTGCAACGATGGAATATCTGCGCAGACGGGGTGCTACAAAAACCCAGGCGCATACCGTTCCGATCAGCAGACCAATGGAAATCCAGATCTGGCCCACGCCGTATAAATAAATGGATCCGGGCAGTCCCATCAATACCCAGGCACTCATGTCTGAGGCTCCTGCGCTCAAGGCTGCAACCCAGCCTCCCATATTTCTTCCTCCCAGGAAGTAATCCTTTTCACCCTGGTTTTTTGACCCCTTAAAAAAGAAGTAAAGGCCTACCCCGATGACCAGAGCTAAGTACAGCAGCATGGCAAGCAATTCCCATTTGTTGCCGCCAAAGTTCATCTCTTGCATGTTTTGTCCCCCTTGATTAAATAGAATAAAGTAATTGCTGTTTCAAAAGATAACATGTATATATTATATCGAAATATTGAAATTCTGTCAAGAAAAATCTGTTAATCCTGCTTGAAAAATAAAGATGACAGCGAAATAGGGTAACCTGAAAACAGCTTTATAAGCTTTTTTTATCTTCTATTAAAATGCAACATAGATGGAAGGGGTCAGCAAGTTTTTCTTGCTGACCCCTCTTGCGACTAATAAAATTTAATTTTATTGATCAATCTACCTTTGGCAAATGCGCCAGACTCTTTGCGATCTCCTCATCAGTAGGAATGTAATCTGTCATCAAGCCGTCATGGAACTTTTCGTAGGCTACCATATCAAAATAGCCCGTTCCGGTCAGACCAAAGACGATGGTTTTTTCCTCTCCTGTTTCTTTGCATTTGAGAGCCTCGTCAATGGCGACCCGGATGGCATGGCTGCTTTCGGGGGCGGGCAGGATGCCTTCCACCCGTGCAAATTGCTCTGCGGCCTGGAAAACGTCGGTTTGCTGAACCGATACCGCCTCCATTAATCCGTCATGATACAGCTGAGACAGGGTGGAGCTCATGCCGTGATACCGCAGACCGCCGGCATGGTTGGCTGCAGGAATAAAGCTGCTGCCCAAAGTGTACATTTTCGCCAAGGGACACACCATTCCGGTATCGCAGAAATCATAAGCGTATTTCCCACGGGTAAAGCTGGGGCAGGAGGCCGGCTCCACTGCTATGATCCGATAATCTGCGTTTCCTTTGATTTTTTCACCCATGAAGGGCGCAATCAGCCCGCCCAGGTTAGAGCCGCCGCCGGCACAGCCGATGATGATATCCGGCACAATGCCGTATTTATCAAGTGCAGCTTTGGTTTCCAGTCCGATGACGGATTGATGCAGCAGCACCTGATTTAAAACGCTGCCCAGTACATAACGGTATCCTTCGGTGGTGGTTGCGGCCTCTACCGCCTCTGAAATGGCACAGCCCAGGCTGCCGGTGGTGCCGGGGAATTCCTGTAAAATTTTGCGACCGATCTGAGTGGTTTCGGAGGGAGAGGGGGTCACGGAAGCACCGTAGGTTCTCATAACCTCCCGCCGGAAGGGCTTTTGCTCATAGGAAACCTTCACCATAAAAACCTTGCAGTCCAGGTCAAAATAGGAGCATGCCATGGACAGGGCGGTTCCCCACTGACCGGCACCTGTTTCGGTTGTAACGCCTTTCAGACCTTGCTTTTTGGCATAATAGGCCTGAGCGATAGCAGAATTTAATTTATGACTTCCGCTGGTGTTGTTTCCTTCAAATTTGTAATAAATTTTGGCCGGTGTTTGCAGCTTTTCCTCCAGGCAGTAAGCCCGCACCAAGGGAGAAGGACGATACATTTTATAAAACTTTCTGATTTCCTCCGGAATTTCAAAGTAAGGGGTGGTGTCATCCAACTCCTGTTTGACCAGTTCCTCACAAAATACGGGAGACAACTCCTGGGCACTCATAGGCTGGAGCGTGCCCGGGTTGAGCAGGGGAGCGGGTTTGTTTTTCATATCAGCCCGCAGGTTGTACCATGCCTTGGGCATCTCCTGTTCTTCTAAATAGATTTTGTACGGGATTTCCTTGTTTGCCATGGTAATGACTCCTTTCTAAATAAAAATAATTTTGTTTGGACAGGAGTCTTATTCAAACTGGTTGCAGAAAAATAAAAACTCCTGTCCCAATCTGCTGGGACAAGAGTTTGTAACATTCACTCCTGCGGTGCCACCCGGCTTGACGTATCATAAAAAACGCCCACCTCTGCGCATACTAACATATGCCGGCCTTTTTTAACGAAGTGCCCACTCCGTCGCACATACTCCACCGAAATGTTTCTGATTGCCCTCGGAAGTCCATTCAATTTAAGATGCTCCGCCGCAATCTCACCGCCTGCGACTCTCTGCAGAAGCAAGGTTTAAATCTACTTACTCTTCCTCAATGGTTTAGTTCATTATACACCCATTTTTTTTATTTGTCAATAGTTTTATAAAAATTTTTTGTTTTTTCATCCTTATTCCACTCTTTGAATGAATTGACAACGAGTTCGGGATATGATACAATGAAACAAACCTGTAAGGGAAAAGAAGGGTTTGTAAAATGCCTTTGCAGAATCAGAGAAGGGAGAATAGTAAGATGAACCGTTGGCTTTGCCCGCCTGAAGGCGAGGCGGATGTTGTGCTGGATACAGATGCATATAATGAGGTGGATGATCAATTTGCCATTGCCTATTTGTTACAATCGGTGCCCAAACTTCGGACAAAAGCGATCTATGCGGCACCCTTTTGGAACGAGCGCTCCTCCTCTCCGGAGGACGGAATGGAAAAAAGCTATGAGGAGATTTATCGTCTGCTGAAGCTGATGGGAAGGGATGAGGTTCCGGTTTTTCGGGGATCAACCCGGTATCTCCCTTCGGAAACGGAGGCGGTGATCTCCCCTGCGGCAGAGGATTTGGGAACCCGGGCGATGCATTATTCCCCGGAGTGGCCTTTGTATGTGGTGGCCATTGGAGCGATCACCAACATAGCCTCCGCTTTGCTGCTGTATCCCCAAATCAAGGATCGGATTGTGGTGGTTTGGCTGGGAGGGCACGCCCTGTCCTATCAGGACAATTATGAATTTAATTTGTATCAGGATATTGCGGCGGCCAGAATTGTGTTCGGGTGCGGCGTTCCTTTGGTGCAGCTGCCCTGTCAGGGAGTTGTCGGTGCCTTTACCTTAAGCCGGGAGGATCTGAAAAACTGGTTTTGCGGAACAAAGCTGGGAGAGTATCTGTCCGGGAATACCCTGGAGCTGATGGATCAGAGAGGGTTCGGTCCTTATGCATCCAAGGTAATTTGGGATGTTACGGCGGTGGCCTGGCTGCTGGACAGGGAGGGACACATGATGGATTCCAGGCTGATTCCCAGCCCCATTCCGGAGTATGATCATCACTGGGGCTTTTCTTCACGGCGCCATTTGATTCGTTATGTCACGATGATTCACAAGAATGAATTGATGGAGGATTTGGTGAAAAAGCTGAATCAGCCTGTGTAATAGCATCCGGGGTAGAAACGGCCGGAAAGCAGCAATTTGACGTAAAAATGAGAAAAGCCCGGGGTTCATCATGTTGATGAGCTCCGGGCTTTTCAGACTGTTTCAATCGTTCCCTTTGGCACAGAACAGGGCGTCAATATAAAGATTTGGTTAACACCAATTCGGTTTCCCTTTCTTGTGCCGGAAACACTCCTGTTATCAATGAAAAATCAGCTTATTTCAGGCTGTTTTCATAAGACTGGATCATCTTTTTCACCATCTGGCCACCTACAGAACCAGCCTGACGGGAAGTCAGATCTCCGTTATATCCTTGCTTCAGGTTAACGCCAACTTCGCTGGCAGCTTCCATCTTAAATCTTTCCATTGCTTCCTTAGCTTCGGGTACCATAGTCTTACTTCTAGACATGTTTTCATTCACTCCTTGAAATTATTTTTTTATTGAACTTACAATCCTATTTTGCGCCAATGAAAAAAGAATATACAAGAAGTATTTGGAAGCTTTTTTGATTAATAATTTTTTGCCTCCAGCTGGAAAAATGCCTGAGGATGAGCGCATACGGGGCAAACCTCCGGCGCTTTTTCTCCCACTGTCAGGTGGCCGCAGTTGGAGCAAATCCAAGTGACAATTTCTAATTTTTCAAACACCTTTTTGTTTTCTATATTAGAAAGCAACGCCAGAAAACGCTGTTCGTGATGCTCCTCAATTTCTCCTACCCGGGAAAAGAGAGCGGCAATATGGTCAAAGCCCTCTTCCTTTGCTTCCCGTGCAAATTGCTTGTACATTTCAGTCCATTCATAATGCTCTCCGGCGGCTGCGTCTTTTAAGTTCGCCGGGGTTTCTCCGATGCCGTTGTGCAGCAGCTTAAACCAGATGTTTGCATGCTCCTTTTCATTGTTTGCTGTTTCGGTAAAAATTTGGGCAATTTGCTCATAGCCGTCCTTTTTTGCTTTGGATGCATAATAGGTATATTTGTTTCTTGCCTGGGATTCTCCCGCAAAAGCGGCCATCAAATTAGCTTCTGTTTTGGTGCCCTTTAACTGATTATTCATAATAATCTCCATTCCGCCGCTCCGCTCGGCAAAGAAAATGAAATTCTCTTATCAGCGGAGTAAGAAATGATAAGAGGTTTTTTGTACAGAAAATTCATTTCGAAAAAATTTGCTCTTTGTTATATTAGAATAAACAAAGAGCAAATAAATTATACCAAAATTATGAAAATAAAGACTGCAAGTAGCGTTCCGCCTCCTGCAGGGCGGTTTTGATATCACCGGGGGCGCCGGGAATATCCCGCTCCTTCACGCAGGTCTGAACGCTGATGGCATCGTAAATATCGGGCTGAATGGAGGGAGAGAATTTCTGAAATTCCTCCATTGTAAAATCATCCAGTGCTTTTTGATGCTCAATGGCATAGGCCACCATGCGGCCGATGATACTGTGAGCGTCTCGAAAGGGAACTCCTTTTTTGACCAAATAGTCTGCCGCGTCTGTGGCATTGGTAAAACCGAGGCGGGATTTTGACAGCATTTCATCCGTTTTGATTTTCATGGTATCAATCATTTTGGTAAATACCTTTAAGGTCATTTTTACGGTGTCTACTGCGTCAAAAATCTGTTCCTTATCCTCTTGCATATCCTTATTGTATGCCAAGGGCAGACCCTTCATCATGGTCAGCAGCCCCATCAAATCCCCGAATACACGGCCTGATTTTCCCCGTGCCAGCTCTGCCACATCAGGATTCTTTTTTTGTGGCATAATGCTGCTGCCGGTGCTGTAGGCGTCATCCATTTCCACAAAGGAAAACTCTCCCGTATTCCACAAAATAATTTCTTCTGAAAAACGGCTGATATGCACCATAATGACAGACAGCACAAAGGCAAGCTCCATGGCAAAATCACGATCGGAAACCCCGTCCAGACTGTTTCGGGTGATCTCATCAAAGCCCAGCCGGCGGGCAACAAATTCCCGGTCAAGGGGGTAAGTGGTTCCCGCAAGAGCACCGGAGCCAAGGGGCATACGGTTGGTTCTTTTGAAGCAATCCTCAAGCCGTTCGTAATCCCGCCGGAACATTTCAAAATAGGCCAGCATATGATGGGCGAGGGTGATCGGCTGCGCTTTTTGCAGATGGGTGTAGCCCGGCATAATGGAGGTTTGGTGCTGCTCGGCAATGTGAAACAGCACTTTCATAAGATCAGCCAGCAGCTGCTTTAAAACGGTGATTTCATCCATCAAATACATTCTCAGATCAAGAGCCACCTGATCGTTGCGGCTTCTGCCGGTGTGCAGCCGTTTTCCAACCTCGCCGATCCGTTCAATGAGGATGGTTTCGATATTCATATGAATATCCTCCGCCTCAACAGAAAAGGTGACGGCGCCCTTTTGAATATCCTCTAAAATTTCACCCAGGGTTTTCACGATCAGCGCAGCGTCCTGCTCAGGGATGATCCCGCATTTTCCCAGCATTTCGGCATGAGCCATGCTTCCCTT
>JAXEOR010000121.1:0-18690 GCA_034117945.1 Clostridia bacterium | reverse complement strand
ATGCCTCATGAGGGATCCTGGCAGGAGGCGGGAGTGGTGCGCCAGGCTGCTCTTTTGAACCAGCCCGTTACCGTTCTGCCTGCATCGGGAGGGGGAAGGCTGCCGGATGAGTTTTCTTTGGTGAAAAGCGGTTGTGAAAATGTTGTGGTGGAAGTGGTCAAGCAGTCCTATGACGGAACCGGCATCATCGTTCGGGCTTATGAATCCTGGGGAAAACGAACCAAAGCAAGCCTTAGCTTTGGATTTTCAATCAAGGAAGCGGCACTGACCGATCTGGAGGAACGGCCGGAGCAAGAGCTTTCGGTGAAGGGAAGAGGGCTTTCCTTGGAATGGAGTCCCTATGAAATTAAAACGATACTGCTGCGGCGATAGCATCATCAACAGCGGTTTTATGTAAAAAAGTCCGCATCCAAACGAGAAACTTCGCTTGGATGCGGTTTTGTTGTTTTTTGCTTATTTTACAATGACGATCTCGGTGACCTGGTTTTTATAAACCTTCATAAAGACACGCTTAGGATCTGCTTCATCGTATTTCTGAATGTCGGCGGCGGTGACTACCGTAATCTGATTTTCCACCTTGGCGGAATCAAAGTCGTACACAACCGCTTTGTCAATGGCGTAGTTTGCAGTGTTTTCACCGTTTACGGAAACGTTGATAGAGCTTGCAAATTTCCGTTCTACCTTACCGTATACGGTGTAGGTGTCCTTATCCAGCTCGGTGATTCCTTCTGTTTCCTTGTCGTCAATGCTGAACAGAATTTCAAAATCGTCAATTTCGCCCTTGGCGTTGGTCTTAAAGCGGATGATGTCACCCTGCTTCAAGGCTTCTCCTTCGCTGTTCACAAAGAAGTTATCGTCTGTGGCGTTGATTTCAATCTGCTTTCCGTCCTGATAAGCGTACAGCTTCTGAACGGTGATTTTATCAGCGTTCTGGGTCTTGGCGATAAAGTCTACCACTGCCAGAGAGGTTTCACCGCTGATGATACCGTCGGAATTGGTGATCACGATCACCTTTGCGGTTAAGTCATCCTGCACGTCGTACACAACAGCGTCATACAGATTCTGATCGATCAGCATGGATCTGTCGCGTACTGCATAGGCGGTGTCATCCTTGGCGGAAGCCGGGATATCAAAGATGATGGTAGATTCCGATACGTTGTATTTTCCCAGCTTGTTCACATTTGCCCGGTATTCTGCGTCAGAGAGGACTGCGTTTTTACCAAACACCTTGTCATTGATGGTGCCATCGGTCAGATCTGTTGCCAGAGACAGCACTCTCAATTCGCCGTTTTCGTTGGTTTCAAAGGTTACTGTCTGGCCGATGACGTTGTTTTCCTCGTCCATCAGCTGAGCCAGCACCTCAGAGGGCTTCATGCCGGATTTGCTGTTTAAGGTCATTTTCTCGGCACCGTCCAGCTCCACCCGATCTCCCTTGGCGGTAAGCAGGCAGAATTTTGCGTTTCTGCCGGAGGTGGTGGAATATGCGTCGTACAGATAAGCGTACTGATCGGCATATCTGGTCTTGTTGTCTACCGCAGCGATTCTATTGAAGTGATCCAGGTAGAACACGCCCTGGTCATCCAGCTGAATTGCCTTGGTGTAGTTGTCTGCTACCTTGTATTTTTCTCCGTCGATATAAACATAGTTTTTAGAAAGCTCTGTTACGGTACCTTCCACAGAAGCGGTGGATACCATCACATGCAGGGCAGTACCGTCCAGGCTCTTGGCAACAGACAGAACGTCCCATTCCTTCAGGTCGGCAAAGTTGAAATTTGCGCCTTCCTTGGTCAGAGTAAATTTGATGGTTTTGTCATTGGGATCCAGGGTGATGGGATCCTGCTCATATTTGTCATACACCTTGTAGCTGACGGTAGAAATTTCATCCACAACAAGGTTTTCATAATTGGTGACGTTTACAACGTCATACACATCGTCCCGGTTGGAATCAATCAGCTGCACCACGCCGGAGATATATCCTTCTGCGGGCTTGATCAGATTCGCGTCAAAGGCGGCGTAAACACCGTTATAAATCATAATCGCTTCTGCGCCGATGTTGGCGGTTTGCGTCTTTTTATCGGTGTCCTTGTTTTCCCAATATTCCACCTTGCGGGCAGCGTCTCCGGTGATTGCTACAATGTTTTCCCCTTCGATTGTGATTTCAGACATAGCAGTGTAGTCGGGGAGAGCCAGCAAAATTTCCTGCTCACCGGTGCTTTTGTTGTTTTTATACAGGTACATCACCTCGTAACCCAGCAGGGAAGTGGCGGTACCGGTTAAGTCGGTGTAGATGGATTCGTTGATCTCAACCTGATTCTTCTTCAGAGAAGAGCTAGCCCCGTTGAGACGGGTAAACATGTTGGCGGTGATCTGACCGTATTCCTTGGTCACGTTCAGAATATCGTTCAGAATGGTCTTGTCCACCACCTCGTAGGTGGGCAGATTGCCAAAGCCGGTCTGCTCCATCATTTTGATTTCCAAAGCGTTTTCCGCCATGGTGGCAATCAAACCACGGGAAGCGTTTCCATCCAGGTTTTTGACGCCGTCAAACAGACCGATGGAGTTTGCGGTGATCATATAACCGTTGGGGAATCCGCCGTTGCTTTCTGCTTTGTTTTCATATCCCAGCATCTTGGTAAAGATAACGGCTGCTTCCTGCACGGTAATCTGATCGTCGGGACGGAAATTGATGCCGTCGTCGCCCACAACCAGCTTTTGAGAAGCGGCTACATTGATATAGCCGTTGCCCCAGTGGCCTTCCACAACGTCTTCAAATACCTTTTTGGAAGCGAAGCTCGCTGCCAGACTGTCCAGTCCCAGTGTGCGGACTGCTACGGTGGCAACCTCAGATCTTAAAATTTCATCCTGGGGTCTGAAATCGCCTGTTTCGTAGTCGCCGACCATGATATCAAGAGCGCCCAGAATGGCAGCTGTTGATTCATATTCGGTGCCCTTAACGTCTTCTGCAACAGTGAAGGCAGAAACGGGGATGAACAGACTCATCATCATCACGGCCGCTACTACAAAGGAGATTACTTTCTTTGCTTTCGACATTTTTTACTTCCTCCTATAAAATAATTTTTTGAATCGGTTTGGAATGCCGATTCCCGATTTGTTCCCCCCTGGGGGGTGCCGGTGGTTGTATTTCTGTTACCATAACAATGGATCAGATTGAGTAATTATAGAATTAAAGCGGAATCAAACCTCTTTTGTTTTGCGTTATGTCAACCACATGCTCTATTCTAAAGCATTTCACCCCAAAAATCAAGCTGTAAATTTTGGTTTTTTGACGGGAAAAAACAGGAAGGTTGCATTTGTGATTACAAACGTGTTAAGATTTGTTTAAAAAAAGGGAAAAACCCTTTACAGAAGGATCATATTATGTCATGATTATAGTAACAGTATGCTTTTTTTCACGCTTTTTCGGGGAAAAACAGCAGGAAAACCAAAATAAGGAGTGAATATGAATGAGAAAAACAATTTCTGTTATGCTGATTGCGTTATTATTGCTTTCTTCTTTTGTGTCGGTGGTGTCTGCTTCTCAGTTTGCTGATTTGAACAGTTCACAGTGGGATTGGGCCAGAGACGCAATTGATGCTATGACAGAGCAGGGGCTGATTGCGGGCTACAGCGCAGATGCCTTTGGCCCGGCAGACGGGGTGACAACCCTGCAGGCAATGCTGTTTATGTCTCGTATCATCGGGTTTTACGAGCCGGTGAATCAGCAGGTGCTGGATCAGGCCAATGAGCTGTACGGAGACTTTTTGTCCTCCTACAAGCTGAATAACCAGTCTGAAATTGCTTTGCTGCTTTATTACGATATTTTTTCTGAAACAGAATTAAAAACCTATCTGGCGGCTTCTAAAATCAATCAGCCGCTGAAGCGCTATGAGGCCGCTGTGTTTTTAACAAAAACAGCGGGAGCGGAAAAGAAATTGAGCGCAGGAAAGGCTTTGAGCTTTACAGACATCTCAGAACTTCCGGAGAATACGAAAAAGTATGTTTCCTATGTGGTGGAAAAGGGCTATATGGTTGGGCTCAGCGATACCCAGTTCGGCGCCTCTGAACAGGTGAACAGGGCACAGATGGCCACCATGCTGTACCGGGTGATCAACGATCTGAATATTACATATGTCACCGGGGAGGCGGTAACCGCTTCAGAATCCTCCGTTTCCTTGAAGGTATCCGGCTCGGGAAAGGCTTATAACATTCCTTCCGGTGCGGAAATTCGGATCAACGGCGTGAAAAAGACATTAAAGGAAATCAACCAGGGAGACAGCGTGATTTTAAAATATTTTGACGGTGCGCTGACCTATGTGGATGCCTTTTCTCCGGATATTGACAGTACAGGGGAGGGGTATGTTACCTCGAAAAAGAGCGGTTCTGTGAATTCGGTTACAGTTGTGATGAACGATTCTTCTGAAGGCAAGGAATACGAACTGGTGGAGGATTGCCAAATTTTTTACGACGCAAAGACAGCCGCCTTTTCCGATCTTCTGGTTGGAGATAACGTGACGGTTTCTTTCAAGGACGGGAAAATCTGCAAGCTTCAGATCGGCAAACGGGCAGACAGCGTTAGCTCTGTAGAGTTTGTGAAGGTGGTGTATGAGCCGGAGATCGGAATTGTGGTGGAAAATTCCTCCGGGGTGCAAAGAACCTACTTGATGGCAGATTCTGCATCGATTAAGAAAAACGGCAGAAGCGCTGAGCTGACAGATCTTCTCCTGGGCGATAATTTGACTCTGACTTTGAGCAGCAATAAGGTGACCGCGCTGTCAGCCTCCAGCAATAAGGGCAGCACCAGCGGGACAATTGAAGAGATTTTGATTTCCGCCAATCCTTCCATTACGGTAAACAACGGGAAAACCTCTTCTACTTTTGCTTTGAGCAACGGAACGGAAATTACCATAGACGGGCAGACGGGCACCATTTACGATCTGAAGCTGGGCTATACGGTGGATATTACACTGGAAAGCGATACGGTTGCCACCATCACCACAAAGGTGGTTCAGACCGCCAATACCCTGATGGGAACGGTGGATTCTGTCAATGCAAACTACGGCTTCCTGTATGTGTATGCCACCGATACTGCGTCCGGCACAACGGAGCGGATGCAGATATTTACCAAGAAGAACAACGGTACCAAAATTATTGATAACAAGAACAACGGCAATTCCAGAGCACTGAAAAACGTGTTGTCCGGCGAGTCTGTACTGGTTACCGGTGTTCGGCAGACGGACGGGACCTTTGAGGCGGCTACCATTATTATTCTGGCAGATTAAAGCCCCAAGCCGTCTAAAGTGCTGGTAGGATCTATTGAAATAAAACAGTTTGGTATAATCTCAGCTTTGCGGATGCTTTCCGTGGAGCTGAGATTCTGTTTTTTACCTTCCTGTGCCGGCTGCTGTCTTTGAAAGAAAAATAATGGGACGAAATGATAAAAAAATTGAAATATAAATTGAATTTTGAGGAAAAGCGTGGTATAATACAATAGAGCGGTATGTGATGCCGCTGTCATTTCTGAAAAAAGGAACTCTATTCATATGGAACAAGCGAAAAAAGTGTTAAAAACAGCCGGCTTTATGGTAGTGGCTACCTTGGCGGCGAAGGCCTGCGGCATGCTGCGGGATATGCTGATTGCGTCGGTTTATTCCACAGGCTCAGAGGCGGTTGCCTTTTATACCGCCTGCCGGATTCCTCTGCTGCTGTTTGATTTTGTGATCGGGGGCGTAATTTCCTCCACCTTCATCCCGGTGTTTAACGAGTATCTGGAAAAAGAGGGGAAAGACCGTGCCATGCGGTTTGCCAATCTGTATATCAATACGGTGTTTTTGATTACATTAGTGATTACCGCTTTGGGAATTACGTTTGCGCCCCAGCTGATCCGGGCGATTGCGCCGGATATTCCGCTGGAAACTCAGGAGTTATCCAGGATTTTGTCTAATATCATGTTTCCCATGATTGTGTTTACGGGACTGGCCTATTCCTTCGTGGGGATTTTGCAGTCCTTCGGGGAGTTTAACATTCCCTCTGTGATCAGTCTGGTGTCCAACGGCTCCTTGATTCTTTACTTTATTCTGTTTCAGGATCGGTTTGGTATTTACGGCCTGGCAGTGGCTATGCTGGTGGGCTGGGGGCTGCAGGCGGTCATTCAGCTGCCCTGGTTGAAAAAATTTGGTTATCGGTATCGACCCTGTCTGTCTTTTCGGGATGATGGCATTCATAAGGCTGCTAAGCTGGCTCTTCCTATGCTGGTCAGCACCTGGGTGCAGCCCCTTTGCACGGTGATTAATATGCGCCTGGCTTCTGGAGTGAACGAAGGGGCGGGGATTGCGGCGCTGGAATATGCCAATAAAATTTATGTGATCATGACGGGCTTGTTTTCCTTTGTGGTGACCAATTTGATTTTTCCTTATTTGTCCCGAGCCAGCGCTTCGGACAGGCAGGATGAGGTTTCAAAGCTGATGGTCACCGCACTAAAGACCATTGCCTTTCTGATTCTGCCGATTATGACCGGCTTTATGATTCTCGCCCGGCCTATTACCAGCCTGATTTATGAAAGAGGCGCCTTTGGGTCGGAGGATGTTTCCATGACCTCCACTGCGCTGATGTTTTATTCGGTAGGAATGCTGACCCTTGCCTTCTGCGAGCTTTTGAACAAATCCTTTTTCGCCATGCACGACTCCAAAACACCCATGAAAACCTCTATCATCGGCATGGTGTGCAATATTATCCTGAGCGTGGTGCTGTCCCGGCTGATGGGCTTTGGAGGACTTGCCTTGGCCACTGCCCTTGCATCTGTGATCAATGCGGTTGCTCTGCTGTTTTATATGAGACGGCGGCAGGGAAAAATTTTCTCCTCCGAAGATATCCTTAACTTTGGGAAAATCGCTCTGGCGGATGTGGTGATGGGAATTGCAGTGTTTGCGGTGTATCGCGGTGCAGCGGGAATTCCCTATGCAAAGCTGACGGTGCCGGTGCTGTGTGCGGCATTTGGAGCGGTGATTTATCTGGCTGTGTGCGCCTTGCTGCGGGTGAAGGAGCTGGGAATGGCTTGGAATATATTTGTGAAAAAGAAAAAAGGAGCGGAACATGAATCAGAATAGTGTTTTGATCGACTATGTTAAGCTATGGCTTTTAAAGCTGTACCGGGCATATGAAAAAAGTGGTTCTTACCGGGTTTTGCATCGGATCTATTTGTTCTTTTCCAGGGCATGGGGCTCCAGCATGCTAATCGGTCTGCTGAGCCGGAAATGCGATGAGGGAAAGGGCTTTCTTTGGCGGAGTTATGCGGGGCTGTTTTCCCTGCCGCAGAAAATCGGGAGAGCCCTTCGGGTTGAAAAATGGGTGCGGGAAAGCGCCTTTGCATCTATGGCTTATTCCTTTTTGGCAGGCATGTTATCTTTGAACACCAGAACCCTGGGTGCCTTGTTTTGCAGCTTTTCCGGCGCGGGAATCTTAGGTTCATTTGTGCTGGGGAGACGGCTTTCCCTATGGCTGCTTCTGCCCTTGGGACTGGGAATTTTACTGCTGTTTTTCTGCCGGGATCTTACAAAGGATGTGGCAAAATCAAAGGTAATCCGGTTTGTGCTGGACAGCTTTGCTCTTGATTTTTCTTTTGCTGCCCCGGAATTGACAGGAAAGGGTGCGGTCGGTGCTGTCATTGTAGGGCTGCTTGGCGGAGGCGTTTTTGCTGTGCGGCCATTGCTGGGCATTGCTGCGGTGGTGGGAATCTGCGGCTGTCTAGTTGTGATCTATCGCCCCTTTGCAGGAGTGGTGTTTAGCGTGATGCTGGCGCCCTTTATCCCTACCATGCTGCTGGCCGGACTTGTTATGCTGACCCTGTGTTCCTTGCTGCTTTACAGCATGACCCATACTGAGTTCAAATGGAGATTGGACTGGGTTGGGGCGGCGGTAACGGCCTTTTTGCTGGTGACCTGGCTGAGCGTGATCAGCTCCTATGCCCGGAAAAACAGTCTAATGGTGGCGGCGATTACAACGGTGTTTGTTTTGTTTTATTTTTGCGTGATCAATACGGCTCGTTCCAAAAAGCAGGTTTCCTTGCTGCTGAAGCTGTTTGTGCTGTCCGGCTGCGTTGTGGCGGTATATGGCATCTTGCAGTATGTGATGGGCTGGGGGACAAATGTGGTGAATACCTGGCTGGACGAGGAAATGTTTGAGGACGTTAAGCTGCGGGTGTATTCCACGTTGGAAAATCCCAATGTTTTGGGAGAATATCTCCTGTTGGCGGGCTTTGTGTGCGGAGGACTGATGTGTGCCGTCAAGCGGGAATGGCAAAAGATTGTATATGGTGTAATGCTGGCTGCCATCTTCGTCTGCCTGATCCTGACTCAGTCCAGAGGCTGCTGGCTGGGGCTGATGGTTGGCCTGGCTTTGATGATTACCATCACAAACGGCAGACTGTGGGGCTTTTTGCCGCTGTGTCTGGCGGCTCTTCCCTTTGTGCTGCCCCAGTCCATTGTGAATCGGTTTACCAGCATCGGGAATTTGGAGGATTCCTCTTCCTCCTATCGGGTATTTATCTGGCTGGGCACCCTGCAAATGCTGCGTGATTTTTGGATCAGCGGTGTGGGAATGGGAGAGCAGGCTTACAACAGTGTGTACCCCTTTTATTCCTATAATGCTATTGTGGCACCTCATTCCCATAATTTATATTTACAGCTGATGGTACATTCCGGCATTCCCGCCTTGCTGCTGTTTTTGGGGATTGTGTGGATGGCGGCTCGGTATCTGGTGTCTGTTTACCGTGATCAGGGCAAGAGATCGGAATGGGGGCTGCTGTCTGCGGCGGTGGGCTGCGGGCTGGTGGCCTATTTGTTCCAGGGAATCTTTGATTATGTGTTTTATAATTATCGGGTGATGATGATTTTTTGGGCGGTGCTGGGGATGGCCTTGGCACTGTATCACTCCGGAAGGGAGCGATCTTATGATTAAAGTGATTCAGGTGTCCAGCGATACCAACATCGGCGGCGCCGGAAAATGTATTCTGACCTTTTTGGAGCATTATGACAGAAGTCGGTTTGACATGGCTGTGGTACTGCCTAAAAACAGCCTGCTGCGGGAGCCGGTGGAACGGCTGGGCGTACGGGTGATTGAGGCAGAGGGGATCAATGAGCGATCCTTGGGGCGCAAGGGAATTGCTTCTTTGAAAAAAATTCTAAAGGAAGAAAAGCCCCAGGTTGTACATACCCATGCCAGTATGTCCGCCCGTGTTGCGGCTCGGCTGTGTGGCGGGTGCAAGATTGTGTATACCCGTCACAGCGTGTTTGAACCATCCCCCAGGATCTCCAAAGGGATTGGCAAAATGATCAACGGAGCTGTCAACAATTTTTTGGCCGACCGGATCATCGCCGTGGCGGAGGCCGCAAAGAAAAATTTGACTGACTGCGGTGTTTCAGAAAAGAAAATTCAGGTGATTTTAAACGGTATCAAGCCGGTGGCTCCCATGGAAGAGGAAGAAAAAGAAGCGGTTCGCAGGCAGTACGGCATCCGGCCGGAGCAAAAGGTGATTTCTATTTTAGCCCGTCTTACGCCGGTGAAGGGACATGCCGATTTGATTGACGCTGCAGAACTTGTGTTGAAAAGGGGGCTGTCTCCTGTTGTGCTGATTGCGGGAACGGGTGAGTGCGAAGAAGCCCTCCGGGAGCGGATCCGGTATAAAGGGCTGGAGGATCATGTGAAGCTGATCGGATTTGTGGAGGATGTACGGGGCATTGTGAATATTACCGATATTTCAGCCAATGCTTCTTTTGGAACCGAAGCCACCAGTATGGCACTGCTGGAGGGCATGTGCTTAGGAAAGCCGGCAGTGGTTAGTGATTTTGGTGGGAACCCGGGGGTGATTTTCCCTGAGCAGAACGGTCTGCTGTTTCCTGCACGGAATGTTTCGGCCATGGCAGATTGTCTGACCAGGCTTTTGACCGACCAGGCGGCTTATGAGAAAATGAGTTTAGGGGCAAAGAAAGTATTTCAGGAAAAGTTTACCGCCCGGCGGTATACGGATGAAATTCAGCAGGTTTACCTGGATTTGATGGGAGGAGCTATATGAAAAAGTTTAATTTCTTGGATGTGATTATTTTGATCGGAGTTGTGGCCGTGGCGATTGTGGGAATCGGTATGCTGCGGAATGCTTCCGGCGCGGAGCAGGCGGATCAGGCTGCCAAGGTGGTATATACCGTGGAGGATGCTGACGCTCCTTTAGAGTTGGTTCAGGCCGTTCAGATCGGGGATCGGGTGAACATCGGTGTCAACGGCGTAGACAGCAGCGTAGTAACGGACGTGCAGTACAAGCCTGCGGAAAAGGTGATGTTTGACAGCCTGTCCGGGACTTATCTGATTTCAGAGCTGCCGGGGAAATATCAGCTTCAGGTGACCTGTGAGGCGGAGGCGGCAGTTTCCGATATGTCCATTTCGGCAGGCAGCACCCCCATTCGGGTGGGGGCTGAGTTTTCCGTGAAGGGCCGGGGCTATGCAGTGATCGGCTATGTCATTCAAAGCGATTTGGTTGAATAGGAGGGCGGTCAAATGAAAAAAATCAATGTTGTAGATATTGTCATTCTGCTGTTGTTGATTCTTTGTGTTGGCGGGATTGCTATCCGCTTTTCCGGCACCAAGGATCTTTCGGCAACGAAAATTGAATATACCCTGAAGCTGAAGGGCGTTCGGGATTATTCGGTAACAGCCCTGGAGAAAAAAGGGAACGTGTATGATCCCAAGCTGAAAAAGCAGATGGGAACGATTGTGGATGTGGCGGTGGAAGACGCTGTAGGAGAAGAAAAAACAGCAGACGGCCGCAATGTGATTGCGCCCATTCCCGAGCGGTATGATGTGACCCTGACCATTCAGACAGACGGTTCTGTGGGAGAATCGGCCTATTATTCCGCTGCAAGCAATGAGCTGTGCGTTGGGAAAACCTATGAAATGTATACCAAATGGAGCTCCTGTTACGGAACAATTGAACGGGTAACGGTGCTGGAGTAGGAGAAGGGTCATGGAGTTTTATGAGCAGCTGATCAAGCAAAAGAAAAACGGAAAAGATTACGGAGTCATCGCCCTGACAGTATTGGGGGGATTGATCTTTGCTGCGGCGGGGTTTTTAATCATTCCCGCCTTTCTTCCTTTGTGGGTGTTTGTTGCCTGCTGGTTTGGGTATTTTTTGATTTCAGGCAGATGCTTGGAATATGAATATGCATTGACCCAGCAGCATCTGGATATTTACCGGATTGCAGCGAAACGGCGCCGGAGAAAGATGATTGAGATTGATTTGAAGGAGCTGCGGGGATACGGGATTCCCGGGGATTCCGGCTATCGCCATGGGATCAGACAGGGACTGCAGGTGCTGGATTTTTCTTCCCGCAGGGATAAATCGGAAAAACGGTATTTGATCGTACCCCGGCCAAAGGGCACTTATGTGGTTGTGATAGAGCCTGACGAAACCATGCTGGAAGGAATCGAAGGGTATGTCAAATTGGGATGAATTCAAAGCTTTCTTTGAAACAAGCAGATAGGAGGCTGGTGCGATGAATGTGATGACCTGTGACCAGGTGAAATGCAAGGATGCAATGGCCATGATGCGCTTTGGTGTTCCGGGGATGCTTTTGATGGAGCATGCAGCCCTGGCAACCCTTCATGAGATGGAACGGCGAAATCTTGTGAAGGGGAAAATTGTGGTGGCCTGCGGCAGAGGAAACAACGGCGGAGACGGTTACGCCCTGGCCAGACTGCTATTTCTCAAGGGCGCAGATGTGACGGTAGTGAAGCTGTTTGATATGCCGCCCAAGGGCGCCGATGCCGGCGCTTATTTAGATATGGTTCAGCGGCTGAAAATCCCCTTTGGAACCCCGGCGGATTTTGAGACGGCGGACGTGATTGTGGATGCCATGTTCGGCACTGGCATGAAGCGGGAGCTGAATGATTTTTGCAGGGACATTGTGGAACGGATCAATCAGTCAAAGGCGGCAAAGGTGTGCATTGACCTGCCCAGCGGTATGGATGGGGATGAAACCTTTCAGAAAAATCCCATGGTGCAGGGGAATTTGACCGTCACCTTTACGGCCTATAAGCCGGGACTGCTGTTTTACCCCTCCGCCTATGCAGCTGGAGAGGTTGTGGCGGTGAATATCGGAATTCCCGATACCTTGGGGGACGATATGACCTGTGTAATTGACCGGGCTATGGTAAGGGAAGCCTTGCCCAAGCGTGATCCGGCGGGGCATAAAAACAGCTTTGGGCATGTGCTGGTGACAGGGGGCAGCACCGGTATGACAGGGGCGCCGGTGTTAAGCGCCCAGACAGCCCTTTTGTGCGGATGCGGCCTGGTGACGGCGGCGGTGCCGGCCGCAATGTTGGAGATTGTGGAGCAAAAGCTGACCGAGGTAATGACGCTGCCTTTGGAGGATCGGCATACGGGGCAGTTTGATCCGGAGGCGAAAGAGGTATTTTTGCAGAGAGCGGAACAGGCGGATGCGGTTGTGTTCGGCCCGGGAGCGAGAACCGGCCAGGGTACCGAAGCGTTACTGCATGCTTTGCTGCAAACAAAATCAAAAATTGTGATAGATGCAGACGGACTGAATGTGCTTTCCGGCCATATGCAGTGGCTGGCAGACCGGAGCTGTGAGGCTTGTATTTTAACTCCTCATCCGGGGGAAATGGCCCGGCTTGCAGGGGTATCCGTAAGCGAAATTGAGGAAAATCGGATTGAATTTGCCAGGAATTTTGCCAAGCAGTATCGGGTACATTTGGTACTGAAAGGGGCAAGAACGGTAGTGGCAACCCCCAAGGGGCGGGTATATGTGAACCTGTTTGGAAATGCGGGGATGGCTACAGCCGGAGCGGGGGATGTGCTTGCGGGAGTGACAGGCTCTCTGCTGGCTCAGGGAGTACCGGAGGAGCAGACGGCTTTCTGCGCAGTTGCACTGCATGCCCTGGCAGGAGATATGGCAGCGGAGCAGCTGGGCCAGGCGGGGGTGACCGCCGGCAGCATCAGCCGGCAGATTCCGCTGGTGATGAAACAAATGATGGAGAAATAATAAAAATTCAGATTACTACGGACGAATGAGAACGGAAAAGCAGCATGATGCCGATTTGATGCTGCAAAATGAATTTTCGCAGGAAAGGCGGCTTGCAACATGAGAACATATGCGGAAATCGATTTAGACGCTGCTGCGTCTAATATGCGTGAAATAAAAAAACGGGTTACGGGAAAGACTAGTATTATGGCGGTGGTCAAGGCGGATGCCTACGGACACGGCGTTTTGCCCATGAGCAAAATATTTTTGGAAAACGGAGCGGATCGGCTTGCGGTTGCCTTTGTGGATGAAGGAATTCAGCTGCGCCGCAGCGGTGTAACCGTTCCCATCATGCTGCTGGGCTATACCTGTCCGGGGGATGCGGACAGACTGTTGGATTACGATATAACACCTACTGTGTTTGACCTGGAAACCGCTCGGAATTTTTCTGACGCTGCGGTAAAAAAGCACAAAAAAATGAAAATTCACATTAAACTTGATACCGGAATGACACGGATTGGGTTCTTTTGTAATACTAATGAAGATACCGAAGAAATTAAGCGTCAGATTTTACAGATTGCCTCCTTGCCCATGATAGAAATTGAGGGACTGTTTACCCATTTTTCTACGGCGGATGAACCGGACGGAACCTATACCCGGCGGCAGTTTGCGTGTTTTTGTGAAATGGCGCAAAAGCTAGAGCAGGCAGGGTTACATATTCCTTTGAAGCATGTGTGCAACAGCGCCGGAACCTTTTTGTATCCGGAAATGCATTTGGATCTGGTTCGGCCCGGTATTGTGCTGTATGGGCTGCCGCCCTCTGATTATATGGCAAAGCAGCACCTTCCTTTGAAGCCGGTCATGACAGTGAAAACAGTGATCACGCAGGTGAAGGAGGTTCCCGCCGGAACCTTCGTAGGATATGGAAATACTTACCAAACAAAAAGAGCGGCTAAGATTGCAACGGTGCCTATCGGCTATGCAGACGGCTATTTTAGAGCGTTTTCCAACCGGGCTGTGATGAGTGTTGAAAAAACTTTTTGCCCCGTGATCGGCAGAATTTGCATGGATCAATGTATGATTGACGTCTCAGATGTCAACAATATCAGTGAGGGAGATTCGGTCACGGTATTCGGAGAGCAGTTTTCAGCCCATCAGCTGGCAGCATTGTCAGAAACCATCAGCTATGAGCTGCTGTGTGCCGTGGGGAAACGGGTTCCTCGGGTTTACAAACAAAATAATCAGGTAACAGAGGTGGTAAATCCCTTACTTTTTCCAGAGGGATTTCCAACTATTGTTCATTGACGAATGATAAAAAGAGGCGTATAATAGAAGTATGCAATAGAGAAAAAAGCATACTATTGGGGGCTTGATTATTTTGAAACAATTTAAGAAAATCGTAATCAGTCTGCCCGATTCCATAGCAGAACAACTGGAGCGGCTGGCTGCCGGGCGCAACGAAGATGCTTCTTCTTTTGTTGCAGGCCTGGTGCGCCGGGAATGTGCCAGGGAAAGCCGCTGGGAGGAAGAAATGGCAGAAGGGTACCGGCAAATGGCTCAAATTAATCTGGAGCTGGCCGAAGCCTGTCTGTCGGCAGATCAGGAGACGCTTAATTGGTATGAGGAAAAATTATCGGAGTGTGAACAAGAGTGAATGTCAGACGAGGAGATATTTTTTACGCTGATTTAAGCCCTGTGGTAGGCTCGGAGCAGGGAGGCGTCAGACCGGTTTTGGTGGTGCAGAACGATATTGGCAATCGGTACAGTCCTACCGTGATTGCTGCTGCAATTACCTCTAAGATTAATAAGGCAAAGCTGCCAACCCATATTGAACTGGACGCCCAGTCTTACGGGTTGGTAAAGGATTCCATTATTATGATGGAACAAATCAGAACCATTGACAAGAGAAGATTGAAAGAGAAAATCGGTCATCTGGACAGCGCTGCCATGCAGCGTGTGGATGAGGCATTGAACGTCAGCTTTGGAATAGGCTCGAATTAATGAGCTACATAGCTGAGGAATATTGGCTAACATCACCTCATACCTATAGGGTAGAGGTGATTTTTTTATGTTGTGGAATTTTTATCCGGTGAAAGAATTTGAAACCCTGAGCGTTCGGGGAAGTATGCAATGGCAGGATGAGGAGGTAGAAGCGGAGCTGACGGTGCTGGGAGCGGATCCGGAGAGACCCCTTCGGGCATATGCGGTCAGGGGCGAGGAGCAGTATTATCTGGGCTTGCTGAGGCCGGGGGAGGATGGCATGAGGCTGACGGTAAAGCGCACCTGTCCCAAATGTGATAAACTATTTTTATGCATCGGCCGGGCGGAGGAGGCGCATACCGTTGTGGCTACCGGAACGTCTCCGGAAACGGAGGAGCTTCAAACTGTGATTGACGACGCTCCCAAGCAAAAGGCCGATCCCCGGGAGGAAAATCCGTGGCAGCAGCTTTGCTGGGAAAAAAAGCAGGAGCCGGAGGAGGAAACAGATGCCCAGCAATTTTTGTTTTCTCATCCCAGCACCCAAGCCAATATTCAATTTTATGATCATTACTGCAAGACAACTTGGGACGGGGAAATCATCTATGCCTTTGCATCCTCCTTTGGTCCCCATCCCTTACCTCATTTGGCCAAATATTCCTGCTGGCATGATATTGATTTGGGCTTTGGTCACAAAGGGTATTTTATCATAGGGCTGAAAGGGCAGGAGTTTGTTTTGCCGGAATAAAAAACCGATTTGATAAACGATTGGAGCAAGGGATTGCATTGTTCCCTTCCAAAAGGAAAACAGAACAGAGAAAACAATGACCGAGACAAAAACGAAGCTGGCTTGGAACTAAGAAAAAGAAAAGAGTGGCTGCTGATGTGCGGCCACTTTTTTCTTTCCGAAACGGGGATGCCGATATATGCGGTTGGGGTATTTTCCTGCCCATTTGATGGTTAGATCCGGCTTGCTTTTCTGTAAGCAAGTGGGGAGATATGAAATTTATCCTTAAATAGTTTAGAAAAATAGGTATAGGTACTAATGCCGATTTCTTCCGCAATGCTGTTGATGGACAGGTCGGTGTTTTTTAATAGTTTGCTGGCTACCTGTAGCTTGCGGCTGATGATATAATCGTTGACGGTGGTATTAAAATTGGTATGAAATAATAAATACAATTGATTCCTAGACGCATTAAGCTCCTTGCAGAGCATATCAATGGAGATTTTCTCATTAATATGCGCATCAATATAGGCTACTGCCGCTTCTGCCAGCGGGTTGGTCTGGATATGAATGATGTCATTGGTGAGGATAAAGGACACCATCATGGAGGCGAGCTTTAGCATACTATGGATTTGCGTTTTGTTGTACCCTGTTACTTCTCGATAATAATCCTTCATTTTCTCGTTATTGATCCCGATTTCCTTAATATAGTTTAGTGCCTTCTCTTCCGCTAACACCCGGGTTCTGCCAATGAGAATATAGCCTATGATGGTATCATTTTTTAAGATGGGCATGGCAATATCCAAAATCCCGGCATGACAAATATGCCATTGGGTTTTGTGACTGTCCCGGCATTTTTCCAGCAGCACCATGTCAGAGTGCAGGCACCGCGATTTACCCAAAGGGCTTTTTTGAATTTCGGTGCAATAGCTTGGCTTTTCTTCGGTATAGAACGCTAGGTGATTAAACTCTGAGTCCAGCACTAAAATGGAAATATTGGTTAAAATGCAAAAATGCTTAATGGCATCATTTAGTTTTTGACTGTCATATTTAATATGCAATGAGAAACCTCCTTTGTGTGATGGGATAATGATATTATAGCTTGTTTTTTGGGGACTGTCAATCATTTATATAAAATAAACAGGAAGATTTTATATAAATTAGGGAAGATTGAGTCTTTCGATGATGTATGATTTGAGATATAATAATAACAAATGAAAGAATTTATAGAAAAGGCGGCAATGGAAATGTTTGATATTTCAGTTCCGATCATCAATATTACGGCCGAAGAAATGGGCTTGGAGCATTATCTTAAAATGCTAAAACGCTTACAGGCAAAGAGGGTGTTTTTGTCCATTGACAAAGGCTTTCTTTCCGAGGAGCGAAAAGCAAAGGAATTAGCGGCGTTGGAGAAAAATTGCCGTTATTTTCATGAGCATGGGTTGGAGGTCGGTGCATGGCTTTGGACCTTTTGGGTGGACGAAAAAAATGATTTCACTCATATGAAGGGCGCTACGGGGAGGGAGCATCCCACAGAAGTATGCCCATCTGATGAAGCATACCGCAGTCATATGGGAAACTATATTGCCGATGTTGCGGACTGCGGTGTGGATTTGATTATGTTTGACGATGATTACCGGTATCATTTTTATGGGATCGGGATGGGTTGCCTGTGCAAAAATCACGTCGATTATATGGAAGAAATGCTGGGGGAACCTCTTGTTTCGGAGCAGCTTCCCGAGTTAATGATAAAAAATGGTAAAAATCGATACCGTTCGGCATTTTTGGCAGCAAATAGGCATTATTTTGAATTGTTTGCCAAAGAAATGAGAGAAGCGGTGAATCGGGTGAACCCGGCGGTTCGGTTGGGGCTTTGTGCGTGTATGTCTGTTTGGGATGTGGACGGGATTGATTCTGTCACCATCACCAAGCTTCTGGCGGGGGATACAGAGCCGTTCTTACGGCTGATCGGTGCCCCGTATTGGGCGGTCAATCAGAGCTGGGGGAACCGACTTCAAAATATTATTGAGCTGGAACGGATGCAGTTAAGCTGGTGCGGCGATGGGATTGAAGTTTTTTCTGAGGGAGATGCCTGGCCAAGACCGAGAACAAATTGCCCGGCAAATTACTTAGAAATCTTCGATACGGCCCTTCGTGCCTCGGGAGGTTTTGACGGCATATTAAAATATGCGGTGGACTACACCTCCACCCCCTCTTATGAGGATGGATATATTCAAAGGCACGAAAAGAACACCGGTTTATATAAAGAAATTGCCGCCTATTTTGAGGGGAAAACGGCGTGCGGCATTCGGGTTTATGAACGGATGGCGAAGTTTGAGGATATGGTATTTTCCACGCTGCCACAGGAGAATTATTGCATTGAAAATGTATTCTTTTCCCCTGCAGCAAAGCTGCTGGCGGACAACAGTATTCCCACGGTCTATGAGGGGCGGGGCATATGCGGCATTGCCTTTGCGGAAAATGTGAGCTTGGTATCGTTTGAGGCAATGAAGGAAGGGCTTATCCTCGACTTAAGAGCGGCTGAAATTCTTTCCGCCCGGGGGATTGACACGGGACTGGTGGCAAGAGGGGAAAGGGTCACCATAGCCCGGGAGGATTTTGACGGGTTTGGGGAGCGGTATCGGCGAGTTGGGAAGGCATATGAGATTACCGTGAAGGAGAATGCAGTGGTGCTCAGTCACTTGGTTCAGTTGAATGATAAGGGTGAGGTGAGTCGAAAAACACCTGGCTCCTATTATTATCAAAACGGTGACGGTCAGCAATTTCTGGTGCTGTCCTGTGCGGCGTATGAAACCCTTTCTTCCCTAGAGAATGAGTATCGGGGATATGTTTATACCAGACTGATAAAAGAGGCGGTGACCCGGTTTGGTGGGAAACTGCCGGCCTTTTCTTACGGAAACCCTGATTTGTATCTGCTGGCAAAAAAAGATGACCGCTCCATGG
>JAXEOR010000120.1:0-3304 GCA_034117945.1 Clostridia bacterium | reverse complement strand
AAGGCACTTTCAGATCATACAGTCCCGCAACATTGCGGAAGGTAAAATGCGTTTCGAATTTTTCCACATTCTTTCCGTCCGTGCCCTTTTCAAATCTGGTTTCCGGCTGGCAAATATCCAAATCGGCAATCCGATATACCGTATAAAAGGGTGTTCCGCCGAAAATGATAATTGCCCCCCGTTTTTCGGTAATGCACATCAGCCCCGTGTTTTTATCCACCAGCACATGCTTGGAAAGAAATTTTTCCACAGATTTATTGTTGGCGAAATAAGCGTCATACAGCTTTTTTCCGTTCTCCAGCTGCTTCATATGCTCCTTGTAATCATAGGATGTTCTTTCCCGGGGAACAAAGTAGGGACTTGCTTTCTTAGCGCAGTCCCGGCAGATCAATTCCATATCTGCAAGTTGCACTTGCTTGATCAATCCGATTTCTGCGTTACAAATACAACAATTTTTCTTTGCCATGATTTCCTCCTAAAATAATATTTTGATTCGGGTGATAAGAAAGCCGGCAAGCTCCTTTTTCCTTATCACCCGGTTTTATTTTTTTAAAACACAATGCTGTTTTTGCTGATTTTTATGGTGCTCCCGCTCTTTAGATCACGCTGAATTTATCAGAATATGTGGTGCTGCCCTCGGCATCCTGAATAATGCACAGATACTGATAATGACCTTGCAGATCTCCATTCATGATGTTAATCGTTAATTCAGACCCGGTGATTCCTTCCGCCCAGGTGCTGCCCTCCAGAATGGGATCAAAGGCTTTATCATCCACCGAAATGCACCACCGATAGGTATAAGGTGCCTTTCCTCCTGCTACCACAACGCTGAAGCTTGCCTTTTCACCAACCAAAGGTGAAGGAATATTGGTCTGGGACTGAACGCTCAAGGGTGCGCTTTCTTCCGGAGTCGGCGCCTCCTCTGTGTCAAACACAATCTCGGGAATCACCTCGGTCACCGTAAAGCTGCCAATGGTTCTGCCGCCTTCCCGGAGAGAAAATTCCTGGCCAACATACCAAACCCCCGCATTTTTGGGGAACACAACCGCCACATTCTCTCTTGTTTCTCCCGGCGCAACCTCTTCCCCATTCAAATCTGCAAAACGGCCTGTAAAATCAGTTACAAAATAGAATTGACCCTTATCATTTTTCGCAATAGCCGTTTTTCTTCCGCCTTCTTCAGAAGAAATCAGCGTTAAGGTGCCGCACAGCCGGTTTGCTGCAATCAGATCTGATCCAGCCACAATCACAGCGTCTCCTACAGAAAGCATATCCTTGGTGATTTCCGCATTAAGCAGCAAACCGACGTAATCTCCTTTTTCAGCGCTGTCAAATGTCTTGCGGAACATTTCGATCCCTGCAACAGAGCCTTCAATTATTGTTCCGTCGCTATGGACAATTTGCAGTCCGTCGCCCACATTGATTTTGCCGCTCAGCACCTTCCCGGTAATGACCGTACCTCTGTCTGTTATCGTATACACATCATCTACATACAACAAAAACCTGTCTTCGGTCAGCTCGTTATACACCTTGTCACTGCCTGCGTATTTCAGTGCGGCCCCCTGGCTCATAATCATCTGATCGCCCGCGTCCTTCACAACGCAGCGGATTTCAGTATTTGCAGACCAGTCCCCATACACTGATTTCAGCTCAATCTGGCTGGTTCCGTTGGTTTCATCGTCAATCTTTTCCCATACCTCATTTTGTTTCACTCTGGAGGCCAAATACTGCCATTCATAGGTATAAGGCTCGGTTCCGCCCTGAACCTCCACTGAAAATACCGCCGTTTCACCTGCTTTTAAGGAAGCACTCTCCGGCTGCTTGGTAATCACCATAGGATTTTCATTTTCCGTTCCCTTGGGATCCTCTGTGGGAGCAGGAGAAGGAGAGGCGGTCGGTTCCTCAGAAGGAACAGGTGAAGGAGATGTAGTCGGTTCCTCAGAGGGCTTGGGAGTTGGTTCCTCCGGCCCCATGCTGAATTTCACCCGTTTTTCCTCATTAATCATACGAGTCAGAATGGCGGCAACCTCGCTCCGCTTAATAAAGGCCTCCGGGTCGCAATTGTGCGCTTCGTCCACACCGGTGACAATTCCCGCACGGTACAGCCGGTAGACGGCCTCTCCATAGCTTGCTGAGGAGGGAACGTCCGGAATGGAATCGTCCGGAACGGAATTGATTGCCTGCAAGCCCTCCTCAGGCAGTGCTCGAGCAAAAATCTGCATATATCCCGCTCTTGTTGCAAATTCTTCATAATCATACTCTTTGACAACGATTTTATTGTCAACACAGTAATCCACAAAGGGTTTGTACCAAGGACTGCCCGCCTTCAGAGTAACCTCTCCGGTAAGATACAGCTGATTCATACAAGCTGCCAGCTTGATGGCCTCCCCGTAGGTCAGGTTATCCTCAGGGCAGTATTCCGTTTCGCTTTTGCCGTTCACAAGACCGCTTTCTACCGCTGTTTTTACATCATTATAATACCATTCCTCCGGACTCACATCCGTAAACTTCATTCCTTCTGCCAGCACCAGCATACTGTTTACGCACAGCATCAGAGCAAGCATGATTGCCCCGATTTTTTTCATTGCAAAACACCCTTTCTATCTTATGATTGCTTTGTACATGAGAAGATGTAGTAATCTTCATCGTCGGAATAATTTACTTCTATTCCTTCCTCTGTAATATCCCAGCTGATTGATACAGAGTCATCATCCACGCTGCCCCAGTCATCCCCTAAAAGGGACCATTTCGTGGTTCCGCAGTCAGTATCGTCTACAAAAACCTGAACCGTATGATCGGGGGCAAATACCATCTTCAGCTCATCCCCGTTTAAGCCTTCCACCGGATCACCCAGAACGTCAGTCACCGTATGGGACTGCCAGGTGCCGACCATTTTCTGATCCGCCTCCGGCAGATTGTTTTCCGGCTTAGCTGCGTCAGTGCCTTCCTTAGCAAAGGTGAGCTTCATGCCCATGCCCAGCATATCGTCAAAAACAATGGTGTCCTCTCCCAATGAACCAACCATTTCGGTACTGCCAACCTTAATTGTAATATTGGAATCATCGTTTGTCCATTTCACCTTTTGGCTATCACCCTCAACCGTCATAACAGCCTTTCCGCCACTTTGCAGTTCTAAAGCAAATCCGCTGATGTCATCACCGGTTAAGGTCATACCCATCGCTTCTCCCGCAACAGAAATCCACTTGCCCTCATACTGTGCGTCCGCTCTGCCGCCGCTGCCTCCGCAGGCTGACATCACCATAACGGCACACAGCAATCCAATTAATCCCATTAATTTTAAATA
>JAXEOR010000119.1:0-6959 GCA_034117945.1 Clostridia bacterium | reverse complement strand
ATGGGCGACTGTATACCTCAAGCACATCCTCCATCGCGGCCACAAAAGCGGCACTGTGTTCCGGCGGAATACACCAGCACTTCTTCAGGTTAGGCTTAAATTCGTTTTTTTAAGAATGGTTGAAACTGTAACGTGCGATATGGAATCTATATACCCAAGCTCAACCGTTCTGTTCGCAAGCAGCCGTAGTGTCCACTTTGAATACCCCTCCGGCGGCTGTCCGCAAGCAAGTGCAATGACGTGTGCCTCCACCTCCCCGGTAACCTTTGCCGGAATCGGCGGCGTTTCACGCTTCTTCCTGTTAATTGTAGCTTCAAGGCCCTTTTCACAATAAGAAGTCCTCACAGTCTGTACCGTTGTGGGTGTGGTGTGGTATGCATCCGCTATCTCGGACACAGTCATATACTTGTCATTTCGCTTGTCTGAGGCAAGCAGTATATTCGCACGCAGGATTGTCCGGGCAGGGCTGTTGCCCTTTTTCACGATTTCCATGAGCGCAGCCTTATCTTGATCGCTGAGTTCAATCACATATTTGAACGATGGCATATAATAACCCCCTATTATCATCTGAGGTTATTATAGCACAATGTTCTGGTTTATACAAGATTTAGATTTAACAAATTACTACTACGCTATAAAAAGTCTAACTTTTTGGGGTCACATCATTATTTAAGAATGTCTCAGGCTGTTTTTCACTTTATCCGCAAAAGCAAATCGGCATACCTTTCTCAAGTAAAAAGCAGCTCCCTTTGCTCGGGAGCTGCTTTTCAATATAGATAAAAGGAGATAGGAAACACTAACGAATCAGCCGCAGCAGCACGCTCGCCGCCTGGGCTCTTGTTGTATTTTCTTTTCCTGCAAAGGTATCGGCCGTTGTTCCTTGAATCAAGCCCGCGGAAGTCACTTCGTCCACATAGGAGTAAGCCCAGTCTGAGATTTCCCCTTTATCTGAGAATTTCTCAATGCCGCCCTTCATCTCCGGCTTTTCAAGATACCGATAAGCCTTCGCCATAATCACTGCCATTTCTTCTCTGGTAATCAAATCATCAGGTCTGAATTGTCCGCCGTAGCCTACGATCAGTCCTGCGTTGGCCGCAGCGTTCACATAAGCTTCATACCAATCCCCCGGCTTCACATCGGTAAATCCGGCAGAGTTTTTGCTGCTGATTTTCAGTGATTTCACGATCATCACCGCAAATTCTGCTCTGGTTACCTCACGATCCGGTTCAAAGGAGGTGCTGGTCACGCCCACAACAATTCCCTTTTGATACATGGTTTTGATGTCCTCTTCCGCCCAATGACCTGCAATATCCTGGAATTCTGTGCTGACCTCCGGCGTTTGTACAGGTCTGTTGAGGCTGCTTGTGCCAATGCCGCCGATACTGCCTCCTCCACCGCCGATCGGATTCGGAGAGGGAATCGGCTGGGGCTTCTCGGAAGGAGACGTCGTCGGGCTTATTTTCACAGTTACTGTTAACAGGTAGACAGTTTTTGTGCCGTCCTGAGCCGTAACGGTAATTTCAACCTTTCTGGCCGGTAATTTGGTGATTTCAGGAATACTTACCTTTGCACCCTCATGATTCGGCTCTGCAGTAATCACTGCCTCCTTAGTTCCTTCCGGAAGGGTAATGGAATATTCCAGCTTATCCTGACTCAACGAAATTTCAGTTCCGTTCACTGCCAGCTTTTTCAGGCTGGAGTCTGATGAAAGAACTATGCTGTCATAAGCCGCAATCTGATATCCTTCAGAGAGAGCAAATCTGATTTCCTGCCCGGATACAATCATATCAGGGATATCTTCCAGTTTTCCAGCTTTAATAAGGCCTACGCGACTTTCTGTGATTCCCTCTACTGCAACATTCAGAGCCGGCGTATAGCTTTCTCCTGGCTCACCAATCTGGCAGCACAAGCCAATGTTTTGCAGTCCGTCAATTCCAGCATCATCCAATGCAGCAATCGTAAATTTATCTGTTTTCAATGCAATCGGCTGAGGAATTTCAACAGTAATTTTCTTTCCGCTAATCACCGCTTCAATCCGTCCCTTGGGCAGCACAGAGCCGCTTAAGGTAATGATTCCGGTGATTTCCGGCAGAATCAATTCCATGTTCTCCAAGTCAGAAGGAACCTCAATGGTACCCTCCTTCCGAGAGTCGGTTACTGATACAATTCTGGTCTCTCCAAATTCTTCAACAGCCTGTGCCAGTTTTTCTACCGCTGCCGCTAAGCCTTCCGGGGTTTCAGTGGAGGGACTTTCATAAGCGGCTCTTGCTTCTTCGATTGCGGCCTGAAGGGCTTCGACTGCGTTTTCCGGGTATTGCCCCAAGCCGTTTCCGGCCGTTGCACTGTCCGCCTTTTTCTGCGCTTCTTCAATCTGATCTAAAAAGCCTTCTCGATTGGTCACAATGTGAATTGCTTGAGAACGTACCGTCGTTCCAGCTCTTCCTATAGAATCTTTTGGCGTTACCTCCAGACGGATATACTTTCCGCCGTACTCATCCGTATAAGTAAAGCTCATTTGATCCGCACCGGGAATTTCGGTATATGCAGAATACTCATCCGTATCCGCCACCAACCACCGAACCACAGTTTCTCCTTCCGGATCGCGTTCAGCATCTTTGTAAAGATAGCTTCCGGTTAGGATATTTTCGGCACTCCGATAAATTTTAACGCTTTCTGCCACCGGCAGCTGATTCACAACATTGGTTCTTCCTATCGCTTCAAAAGGAATCGTCTGGAATTCCGGTATGGACTTACGAATTTCCTGATATGCCTGGTCTGTTAAGGTGTAATTGCCGCCTTCCCAGTCTTTCACATATGTTTTGTATAAATTCGGATTTCCCTTTAATTGCAGGTTGGTCTCCTGCCCAACTACCGGCCGATTAAAGTTATATAAATTAGAAGCCGGCGACTCGTTGACATACAGAATCACGTTTTCCTTCACGGTATTCGGATATTTGTCAACATACACAATGGTAGAGGCAGAACCCGAGCTATCCCGCAAGTCCTTGATATAAGGCCATTTTTCCCAATAAAGAGGATTATCCTTAATGGTATTAAAGCTGTCTCTCAAAGCAGTCATACCACTTCCTACTACCCGCTCATACCAAACATTGTTCTTCCAGCAATTCTGATAAAAGCCCACAGGTGCATCAATCAGCAGATTTTGATAAATCTTATGATTCATTCCACCGTGGAGTTTGAAAATCTGAGAATGCTCTACACCCGGTCCAGCTACATTTCCATAAACCTCCATATTGCTGCTTCCGTCATCAGCAAATACGCAGCAGGGATAATAAGTGGACTGGTTGGGGTTTCCAACATCATAGAAATAATTATAACGAATGATATTCCCCTGATCCGACAAATTACGTCCGGAATAAATCACACCCATATCCGCCGCATTTCGGCACACATTATGAAACTTATTATGCTCCATTACATTTTCTACCCCATTGAAAGAGAGCGCCAGATGGGGAGAGTTATACAGCTCGTTATAAGAAGCAACGTTTCCTACGCCTCTGAGGCTGATTCCGGCAGAATACACATCCTTCATCATAGAAAAGTCAAAGATTTCATTGTTCTTGATAAAGTTCCCCGCCGGAATAATATTGGTCTTATCGCCGCCATTAACGGTAACGCCTCCTGCTCCGCAGGAATAAATTCGGCTATTCTGAATTCCGTTATCCCGATTGTCGTCCCCCTCAATGGAAACAGCGGTTTGTTCAAACAGGTGAATATCGCAGGAATCAATCCGGTTGCCTTCTCCGCCCTTGATCCGAACTCCAAGTGTTCCTCCGCCTGTAATATCCAAACCGTAAATAGTGACATAAGAGGCATGATCCAAGGAAATCAAATCAACAGCAGAGCCGGTTTTGCGAATCACAGAATTGCCGGTTGTTCCTTCCACCGGATACAGGTACAACTTGCCGGTCTCCTGGTCGTAATACCATTCTCCCGGCTCATCCATTTCTTCATACACATTATAGGCCCGCATCTTCCGAGTTCCTTTTGCCGCTCCGTAATTTGTCGGAGTAACGCCGGTAATTTTACCGCTTTGAATGGTTCCCTGTATAAATTCTGCTGCCCATTCAAACCGCCAATAACCCAGATACCAAATGTCATCTATATTATGGGTCCAGGAGGAAATAGCAGAGTCGGTATAGGCAATGTCAAAGGTGGTGCTGGTTGCCGACGGAGAAACATCAATCCATTCTGTTCTGAAATCACTGTTGGGATACCGGGCTACCATCATCTTTTTGCCGTCCATCTCAAACAACGGTCCAAATAAATTGTATCTCTGGGCAGAAGAATTGGTTCTTAATTCAGCAATCTCACCCAGGTTCAAATCGGCAAGATCCGCCACAACAACCTTATCTTTAGCACCAGCTTTCAATTTTTCTTTCATTTCACCCGAAACAGGAGAAAATTGAGAAAGGGTTGTCTCAGCACCGCCTGAAATTACAACTTTTTCATCGCCGTAGGGCCGATACACCACAGGTGCGCCCTGAGTACCGCTATCCTGTTCGGTCAGCGTAAAGGTACTGCTTAAATGATAAGTACCGCCACGCAGATAAACCGTTGCGCCGCCAACCGGATACTTGCCTTCTTCCTTCCACCGACGCAGCGTATCCCGTGCACCCTCTAAGGTTGCCAAGGGCTGATCCTTTGTACCGGGGTTGCTGTCGTCTCCGTCCACTGCTACATACAAATTTTCTTCCTGTTTCTGCTGTACCAACACAGGATCGCTTCTTACCGCAGTTCCTGTCAAATCAAACGCATCTACCGGAGTTACCTCAAACTGCAGATACTTCCCGGCATAAACAGAAGGAATGGAAAATGTTTTAGCAGTTTCTCCATTAATGGGAGTAAAGGGTCCTTCCTGACTATCAGCAATATACCATTGATACCGGCTGGCACCTTCTGCGTCGCCATTTGCATCGATAAACTGATAGGTTCCTGCTACCAAAGAGGAAACGCTTACAGCCCCCGTAATGCTGACATTTTGGGCAGCCGGCGGGGTGTTATCGCTGGAAATGAACAAAGCATCGCTCAAAACAGGAATTCCCTTGTCGCCACCCAAGGCAGCGTTTTTCGGTGTTACTTCAAATTTAATATAACTATTTGACAAGGAAGTCGGAACCGTAAAGGTCTGCTCAGTAGCTCCTGAGATGGGCTGATAGGTTCCATTCTCCGTTGCACAGGAAAGCCAACGATAGGTAGTTCCTTCCTGTTCATCGTCATTTTGA
The DNA here is from genome assembly GCA_034117945.1 of Clostridia bacterium. Classification (GTDB taxonomy): domain Bacteria; phylum Bacillota; class Clostridia; order HGM11514; family HGM11514; genus SIG438. The sequence goes on along the minus strand of JAXEOR010000119.1, from coordinate 1,713 downwards.
TCTGCATAAGTATATTGTCCGGTCAACTCACGGCCTACAACTCCGTTACCTTCAATGGAAACATCGGAGGCAACCGGAACAAACGGTCCTGTATAAATACCGCTTTGTATCGTTTCTCCTGTATAGCCTTCTGCCTTAGGTGTAATTTCAAACCGGAAGTAATGATTAAAATCCTCTTCCCCAAGGGTATACCGGGGCGGCTGGCTGGCTGTACAAGTACCAGATGCTACAGCTTCCCAATCTTCCGTCCCTGCATTCGGAGAAGTAGCCCGCAGCCAGCGATAAGCCGAATCTTTTTCAATTTGCCCAGTATAATCCGCAAACCGATAGTTTCCGATCAAAACGCCATCCTGTTCGGTAATAGCTACGTCAACCGCCTCTGCCATTTTAAAGCTAAGAGAGGCATCGTCAATCCATAGTGTTCCTGTGGCATCTGATTTATCACAGCCAAAGGCAATGTCAATCCGATCGATGGTGCTCAGCACATCCGCTGTCAAATCCTGGGAAGGATTAATAGTTACCGTAATCTTTTTCCAACCATCTGCAGGCGTTGTCAAAACCTTAGCTATGGTAAACTGTTTTTTCGCAGAACCGTTCGCCCGATACCATACGGCGGCAAGCATATGCCGGTCTGCTGAATCTGTTTTCACCCAAGCAGTGGCCTGATATACCTTTGTCAGATCAAGACCGGACGTCGGCATCTGATATACCGCCCCCAAAAGATTCCATGCAGCAGTCGTTGTAGTGACATCCGCCTTCAGGGATTTGCTTCCGCTTCTGGCGACACTATCGTCCACCGTAAGTACTGTTGTGCTTGCTGATGAGACGGGATAGGCGATCCAGGGATTCGTGCTGCCCGCCTCAAATTCGCCGTTTTCAAACAGATTGTTTTGAAGATCAACCGCAAATGCAACGGTGATCGTTTGATCCTCTGTCACGCTGGGCGTTGTAACGCTGTTATCACTGATTTGCCCGGTGATGTCCTCTGTTCCGAACAGGACAGACTGAACCCGGCTTCCCACATCGGGAACAAGCTGAAGCACAACCTGCTCTCCTACCGCTACTGCCACTGTTTTGTCAGCTGTATTGGCACCTATGGTCTTTCCCTTTACCTTTACGCTTCCGCCGCCTGTAACAGAAAAGCTTAAGGTTTTTACCTCTCCTTCAGGGATTGTTCCCAAAGCTACCGAAAGAGCCTGAGAAGAAACACCGTCCTGAGAAGCAATGATATTCACCGTCCCCGCTGTTGCAGTGCTCGAAACCGTTAAAACACCACTTTGAGCATCAATGGAAACACCCTCTTTGGCCTCCTGTAAGCTCCAGGTTACCCTGCTCTGGGATACCTTGGTCTCGTCAAATTCATTGTATACCGTTGTGGTATAGCTTTCTGTTACGCTGCCGGAGGAGGGAATGGCAATCTCCTCGCTTCCCGTAGGTTTGTCCAAACGAGCCGCCTGCACCACTGTCAAGGATACGTCGTCAATATAAACTGCGAAATTGTCTCCGTCAGCAGTACCGCTCTGTCTGACTCCGATCACCGGTCTGTAGCCCTGGGTTCCGTAATTGACAGCTGTATTCTGGAATAACAGATGTGCACGGGTCCAGCTGTCGCTGTTCAGTTCAAAATCAGGAGACTGCAATAACAAACCGCCGTCCTTGCAGCGAATCCCTATTTTCCCTTTTAAATTTTCATCCGGCGTTTGAGACGCTGGC
>JAXEOR010000118.1:0-11103 GCA_034117945.1 Clostridia bacterium | reverse complement strand
ATTGTCTGAGCAGTTTCGCCTTCGATGTCAGCCCAGGCAGAGCCGTCAGAAGACATCTGCCACTGATAGAGCGAAGAATCAAGCTTATCATCGTCGGCATCATAAATTTTTGCCGAGGCAGTCAAAGTCTGCCCTTCCATTGCAAGCCCTTCAATTTTAACAGAAGAAACTATAGGTGCAGTGGGCTCACTTCTCTTTTCGAGAGAACCCATAAGAACCATATCATCCATATAATTTTTGTATCCATCCTGATATACCGGTCTTATTTCAATTGCTGCCCATGAGTTGCAATCAGTGATCCCAACAGGCATTGTTCCTTCTTCCGGAACAACATCTTTTGCGCCGACCAAATCGCCGTCAAGATAAGTATAAACGGTCCAGCCGTATTCGGTTTCGGAATTCTTTTCGAGCGACATTACAAACTGATGCCATCCCTTTTTTCTCGCTTTAATGCCGTAATTGCCGCCGTAAGGGGTTCCGTCTATATATTCATCGCCCTGCCCCCTCATAATTCCCGAGCTGACAACCTGCCAGGAGTTCATGCCCTTCCATTTTGCAGCAAAATCTCCGTAGCCGTAGTCTTCTTCGAATTTACTGTTCTGATGGAAAAGGGACGAGTCAGTAAATACAACAAGATCGTAACCCTGTTTATGACCGGTATCGCCGTCATCATAAAACCAACCGGCAACCGAGCGATAACCGCTGTCATACCATCTGTTTTCCATGTCGGTACCGGGTTTTTCGGGATCGTTATTTTGAGCCCATGATTTTCTCATTAGGCGAACGGTCCAGTTATTTTCCCAATTCGAAAGCGCTTTGCCGTCGTAATGACCGCCCTCCGCAGTGCCGGGTGTGCCGCTTGTGATGTAAGAGGTATTGTTATACCCGGACACATTCACATCAGCTGCTATCGGCTGATTTGCAGCCGTCTTGGCATCCTGCCTTGCCATAACCATTTTTGCAGTTTTTCCGCCATATACTGCGGAAATAATCGCCTTACCGTTTTTGCCGGTCGATGAAAGTTTGTTTCCGTCAAACGCAAACACGGTTTCATCGGAGCTTTCATATGTAATCCCCGAATCGCCCGTCAAGTCAACCGAAGTTCCGTCAGCAAGCGTGCCGACAACCTTCAAAGCTTCGGAAACTCTGTCCTCGCCGAAATAGAAGCATTTGTTTTCGGTAATACTGATTGCCGAAACATCTGCTGCCATAGCAGTAGGTACGCAAACTACGCTTAATATCATAAGCATAGCCAATAGCAACGCTAATTTCTTTGTCATAAAACATCCTCCTTTAAAATATTCACTTTTGACAAAACTCTACTATTATAATATAATATTTTTATTCAATTTTCAATAGCTGTATCTTGGTTCTTGTTTAGCTGTAATCTATAAGAAAAAACAGGCTGCACGCAGACAACCTGTTTTATACCGAAAATTATTAATTTATAAAGCCTTTGCACCAAACAGAAGTATCTTTGCATCGGTGTTTTTCATATGGTGGGGACAGAGGGACTCGAACCCGCGACCTCACGCATGTGAAGCGTGCGCTCTAACCAGCTGAGCTATGCCCCCAAACAAAAAATATTATAGCACAGTTTAGTTCTTTTTGCAAGTGTTTTTTGAAATTTTTCTAAAATTTATTGCAAATGCAGATGAAATGTACGGGTGAAGGTGTCTTCAAATGAGAATTAGGGCGGAATGATTGACTTTTTTCTAATTTTATAGTATAATAAACGGAAAGAAACTGCGATTGTTCCGTTGGGTAATCAGGCAATTGGCAGCAAAAGATAAAAATCATAAAATCTACGGAAGGATGTTGACCATGATTATTATCATGAAGTCTGATGCCCCTAAGCAGGCGGTAGAACAGATGATTTCTTCCCTGGAACAGCAGGGAATGAAGGTGCAGATTAATACGGGTGTGGAATGCACTGTGCTGGGAGTTTTGGGAAATACCCATGAACTGAACAAATCTCAGATTGAGATGAACCCTCAGGTGGAGCGGGTAATGGCGGTGCAGGAGCCCTTTAAAAAGGCGAACCGGAAATTCCATCCTCAGGATACGGTGGTATCTGTGGGAGATAGAAAAATCGGAGACGGGGAGCTTTGCGTGATTGCGGGGCCCTGCTCTGTGGAAAGCGAAGAACAGATTGTGGAAGTGGCCAAGCGGGTAAAGGCGGCGGGTGCTAAATTTTTACGGGGAGGAGCCTTTAAGCCTCGTTCCTCTCCTTATGCCTTTCAGGGACTGGGGACGGACGGTCTGGAGCTGCTGGCAGAGGCCAGAGAGGTGACCGGCCTTCCGGTGGTATCCGAACTGACCAGCCTGCGGCATTTGGATCGGTTTGTGGAAATGGTGGATGTGATCCAGATCGGCGCCAGAAATATGCAGAATTTTGAACTGCTCCGTCAGGTGGGAAGAACCAAAAAGCCTGTTCTGCTGAAGCGGGGCTTGGCCAGCACCATTGAGGAATTGCTGTTATCGGCGGAATATATCATGTCGGAAGGAAATAACGATGTGATTTTGTGCGAACGGGGGATTCGTACCTTTGAAACCTACACCAGAAATACCCTGGATTTATCGGCTGTGCCGGCTATCAAGCGCTTGAGCCATCTGCCGGTTGTAGTGGATCCCTCCCATGCCACCGGACTTTCCTGGATGGTTGAGCCTATGTCTATTGCGGCAGCGGCGGTGGGGGCTGACGGATTGATTGTTGAGGTGCACAATGATCCGGCCTGCGCATTGTGCGACGGAAAGCAATCCATCACGCCGGATCAGTTTGACGTGTTGATGAAAAAGCTCCGCATTGCCAGCAGGATCCATCAGGAGGCGGAACAATGAGTCAATTGGAGGAACTGAGAAAGGAAATTGACCAAATTGACAGGCAGCTGACCGCTTTGATTGAACAGCGGTTTCGGGTGACTGGGCAGGTGGGAGAACTGAAAAAACAGTCTGGAAAGGCAGTGTTTGATCCGGTTCGGGAGCGGGAAGTGATCCGCGATCGGGTATCCCGGGTGGGAGATCCCCACATTCAGGCGGCGGTAGAAAGCATATTTGAGCTGATGATGGCCAACAGCAGGCAGAATCAGCGGCGTCTTTGCCGGGACAGCATTGACAATCTGTTAAAAAGACTCCCGGTTTGCCGGGAAATTCAGGCAGATGGTGAAACGGTGGTGGCATACGGCGGCGTGGAAGGCAGCTTCGGAGAGGAGGCTTTGCTTTCCTTTTTCGGAGAAAGGCCTCAGAGAAGGGGATTTCCTTATTTTTCTCAGGTTGTGGAGTCGGTTAGAACCGGGAAGGCCGGATTTGGGGTTCTGCCCATCGAAAACTCTTCTACCGGAGCGGTGAATGAGGTTTATGATTTGCTGCGAGACAGTGGCTGCTACATTGTAGGGGAGATTAAGCTTCCCATTCGGCACTGCCTGTTGGGCTTGGAAGGGACATCGCTGGAGGACATTCAAAAGGTGTATTCCCATCCTCAGGGGCTGTCTCAAAGCAGTCAGTTTTTACAGCAGCATGGCAACTGGGAATGCGTTCCCTATTTGAACACGGCTATGAGCGCCAAGCTGGTGAAGGAAACGGGGGACCGTTCCTTGGCGGCGGTGGGAAGCAAGCGATGCGCAGATGAGTACGGTCTGGAGGTGCTGGCGGAGGGAATCAACGATTCTTTGCATAATCACACCAGGTTTGTGGTGATTTCTGCAAACAGTCTCATGTCAGACGAGGCGGACAAGATCAGCTTGTGCTTTGATCTGGCTCACACCACCGGATCTTTATATCAGGTATTAACCTTTTTCTCTATTAACCATATTAATTTGCTCAAGCTGGAATCCAGGCCGATTCCGGACAAAAACTGGGAGTACAGCTTTTTCATTGATATCCAGGGCAATATTGGACAGCAGAAAATTCAGGACGCAATTTGCTCTGTGATGGATGAAACCACCAGGTTTCGCTATTTGGGAAATTATATCGGAGGGTAAGCTATGAAACAATTGAAAATCACCTTTATCGGCAGCTATTCTAATGGGTGGGTCTGGAGCTTGATCGGAGATCTGGCACTGGATGCGTCTCTTTGCGGCGAGGTGGTATTCTATGATGATGAAAGCGAATTTGCTCGGAACAATGCCCAGGCGGGCAATCATATTGGTTCGGGTGGCTTTCGTTACCGTTTCTCGGAAAGTTTGGCGGACGCTTTGACGGACGCTGACGCTGTGCTTATCTCTCTTTCCCCTGGCAACCCCAAGGCCATGCGCGCTGAAATTGAGGTTCCTAAAAAATATGGGATTTATCAAAGCAACGGCATGGGAACGGGGGTAGGCGGCTTTTTCCGTGGACTGCGAACCGTTCCGGTGATGGTGGAATTGATGGAGGCAGTGGCCAGCTTTGCTCCCGAGGCGGCTGTGATCAATTTGACGGATCCTGTGGGTCTTTGCGTTCGGGCGATGTATGACGTGCTTCCCGGTATCAAGGGTGTTGGCTTTTGTCATGAGTCAGCTCTTGCTTGCCAGGTATTGGCTGACGCTTTGGGTGAACAGCGGGATCTTTGGATTGAACGGAATCAGATTCAATTTCAAACCATGGGAATCAACCATTTTTCCTTTTTTCAAAGTGCTTTTTATGAGGATACGGATTTGTTCCCGGTTTTTGAAGAGTACTGTGCCAGACACCGGGACGGAATGGTTATAGAAGAAGGGGCAGAGCCCTATCGGGAATCCCAAAAGGTGAGAATGGATTTGTTTCAGCGATTAGGCTTGTATCCGGCGGCAGGAGACAGGCTGCTGGCGGAATTTTGCCCGCCGGGGTGGTACTTGAAGGATGAGGCTACCATTCGGAGCTGGGGCTTTTCTTTGACAAGTGCGGCGGATCGGGAAAGAGAGGACGCCAATCGCCGCAGATATGCTGAGGAGATTGGGGCAGGAAAGGGGAAGCTGACGGTGATTTCCTCAGGTACCGATTTGGTCCCTCTCATTAAGGCTTTGACAGGCTGTTCCTCCGGCTTTTATAGCTTGAGCCTGCCGAACCGAGGGCAGATCAGCAATCTGGAGGAGGGCGCCATTGTAGAGACGGGGGTTCTTTGCTCTAAAAATGGGATCCAGCCTGTGCTGTCCGGCGAAATGCCTCTGCGGCTTAAGAGGCTTACGCAGCCACATCTTTTGATGCAGCAGCTGACCATGGAGGCGGCGGTGATGATGGAGCGGGAATATGCATTGGAGGCCTTTTTCTATGAGCCTTCTTTGGCGGGACTGTCCAGGCAGCAGATCCAGGATCTGTTTGACGAAATCTATGAATATAACATCCAGTTTATGCCGGGATGGGAGTAAAATTCTTTGAAAGACGGGAACGGGTCGGTTTGGATAAAAAATGAGCCGTTTTTTAAAAGAGTGCATGTCATTGCAAGGGTTTGTATGGTATAATAAAAGTATAGGGAAGAAAAAAAGGAATTCGTATACACGGGTTCCTTTTTTGTTTGGCAATCAGGCCGGGGCACGCTCTAGGTGCGAAAACCGACGGATTACAACTATCTTCAGCCTTGCCAATTCCCTAAATCTATCAGAAAGGAGAGAGGCCTATGTTTGAGCAAATGCTCAGACGGATGCGAAGGGTTGCTCAGGTGCCGGAGCGTCAAAGCAAGATGGAGGAGGCAATCCGGCTTTGGAGCGATATGTACCACAACAGGGCGCCCTGGCTTGACGGCACGGTGCACAGCTTAAACCTTCCGGCGATGATTGCTTCTGAGCTTGCGCGGCTTTCTACCATGGAGCTGACCTCTTCGGTAACGGGAGGAAAACGGGCGGACTTTTTATCTGCTCAGTACGCTCCGGTGCTGAGAGATTTGCGCAAAATCACGGAATTCGCCTGCGCAAAGGGCGGGGTGGTGCTCAAGCCCTATGTTTCGGGCGGAGGTGTGGCGGTGGACTGTGTGCAGGCGGATTGTTTTTTGCCTACTGCCTTTGACAGCTCGGGGAACCTTACGGGGGCGGTATTTGCTGACTGTCTCACCCAAGGCAAGGCGGAATTTCTTCGCTTGGAACGTCATTCCTTTGTGCCTCAGGGGTATGAAATTCAGAATTTTGCTTACGAAAAAAGCGGAAATGACTGGAAGGAAATCCCCTTGCAGTCGGTGGACAAGTGGGCGGAGCTGACCCCAAGGCTGGTGGTGGAGCATGTAAAAAAGCCCTTGTTTGCCTACTTGAAAATGCCGGGGGCCAACACGGTGGATGCAGCCTCCCCTTTGGGGGCGTCTGTTTACCACAGGGCTACGGAACTGATTGAGCAGGCGGATCGGCAGTATTCAAGACTGCTTTGGGAATTTGAGGGCGGCGAGCTGGCCATTGACGCAAGCGCGGAAGCGCTGCGCTATGATGAGGGCAACCAGGCTCATTTGCCAAGACTGAACCGCCGGTTGTTCCGGGGGCTGGAGATTGACGCCGGAGGACAGGATTTGTACAGCATATTTGCTCCTGCATTGCGGGACGAATCCTTGATCAACGGACTCAATGAGCTGTTAAACCGGATTGAGGACGCTTGCGGTTTGGCCCGGGGAACGGTTTCCCATCCCGAGGGACAGATTCGCACCGCTACCGAACTCAAAATGATGCGCCAGCGTTCCTTTGCTACGGTACGAGACATTCAAAAATCCGATGAGGCGGCTCTGGAGGATTTGCTGTATGCCATGGACGTTTGGACGGATGTATACCGTTTGGCACCCAGGGGGAGCTGGGAGGCATCCTTCCGGTTTGACGACAGCGTTTTAACCGATCGGAGCGCAGAGTTTGAGGAAAAAAAACAATTGGTGGACGCCGGGATTTTATCCCCCTGGGAATTTCGTATGTGGTATCTGGGGGAAAGCGAGGAACAGGCGAAGGCACACCTTGTGATGGATGCTGACCATGTAAAAAAAGCGTAAAGAGGAGTGATAGGCTTGAAACGGGAATTTTTAAGAGAGCTGCAGCTGGAGGAATCGGTTGTAGACAAAATTATGGCAGAATACGGCAAGGACATTGAAGGCTATAAGCAGGCTGGGGAGGACGCTAAGCGAGAGGCGGAGGACTGGCGGATGAAGTATCAAACCCGGGAGGAGCAAGTAAAACAGGAGCGGGAGCAGCAGGCTTTTGAGACGGTTTTGAGCAGGCAGCTTCAGCAAGCGGGGGCTAAGTCGGTGAAGGCGGCGGAGGCTTTGCTGGATCGGGAGAAATTATCCCTGGAGGATGGGAAAATTTCAGGCCTGGACGAGCAGATTTCCTCTTTGCGCCAGGAGTTTGATTACTTATTTACCTCTCAGGAGGAGACTCCGCCCAGAGCGGCGGCTTCCGCAACGGGCGGCGGCGAGGAACAGAGATCCTTATTCTCTGTGATCCGCTCTGCAGCTGGATTATAAAAACTATTTTATTTTTGAAAGGATGAGTGCGATATGGCAAATACAGTGAGTTTGGCAGACAAGTTTTTACCTATGGTGGATGAGATTTATAAGGAGCAATCTGTGACGGAGTGCTTGGATACTACCTCTCAGCTGGATGTGAGCGGTGCTGACGAGGTGAAGATTTTGCAAATCTCTACCACCGGTCTGGGAGATTATTCCCGGGAAAACGGATATCCGGCAGGGGATGTGACTGCAGCATGGGAAACCTTAAAGCTGACCGAGGAACGGGGAAAAGAATTTTCCATTGACCGGATGGATGATGAGGAAATGCTGGGCGTGGCTTTTGGTGCGCTGACAGGTTCTTTTGTGAGAGAACAGGTGGTGCCTGAGCTGGATGCTTACCGGTTTGCAAAATACGCTTCTACCCCCGGCATTTCTTCAGCATCAGCTACTCTGACCGCCGAGACGGTGCTGGCGGCCATTGACGAGGCGACCCGGCAGATGGATGCGGATGAGGTTCCTCAGACCGGCAGAATTTTATTTGTCAGCAGTGAATTAAAGCCCTTGCTCAGCTCTGCGCTGACACGCACCTGGAGCAGCGACGGCAATGTGAATACTGTTCTGACGACCTACAACGACATGGTTGTGAAATATGTTCCCAAGGGGCGCTTTTTTACCAAGGCTACCATTAACGACGGTTCTGCTGACTGGGGATTTGCAAAGGCCTCTGACGGGGAGGACATTAACTTTATGATCATTTATCCCCCTTCTGTGGTGCAGGTGAAAAAGATTGTGATTCCTAAAATCTTTACGCCGGATCAGAACCAGGACAAGGACGCTTGGAAGTTCCAGTTCAGACTGTATCACGATGCTTTTGTACTGGATAACAAGAAGGCGGGGGTTTATCTCCACACCAAGGCGGCATAAAGGAGGATGAGGCTGGATGTACGCGGATTTTGAGTATTACAAGACCGGTTTCCACGGCCTGAAAATCCCGGACAGCGACAGCTTTACCTCTGTAGCGGCCGGGGGAATGGCGCTGCTTGACCGGCTTACCTTCGGACGGCTGACTCAGGACACGCCGGGGGCGGCTGACGCTATGTGCGCGGTATGCGAGGTTCTTTATACCAGAGCAAACCGAGAGGGAATTGATTCGGAGAGCGTTGATGGCTACAGCGTTACCTATCGGGAGGATGGACTGTCTGCTGCATTGCGGCGGGCGGTTCGGATGTACCTGACTCCCGAGCTTTTGTACCGGGGCTGTTGAGAGGAGAGGATGCCAATTGGAATGGAACCAAACAGTGACTCTGTTTCACAAGGAAGTGGACGGAGTGAACAGAAAAGAAAACTGGTCCAGTCAGATTTTAACCGGCGTTTCGGCCACTCTGGTTCAGCGGTCTCATCCTTACGGCAGCGGTATGGAGCCGGACAATCAATTGATTGTCCGGATTCCCTCCCGGGTTTCTCTGCCTTTGTGTGCAGGTGACAGGATGGCCTTAGGAAAGATAACCGTGGAGGGAGAGATCCCGGGTTTACCGGAATTTCAAAAGGCCTATGTGGTGATTTCCGTGACGGACAACCGCAGAGGAAGCGGTGGGTTGTGGCATATAAAGGCGGTGTGCCAGTGAGCTTTTATAAATGCATTTTCAAAAGTGCGGCTGATATTTTGAACGAAAGGGGTCTGTCCCCAAAAGGGTCTATTCAACGACTGCTGGATCAGGAGGTTGAACGGCGGTGCAGACCTTATGTTCCAAAGAGAACAGGAGCCCTGGAGGCTTCCGGCAAGGCTTCTGTCCCTGAGGTTGGTAAGGTTTGCTGGACAATGCCCTATGCAAGGTATCAATATTACGGACGTGTGATGGCCGGCAGGCCAAAACGGATCACCGGTGTTTCGCTCAAAAGTCATGGGGGCGGTCTGCGGGGCGCCAGGTGGTTTGAACGGATGAAGGCAGACTGCGGTCGGGATATTGTTCAGACGCTGGCGGTTCGGGCAGGAGGAAAAGCAAAATGAATCTATTAGAACAAATCAGAATCTTTATCGCCCAGTGCCCTTTTTTGAAGGATGGCTGTATTCATCTGGATTATTTGGATGATCAGGTTTACGGCTATGTGCTGGAGGGGGTTCCGGCGGCGGAGGTTGTGCGCCGTTATGCGGATGGAGGAAGTGTGCGGCGGTATGAATTTATATTTGGCGCCAGACTTCCTTACGGCAGCGCGCAAACGGCGGAGAACCATTTGTTTTATCAGCAGTTTTCCCAATGGCTGGAGCAGCAATCTAAGGCAGGAAATTTTCCGGAGCTGGGAGAGGGGAAATGTCCTCATAGCATTACGGCCTTATCCCACGGATATCTGTTTGATGGGGATGGGAACTGCGCCAGGTATCAGATCCAGTGCAAACTGGAATATTATCAGGAATAAGGAGGATTTGAGATGAAAGGAAACATTGTGCAGCGGGCAAAAAAGCTGGCCTTTTACGGTGTGGAAGGAGACAATCAATCTGTGGTATTTCACAGAATGAAGGGCTTTACCAAGCTGGAAACGGAGAAAAACCCCAGTGAGTACAGCCGCCAGTATGTGGACGAGTTGTTTGAAGAGACAGATGTGACAGGATACAGTCCGGCGGTGAACTATGAGTTTGACCGGTATGCGGACGATCCGGTTCATCAGGACATTGTTGCGTTAACCGATGAGGAAAAGGTGGGGGATGAGGCGATCCGTACCTTGATTATGGCGGATCTGGCGGTACCCAACGAGGACGGCAGTTATCCTGCGATTTCCCGTGATTTTGCGGTAATTCCCGACAGCGAGGGAGACGGCACGGACGCTTACATTTACACCGGTGCCTTCCGGGCTAAGGGCGAAAAGGTGTTTGGGACTGTGGTCATTTCGGGAGATACGGCGGTCTTTACCCAGCAAGAATAGACCTATGCCCATAATTTCCAAAATGCGTCTTATCTGCCCACGGTAAGAGAGCGCATATTGATTTCGATTTGTGGGCAGAAAGGCTATGGAAATGACTATGAATCAAATGAAATTTCAGTTTGGCGGCATGAGCCGCCGGATCGATCTGTCCGATGCGGACTATGTGCGCAGGTACGAGCAGGCGGTGGCGGAGTATGAGAAGGGGCTTAAAGAGATTGGTAAGGGACTGTCCCTTTCTGATCAGATTGAGCAGATTTGTCAATTGTTTTTTACTCTGTTTGATCAGTTATTCGGGCCGGGCAGTCATGTGGAGATGTTTGGAGAGGTGAAAAGCGTTGCTCTTTGCTCCAAGGCATTTTCCGCTTTTCTCAAGGCCATGGAACGGTATGCAGGACAGATTAACCGGGAAGGGGTAGGAGCTTGAATTTTTGGCTGGAGCCTTTGCCGGACAGGGTTCAGATTGACGGTCGGTTTTATCCGGTGAGAACAGATTTTCGGATATGGGTGAAGTGCGGGATTTTGCTGGAAAGTCAGCGGGATCCTTTTTCTTTGGCGGCAGAGCTGCTGACGCTTTGTTATCCGGCTCTGCCCCCCTCCTTTGAGGGGGCAATCCAGGGGCTTTTGTCCTTTTACAACGGTGGGAATGAGATGAATGGGGACGGAGGGAAAATAGAAAAACCCTTGTACAGCTTTGCCTGTGACGGAGATTTGATTTACGCTGCTTTTTACAGTCAATACGGAATTGATTTATGCACTGCCTCTCTGCACTGGTACCAGTTTCGGGCATTGTTTGCGGGACTGGAGGACACCAGTCGGTTTGC
>JAXEOR010000117.1:0-6062 GCA_034117945.1 Clostridia bacterium | reverse complement strand
GATACTATAACGGATTTTTTATCAAAATATTTTATAAATTCATTATACCATTTTCCTTTCGGAAAAGCAAGGAAAAACAACTAGGATAGAGAAATCTCCTAAGCAAAAAAGCGGCTGCAACTTTATTGCTGCAACCGCTCTATCCTTTTCTTAACTCCTATTTTCAAAGCTGCAAAAAATAGCTGGCTACTTGAAAATAAATCAGCAGTGAAACAGAATCCATAATTGTGGAAATAAAAGGGCTAGCCATAACCGCCGGGTCAAATCCAAGCTTTTTTGCTAAGATAGGAAGGCCGGATCCCACAATTTTTGCACATATGACCACAAAGGGCAGCGTAACGCACACTGCAAGCGCTACCGCCATTCCACGTTGATCCAGTAACATCATTTTCACAAAATTGCACACTGCCAGGGTGATACCGCACAGCAGCGCAACCCGGGTTTCCTTCCAGATCACCCGAAGGGTATCAGAAAATTTAATTTCTCCCACAGAAATCCCCTGGATCACCGTTGCAGAGGCCTGATTTCCAGAATTACCCGCCGTTCCCATCAACATTGGGATATAAGCGGTCAGTGCAACGCAGGCTGCCAGCTTTTTTTCAAAGGAAGAAATGATCATCCCCGTAAAGGTTGCCGAAATCATCAAAAGCAGCAGCCATGGGACTCTTGCCTTCCAAAGACTCACCGGCCGGGTTTTCAAATAAGGTCTGTCAGAGGGGGTGACAGCCGCCATCTTGGAAATATCCTCCGAATTTTCCTCCCGGAGAATATCCATAGCGTCATCCACCGTCACAATTCCCACCAGCCGATTTTCCCCGTCCACCACCGGGATGGCCAGAAAATCGTATTTATCGAACTGCTGAACCACCGTTTCCTGATCCTCCAGGGTGTTCACGGAAATGATGTTGGTTTCCATCACATCACTCAGCTTCAGACTATCCTCTGCCAGCAGCAGCGTTTTGACGGTTACCAGACCGATCAGCTTGCGGTCTGCCTCGGTCACATAACAGGTATAAATGGTTTCCTTATCCACACCGGTTTTTCGAATATGCTCAAATGCTTGACCAACAGTCATGTCCTTTCTCAAATCCACATACTCGATGGTCATAATGCTGCCGGCACTGTCCTTAGGATACTGAAGAACCTCATTGATTTTTTTGCGCATATCCGGGTCGGTATGGCGCAAAATCCGCTTCACCACATTGGCAGGCATTTCTTCAATCAAATCCACCGTATCGTCCAGATACATTTGATCGATCACCTGCTTTAACTCCCGGTCGCTGAAGGCTCGGATTAAGGTTTGCTGGGTTTCCGACTCCATTTCCACAAACACCTCAGCCGCTGTTTCCTTTGGCAAAATCCGAAACAGCAGGGGAAGCACCGCTTCCTCCACCTCTTCTGCCATCAGCGCAATGTCTGTAGCATTCATGGTATCCAGCACAGCCCGCAGCTGGGCATATTTCTTTTGCTCCAGCAGATCAATCGCCTGCTGACATAATGTTTCAAAATGATATTCCTTCATGGGCGCCACCTTCCTTATGTAAGCTCATGGATGGGCTCGCTTTTCCGAAAGTCTCGGATCCGCCGCCGTCCACCACAAATTCAGAAAGTATGACACACCGGCTCATGCCCCTAAAATCGGCGCATGAAATCAAGGCAAAACAGCAGACCCGGACAGCATTACGCTCCCCAAACCCGCATTTCTTCGCCCGCCGGGTTTCATACTGTTGCTGCTACTGCCAGAGTCCACTGATCTCACCTCACTTATTTTCTTTTAATTTTTTCTTATGATCCGCCCGGCTTACAGACCCAGGCTCTTTAAATACTCCCGGCTCATTTTAGCCGATTCCAAAGCAGGACGTTCGGGAGACGCATCCTGCTCCACGATCACAATATCGGCGCCCGCCTGCTCTGCCGCCGCCAAAATAGACGGAATATCCTGCACACCGGAACCAACAGGCTTGAACATAAAGCCGGCCTCCTCTTTGCTCTTGGGCTTTTCTTCCTTGCCGGACTCGTCAATCAAGCCATATACCGCGCCCGCATTAAAGTTGGTGCATACGAAATCCTTCAAATGCACCACCGGGCTGCGGCCGGTATATTTTTTGATATATTCCGCCGGATCATATCCTGCATAACGCACCCAACAGCAATCGATCTCTGTCTGCATCAAATCAGCCGGGAACCGCTCATACAGCCAATCCAGCAGGAACTTTCCTTCGTATTTGTTAAATTCAAAATCATGGTTGTGATACAGCATCTGAATTCCGTTATCCTTCAGAGCCTTTGCAACCTTTTCGATATCCGCCATGGCCTGCTCGTAGTTCTCGCCGCCCTTGTGATTTTCCAAGCCCATCCAGGGAATGGCGCAATATTGAGCGCCGATCACCTTTAAGTAATCAATCATTCCCTTCTCATCCTTTAAAAAGGGGGCATAAGCCTGGTGAACAGAGACACATTCTAAGCCGGTCTCCTCCAGCATTTTCTTTACTTCCTGGGCGGTATGATCAAAATATCCGGCAAATTCAACGTAATCATATCCCATAGCCTTCACTTTTTTCAATGTACCCAGCATATCCTCCGCCATATCATCACGAACGGAAAACAGCTGCAAGCCTACCTTAAACTGTTTCATCTTTCATTCCTTCTTTCTTTTTATTTGCGATCACCGAAAGGTGATTTGGAAACATATGTAATATCAGACAAGGCGCCGGTATCGTCAAACACAAATGAAACATACACCTGCCCCTGACTGCTGTAACCCACAAAATAGCCTTCCTTCTGCTCCGGCTCTCCTAAAAGCTGCTCCAGCTCATCTTGGGAGATTCCCTTGTGCTGCACCATAAAATCCGGCAGCATCAATTCACGCTTGGGCACATATTGCTCCCATTTTGCCGGCGTGAAGCTTTCGCAATAGGTATCAAATTTAGCCGTAAGGGGCTTTGTGAAATTCCAGGAAAAATGATTCAAAATCCCCAAAGCAGCCAGAAGCAGCAAATAGATTCCCAGCCGTTTCAAGGTCTTTTTGGGAATTTGCCTGAATTTTTTTCTGGCCAAAGCAAACCGAATGAGGGCTGTCATGACAAAGCAGGAAATCAAAAATACAAATAAAAGCATTTCTGACATTTGATACGGTCCTACCTCATAGTCCGCCAAAAAACCGTCTGCCCGATAATCCCGCACCGCTCCTGCAATAGACAAAGCCTTATAGCCAACAAAGACCGTCAACTGGGAAATCAGAGAAAACAACAGACAATCCCAGGAGGTCATCTTGCGGGAAAGAGCTGCCACTGCAGCCAGATAGACCGCCATCATCACAAAGGGCACGCTGGAGTTGCTCCCCTCCACCAGGTCGGAAAAAATCCAAAAAATCAGCAGCAAACCTATGCCGCAGGCAATGGCAAGCAAATAATCCTTTTTCTTCATATTAATCTCCATTCCGCCGCCCTAAATCGGCACAAATAGTAATTAACAGCGTCCCTTTACCCATCAAGCAAATCCGGCCGTTTTTGCCGGGTTCGCAGCAGTGATTGCTCCCGCCGCCATTGCTCAATCTTGGCATGATGCCCGGAAAGAAGCACCTCCGGCACTCGCCGGCCCTCAAATATTTCCGGTCGGGTATATTGAGGATATTCCAGTAATCCCCCGTCATACAAGGATTCCTCCCGATAGGATTCCTCCTCGCCGCCCAAAACACCGGGCAGCAGTCGACTGACCGTATCAATCACCGCCATAGCAGGGATTTCTCCTCCCGTCAAAACATAATCCCCGATGGACAGCTCATAATCCACAATTTCTTCCAGCGCCCGTTCGTCAATCCCCTCATAATGGCCGCACAGCAGCACAATATGGGAAAAATCCGCCGCCAGTTTTTGCGCAATCCGCTGACAAAAGCGCTGCCCCTGGGGGGATAAATAAATGCACAGAGGCTTATAATCCAGCCCTTTGGTGATCGCCCGGAAGGCTCGCACCACCGGCTCTGCCTGCATCAACATGCCGGCGCCGCCCCCGTAAGGATAATCGTCTACCCTACCGTGCTTATCGGTGGTAAAGTCACGAATGTTGATATAATTCAGTTCTAAAATTCCCTGCTTTTCCGCCCGGCCGATAATACTGTCTGACAGCACGGAAGGAAACATGCCGGGAAACAGGGTTAACACGTCGAATCTCACTGCTCCTCCATCCCTTCCATTAGATGCACCGAAATCCGACCCTTGTCCAGATCAATGCTTTCCACCACCTGATCAATCACAGGAAGCAGCAGCTCCCTGCCGGTCTTAGTGGCAACAATATATACGTCATTGGCTCCCGTCTGCAAAACGTCCTTCAGGTCGCCAAGATAATTTTCCTGTTCATATACGGGCAGCCCCACCAAATCGGAAATTAAAAACCTGCCCTCTTCCAGCTGATCCACAATCTCCTGCCGATCAGCCCAAATGATTTTTTGCTTCAGCTTTTCTGCCTGCTCCAAGGAGGTGATCCCCTCCAGTGCCAGAATCAGCCCAGCCTTTTGATACCTCATCTGCTCCAGACGGTACTCCCGTCCCTCAATCCAAACCCGAGAAAATCCTTCAAAAAAGGAGGGTGAGTCGCAATAGCAAATGACCTTTACCTCTCCCCGAAGGCCGTGGGTATTATTGATCAAACCCGCCTCAATTTTTTTCATGCTTCGCTCCGTTTCTGCCGGCCTTTTCTCTCGATGCATGCCAACCATAAAATACAGGGATAGGGACGGCAAAAAAGCCGTCCCTGCTCCGATAGCGGCCGCTATACAATATCCACCGATACCATTTTGTTTTCACGAATGGCGGCAGATTTGATTACTGCGCGAATCGCCTTTGCGATTCTGCCTTGTTTTCCAATGACCTTGCCCATATCGTCCCCTGCGACCCGCAGTTCCAGGACAATACTGCCGTCCTCCTTGTCAATCTGAGTTACATTGACCTCATCAGGACTGTCTACCAAGGCTCTTGCGATGGTTTCCAGCAATTCCTTCATCACCAGATCCCCTTTCCCGTTGTTAATTAACCAAGAATCCCCTGCTTTTTCATCAGAGATTTTACCGTATCGGTAGGCTGAGCGCCCTTTTTCATCCAATCGGTCGCTTTTTCGGCGTCAATCTTCACCTCTGCCGGATCGCACAAAGGATTGTAAGTACCGATTTCTTCGATAAATCTACCGTCGCGAGGATACCGGGAATCTGCCACCACGATTCTGTAAAA
This sequence comes from Clostridia bacterium, assembly GCA_034117945.1. Taxonomy (GTDB): domain Bacteria; phylum Bacillota; class Clostridia; order HGM11514; family HGM11514; genus SIG438. The sequence continues at coordinate 840 of JAXEOR010000117.1, read as the reverse complement.
AGGAGCTTTTTTAGCACCCATTCTCTTCAATCTGATTTTTACCATCTGTGTTTCACCTCCTTCAAACAGACTGTATGATAAAATATTAAAACTAATATTTTAACGCATTACATAGGAAACGGGAACCGCATTTTCCCCCGTTTCATTTTTTTAGGATTGGTAAACTGCTTCATCATTTTGCACATCTGGTCAAATTGCTTGAGCAATGCGTTCACATCGCTGACCTGTGTGCCGCTTCCTTTGGCAATCCGCATTTTGCGGCTGGAATTGATGATCGCCGGGTTTTCCCGCTCCTCCATTGTCATGGACTGAATGATAGCTCCCAGCCGGTCAAACTGCTTTTCGTCCACCGTTAGATTTTTCATTTTGCTTTTGTCAAGCCCCGGAATCATTTCTAATATAGAGGACAGCGGTCCCATATTTTTCATTTGCTCCATCTGGTCCAAAAAATCATTTAAGGTAAACCGCTCACTGCGCAGCTTTTTTTCCAGCTCTGCCGCTTTTTTATCGTCAAAGGCCTGCTCGGCCTTTTCAATCAAAGTCAGAACGTCCCCCATTCCCAGGATCCGGGACGCCATCCGATCCGGATAAAACACCTCCAGGTCGGACAATTTTTCACCCATTCCGGCATATTTAATCGGCTTTCCCGTCACCGCCCGGACAGACAGCGCCGCTCCTCCCCGGGTATCTCCGTCAAGCTTGGTTAAAATCACGCCGTCCACCGTCAGCTGCTCGTGAAAGCTTTGGGCAACGTTTACTGCGTCCTGACCGGTCATAGCGTCCACCGTCAGCAAAATTTCCTGGGGTGACACCGCCTCCTTGATCCGGCACAGCTCCTCC
>JAXEOR010000116.1:0-8750 GCA_034117945.1 Clostridia bacterium | reverse complement strand
TGGAAATTCAGCCGATTTGCACGAAATCGTGAAGACAGTATCGTTTATAAATCTATGCTCCGAAAAGAGCATAATATTGATGTTGTATCGGTCAGCGAAGATATTGGTGATGATAAGTTATCCATACTTATCGAAGCCATCATAGAAGCAATGGATGAGTTTTACAGCATCAATCTTGCAGAAGAAGTAAAACGAGGAATGACCGAGAAAGCTAAAAGAGGCGGTGTTCTTTCGATACCCGGATTTGGTTACAAGGTGGAAAACGGCGAGTATATTGTTGTCCCTGAAGAAGCGGAGATTATACGAAAGGTTTTTAACGATTATGTAAACGGCAAAGGTCTTTTAACAATTGCAAAAGCTCTGAATGCTATGGGGATAAAAACGCATCGTGGGAACAAAATTGAAAACAGAACAGTGGAATATTGGCTTAATAATCCTTTGTACATAGGTAAAACCCGTTGGAATCCTGACGGTAAGCTGTCGCGAAATTATTTGGCAGAAACTGCAATTATAACCGATGGTCCACACGAGCCTATTATAGATATAGAAACCTGGGATAAAGCACAGAAAAAAATGCAAGAACAAAAAGCAAGGTTCCGAAAGTACTTTAATTCTGACAGAAAGGGGCTGTCTCATTGGTTGACAGGACTCCTCAGATGTGAAAAGTGTGGCAAGGTTCTGTCTTATCAGGGAGGATACTTCGGTTGTTCAGAGCGAAGCAGAGGAAAATGCGAAGGTGTTGGTTACATAAAAGCCGAAAAAGCATCTAATATTATTCTTGATATTTTGTCTGATATTGAACTTCCAAACGTGGAACTTAATTTTGCTGAACCTGATTTAATCGAGGAGGTAACATCTAATGATGACAGCAAAATAATCAGAACACAAATTCAAAGGCTTGAAATACGTTTGGAACGAGTAAGGATTGCTTATGAAGATGGTGTTGACACTCTTGAAGAGTATAAGGAAAATAAAAAATCTATCCTCAATGAGATAGAAAAGTTAAAAGAAATGCTCGAAACAGCCGGAGACGATGAACCTTAAGAGGAACTTCCAATTGACAAGAAAGAGCTTCGCAGATTGACCGAGATTTTGAAAGATGCTGATGTAAGTAATGTAGAAAAGAACAACATGGCAAGGACAATTTTCAAAGAAATCATTAAAGGAGGAGAAGGCGGAAAGTCTCTAAAATGCGTATTTTGGAGGCGTTAGATAGGTCGCTCGAACATTTTGGGATGTTCCGCCATATTGGGTTATGATCAATTTTGCAAGGCGGGGATTGGGGTTTTTGATTTTAATCGGATATTCTAATTTCTTTTCATAAATCCACATAACAGTCTCCTTATCTGTATACTTCCCATGGCCAGGGAGATTCAATCCAGTTCCAATAATTGGGACAGCTGGTTCCTTGGATGATAGGACCATAATGACATTCAAATAAATTTCTTAACATGGCCGACTGATAATTTGCCTCCTCAAACAGCATAATGGCCTGCATATCATGGGGATGGGTATCCAAAAAAAGTGCCAAATCTGTTTTTCTGAAATCCCATGCGGCAATTTGATACAATAATTGTTCTCTGTCAAAAACTTCTTGATTCATTTGAAACCTCCGTTTGTTAAATGGCTTTGGTGACAGCGTCTACCAGTTCCGGAAAAATCGTGCCGCATTCCAAGCCCTGCTCAGGCTCCAAAATTTCACAAAAATATTGGTACGGAACATATGCGGCCGCATAATGAAAGCACTCTGGCATCACCGGGAATGGCTGAATAACCTTTTGTTCACACATATTGATTTCCTCCTAATGAAAGTAATTTTCAATACATACTATTCTTTCGCAGATAAATTTGTGAAAAAGACTTGTGTTTTTTTTCGGTTTTTGTTATAATAAAGTAAATTAGAAACTTAACAGAGAAAAGAGTGGATGAATTTGCCTGAAAAAGAGATTCATAAAACGTCTATCGGCGGGCAGGCAGTCATCGAAGGGGTAATGATGAGGGGGCCTCGGGAGATGGCAATTGCCGTTCGTAAGCCAGATGGAGAAATTGAGGTTGACAAAAAGCCGGTGAACGTTCTGGCAATGCGATATAAAATTTTTAAGCTGCCTATTATACGGGGAGTAATTTCCTTTTTTGAGTCAATGGTAACGGGGGTGCGTTCTTTGATGTACTCTGCAGAATTTTTTGACATCGAAGAGGAACAGCCTTCGAAATTTGATCAGTTTTTAGAGCGGAAATTGGGGGATAAGCTGAAAAACGTTGTTATTTATTCCAGCGTTGCATTTGCGGTGATTTTTTCCGTGCTGCTGTTTTTTATGCTGCCTGCCTATGTAACAGGATTACTTCGCAGGGTGATCGACAATCATACGCTGATTATCGCCCTGGAGGGTCTGGTCAGAATTCTGATTTTTTTGGCTTACTTGATTTTAGTCTCCCGAATGGAGGATATCCAGCGGGTGTTTATGTATCACGGGGCGGAGCACAAAAGCATTCATTGCTATGAGCACGGCCAGGAATTAACGGTGGAAAATGTGAAACAGCATACCAGGCTGCATCCTCGCTGCGGCACCAGCTTTTTGCTGATTGTAATGATTATCAGTATTTTTGTTTTTTTGTTCATCCGAAGCGATAATACTATTTTGCGCTTGGTGTACCGTCTGCTGCTGCTGCCGGTTGTGGCGGGCATTTCTTATGAAATCATTAAATTTGCCGGAAGACATGACAATAAATTTACCCGAGCCATCAGTAAGCCGGGGATGCTGCTGCAGTATATGACAACCCGGGAGCCGGATGATTCTCAGCTTGAAGTGGCGATTGCCTCTTTGAAGGCGGTCATTCCGGAAAATCCGGAGGAGGACAAATGGTAATCCGTGAGGCCAGGCAAGCGGCTGTGGCCAAGCTCAGCCAGGCAGGAGTGACAGACGTTGCCCCCTTAGAGGTTTTAGTGCTGATGAAGCACGTTTGGAATACGGATGAAATCGGTCTGATCATGATGGGGGGCGACCTGGCAGAGGAAAGCAAGCTTTGTGAGCTCGCCGTGCTTTTAGAGCGGCGCATACAAGGAGAACCGATTGCCTATCTGTGCGGCAAGAAGGAATTTATGTCCTTGGAGTTTGAGGTGAATTCCTCAGTGCTGATTCCCAGAGGGGATACGGAATGTATTGTGGAGCAGACAATTGCCATGTGCCGCGGAAAGGAACAGCCCCGGATATTGGATATCGGAACGGGAAGCGGCTGTATTGCGATATGCCTGGCGCACAGTCTGCCTCAAGCCTGCGTAACGGCGGTGGATTGCAGTCAGCAGGCTCTGGAGGTTGCCAAGCGCAATGCAAACTATCACAAAACCAGTATTTCTTTTTTGAAATTGGACATTTTAAAAGAAGAACCCATAGGAACCTTTGATTTCATTGTTTCAAACCCTCCCTACATTCCGACTGATGTGACAGCAGGTTTAACAAAGGATGTGCGGGGGTATGAGCCTATGTCCGCTTTAGACGGCGGATCAGACGGCTTGATGTTTTACCGCAGAATCATTCCCTTGGCGGCACAGCATTTGCAGCCGGGGGGGAGGCTGGTGCTGGAAATTGGCTGGGATCAGGCTGAGCAGGTTTCTGACTTGATTATGGAACAGCCCGCTTTTTCCGCTCCTACGATTCTGTTTGACTTGGCAGGCCGCAGCAGAGGGATTTATGCTACAAAGGATAAATCGGAGAGGTGTGAAGAAAATGAAGGAATTCTTCAAAAAATTTAAGGATTTTGCATTTCGGGGAAATGTAGTTGACCTGGCAGTGGGTATGATGATCGGCTCGGCATTCAGTAAAATTGTCAGCTCGGTGGTGAGCGACTTATTTACACCCATCATCAGCATTTTTACCGGTAAGATGGACTTCAGCAATCTGTTTATCGCTTTAGACGGTGAAAAATATGCCACTCTGAAGCAGGCTCAGGATGCCGGTGCGGCTTGTATTACATACGGTAATTTCATTTCGGCCTTGCTTGACTTTTTGTTGATGGCCTTTATTATTTATTTATTCGTAACCTTTCTGGCAAAGCTGAAAAGGCCGGAGCCGCCGAAGGAGGAGCCCTTTTTGTGCCCCTTCTGCAAAACCGAAATTTCCAAAGAGGCAACCCGCTGCCCTCACTGCACCTCGGAGCTGTAACGCTTTGATCAATCATTTTTGATTTTGGCAGATCATATGCACCGGTGCTTTTGAAAAGACGGAAAGGGTAAATAAAATTGAATTGTGATTGAAAATTTCAATAGAGATGCCCTCTTCACCGAGGGCTTTCATTTTATGAGCATGGGAGATGTGGCTATGATTCGTTTTTTGTATCGGATGCAGTATAAGCACAAAGGAATTCCGGATTTGATGAGATATATCGTGATCGGAAGCGTAATTGTTTATTTGCTGGGGTTTTTGGGAGTCAGAACAGTGGAGCTTCTGGGGCTGTTTCCGCAAGCTGTATTGCAGGGGCAAATCTGGAGATTAGTCAGCTTTATATTTTTGCTCCCTGTAGGCAGTCTGCTGTTTGCCGCTTTTGTCTTTTATTTTTATTATTTGGTTGGGCAGTCTCTGGAGCAGGAGTGGGGCAGCTTTGTGTTTACGGTATATTATTTTGTAAATGTGCTGCTGACTGTCATCATTTCATTGATCAGCGGAACGCCGGTGACCAGTGCGGCGTCTGTTAATTTGTCCTTATTTTTGGCCTTTGGCTATTTATATCCGGACTTTACCATTCTTTTGTTTATGATCATTCCCATTAAAATGAAGTATTTGGCGGTGTTTTACGGTGTTTATGCTGTTTATCAGGCGGTGGTCGTACCTGGCTGGGGCGGAAAGCTGATGGCGCTGGTAGGAGTGATTACCTTTCTTTTGTTCTTTTATCAGGAGCTGTGGCAGTGGCTTTCCAGCCGCTTTTCCGCTCAACAAAACAGAAAAAAATTTCAGCAAAGCAGGGGAGGGCGCAACGATCATTTGAGGGTGATCCGTCATCAGTGCGAGGTGTGCAAACGAACCGAGCTGGATGATCCTAATCTGGAATTTCGTTACTGCTCAGGCTGCGACGGATACCACGAATATTGCTTGGAGCATTTGAATCAGCATGTGCATATCAAGGATTCCCAGTCCTGATAAAATTTTTGTTGTAACAAAGGGGATTTTATGATATAATAAGATGATAGTACAAATCCGAACCGTGATAGGCTGCCGCTTATCAAAGGCGACAAGCCGAAATATATCGAAGTATTTTTACAATCAAAAGAACATGCAATCTCAAAGGATGTGACAGTTTGGACAGAAATGAAGTAGTGATTCAAAAACAAATATTGCCCCTCATCCCTTTGCGGGGCGTGGTGATTTTTCCGGGGATGCTGATGCATTTTGACATTTCGCGCAAGAAATCAATTGCAGCACTGGAAGAAGCGATGGCTCACAACCAGCTGGTGTTTTTTGTGACCCAAAAGATTCCCCAAACGGAGGAGCCAAAGCGGGAGGACTTGTATTCCGTTGGAACGGTTTCTAAAATCAAGCAAATGCTCAAGCTGCCGGGCGGCGGGGTTCGCGCCTTGGTAGAGGGGGAAAGGCGGGCAAAGCTTTCCCAAATGTTTGACGGGGATCGTTTTTCCGCCGCTGAAATAAGCTGGCGAGAAAAGTTTTTCTCTGAATTGGAGCCGGACGAGGAAGAGGCAATGCAGCGCAAACTGGTGGAAATGTACCAGGAGTATCTGCATGCCGCCGGTAAAAAAACAGATGAAACTTTGAAATCGGTACCATTTATTGATAATGCGGATCGGCTGACCGATTTGATTACATCAGCACTTACCCTGCGGGTGGATGAAAATCAGCGTCTGCTGCAGGAATTTGATCCCTATCGGCGGATTATGCTGCTGTTATCCATCCTTCAGAGGGAAATCAATATTGTAGAGGTAGAGCGTAAAATTAATGAAACGGTAAAAAGGCAGATGGATCAAAACCAGCGGGAATATTTTTTGCGGGAACAGCTGAAAGCCATTCAAAATGAATTGGGCGAGGCCGGAACGGAAGAAATCGCCCGCTACCGTCAAAGCTTTGACCGGTTAGAGCTGACCGGCGAGGTGCGGGAAAAGCTTGAGAAAGAGCTGGACAGGCTGGAAAAGCTGCCTTCCTCATCTCAGGAGGCCTCTGTCATCCGTTCCTATTTGGATTTGGTTTGCGAGCTGCCCTGGAATGTTTCCTCCAAGGAATCGGTGGATTTGAATCGAGCCGCTAAAATTTTGGATCGGGATCATTTTGGCCTCCAGGAGGTTAAGGATCGGGTGCTGGAATTTTTGGCGGTGAAAAAATTGACCGGCAGCCTCCATGGTCCTATTTTATGCCTGGTGGGGCCGCCGGGAGTGGGAAAAACCTCTGTGGCAAAATCCATTGCAAAGGCTTTGGGAAGAAAATATGTGCGGCTGTCCTTAGGAGGCGTGCGGGATGAGGCGGATATTCGGGGGCACCGAAAAACCTACATCGGTGCTATGCCCGGCCGGCTGATCAATGCTTTGCGCCAGGCAAAGACAAACAATCCCTTGATTTTACTGGATGAAATTGATAAAATGGGGCATGATTTTCGGGGGGATCCGGCCTCTGCAATGCTGGAGGTGTTAGACAGCGAGCAAAATCATTCCTTCCGGGATCATTATTTAGAGCTGCCCTTTGATTTGTCTCAGGTCATGTTTGTTACAACCGCCAATCAGCTGGATACCGTACCGGCGCCGCTGCTGGACAGGCTGGAAATCATTGAGATTTCCGGATATACCAATTACGAAAAGAAAAAAATTGCAGAACAGTATTTGATTCCTAAGCAGCGCAAGGAAAACGGCTTAAACGGCAGACAGCTCAGTATTGACGAAGGAGCGGTTTCGGGTATTTTAAATTATTATACCAGAGAAGCGGGCGTGCGCCATCTGGAGCGGGAGATCGGCACGGTATGCCGCCGGGTTGCCCGGGAAATTGCCCAGGGAACGGTCAAATCCGTTAAGGTCAATGCCTCTAATCTGGAGCATTACCTTGGGAAACGCCGTTATCGGGTTGATTTGATGAAAGAAAAGGACGAAATCGGTGTTGCAAACGGTCTTGCCTGGACCTCTGTGGGGGGCGTTACCCTTTCGGTTGAGGTGAACGTGATGAAGGGCAGCGGCAAGGTGGAGCTGACCGGAAAGCTGGGAGACGTGATGCAGGAATCGGCTCGGGCGGCGATCAGCTATTTGCGTTCTCAGGCTGATTTATACGGCATTGACGGGGATTTTTATAAAACAAAGGATTTGCATATCCACGTTCCGGAGGGGGCAACTCCGAAGGATGGCCCCTCTGCCGGGATCACCATTGCAGTTGCGCTACTGTCTGCCTTGAGCGGTGTTCCGGTATGCCGGGATGTGGCTATGACGGGAGAGATTACCCTGCGGGGGCGGGTGCTGCCCATCGGAGGCTTAAAGGAAAAATCTCTGGCGGCTTATCGGGCAGGTATAAAAACGGTGCTGATGCCGGAGGATAACCTGCGTGATTTGGAGGAGATTCCAAAGGAAATCCGTGACGCAATGCATTTTATCCCGGTCAGCCACATGAACGAGGTGGTTGCTCATGCCTTGCGTACCGAGAAAACAGAACAGCAGGAACAGTCTGTTTATCTGCCTCCTTTTGCGGAAAAGGGAGTTGAAATCCGGCAGTAAGGAGGTTGGAACATGAATGTCAATCAAGCGGAATTGGTGATTTCTGCAGTGTCAAAAAAACAATATCCCCAAAAAGGGTATCCGGAAATTGTGTTTGCAGGCCGATCCAATGTGGGAAAATCCTCGCTGATTAATAAGCTGTGCAATCGGAATAAGCTGGCCAGAATCAGCGCCAGCCCCGGAAAAACAGCTACCATTAATTTTTACGATATTGAGCACAAGCTTTATTTTGTAGATCTGCCGGGCTACGGCTATGCGAAGGTTTCCTGGGCAGAGCGGCAAAAATGGGCGGATATGATTAATGAATATTTAGAGCAAAGCCCCCGCTTGTCTACTATGTTTTTGCTGGTGGACAGCCGCCATAAGCCCACCGGGGACGATGTGATGATGATGGATTGGATCAAAAATGCCAATCTGGAATTCAGAGTAATTGCCACCAAAGCGGACAAGCTTTCCGCAAAAGCAGCTCAGGAGAACAAATCGATGATTATGGAAACGCTGGGTTTGACGCAGCCTGAGCTTGTGATGCTGTTTTCTTCCAAAACGGGCGCAGGGAAGGAAGCGGTTTGGGATTATATCGATCAGCTGTATGAAAGGAGCGTGAAACAATGATCGCACCCAAAGGAACCAAGGATATTTTGCCGGGTGAGGTACATAAATGGCAGTTTTTAGAGGGCAAAATCAGAGATATTTGCAATAGATTCGGCTATCAGGAGCTTAGAACTCCTGTGTTTGAGTATACAGAGCTTTTTGACCGGGGGATCGGGGATACCACCGACGTGGTGCAAAAGGAGATGTATACCTTTTTGGACAAAGGGGGACGGAGCATTACCCTGCGTCCGGAGAATACCGCCTCTGCCTGCCGGGCTTATCTGGAGAACAAGCTCTACGGTCAGGTGCAGCCGGTAAAGCTGTACTATATGGGGCCCATGTTCCGTTACGAAAAACCTCAGGCAGGACGTTTTCGGCAGTTCCATCAGTTCGGCCTGGAATGTCTGGGCTCTGCAGCGCCTGCCGCTGACGCGGAAATAATTGCCTTTGCCTGGGAATTTTACAACAG
>JAXEOR010000115.1:0-4527 GCA_034117945.1 Clostridia bacterium | reverse complement strand
AGGTGCAGGGGAGCCAAATTTTCTCCTGCCTTGGCCTGACTGATGGGGAACACCCGGTTTTTCAGTGCGTTGCACGCGTCGCAGTTGTCCCCCTTCGTCAAAAAACGGTAATTTGCATATCCCTTTTTCAGGTAATTTAATAATAACACATTTTTGAAAAATTGTCTAGTCTCTTCTTTGGTTAATTTTTCAAGACGTGACATTTCCTGATCGATGGATTTAAAAATACCGGGAAGGATCCCTGCCGTCCCCTTTTTGGCGGCGGCATCTGCATACAGCTGATGGGTCACCTGTTTGATCAGCCTTTGCTCCGACCGATCCAGCCCTTCCTTCATTCTTGTTTGAAATTGAGCATACTGTTCGTTTTCGGTTTCCAAGGAAAAGCCTTTCCTCATGTCGTCATAAAAGGCGCCCACGGCTTCTCCCACGCTTTCCTCCAGCACCGCCAGCGGTGTGACAAACCAAGGCTGCTTGACCTCTTCCGGATTGCCGACGCCGGAATAATCAATCAGCTCCCGTTTGGCAGGATAGATATTTTTCCTCATGTAAGAGACTCTTTCCTGCTCCGAGCCTTCCGGGGCAAAGATCCAAAAAGCGTAGGCAACGTCTTTTGCAACGGCTTCTTTCAGGGCTTGCGCTTCCATTTCATTCCTCCTTTGTTTTTTGGTATGAAAAAAGGAAGCCGTTTTTTGACTCCCTCTATTTTTATTATACCATCAGAACCCTTGCAATGACATGCACTCTTTTCCTCCCCTACCTGGGAGCAAAAGATGATTTATGGAAAATGGAAGCAATAATTTTGCATTTACCCCTTGAAAACCTATAAAACATATGTTATTATAGTATTATGAAAGAGGTGTTATGAATGAAGATTTCAACAAAAGGAAGATATGCGCTGAGAATGCTGATTGATCTGGCAGAGCACAGCAGCGACGGATTTGTGGCCTTAAAGGATATTGCTCAAAGACAGGGCATTTCAAAGAAGTATTTGGAGCAGATCGTTCCCATTCTGAACAAGACCGATATTTTGAAAACAAACCGGGGGTTTCAGGGGGGATATATGCTGGCAAAAGCGCCGGACAAGTATACCGTGGGAGAAATTCTCAGGCTCACAGAGGGCAGTCTTTCCCCGGTGGCCTGCCTGGATCAGGATCCCATTCAATGCGAGCGCAGCAACGAATGTCCAACGCTGCCCATATGGCAGGGACTGTATCGGGTGATCAGCGATTACCTGGATCACATTACCTTGCAGGATATTTTAGACCAGCAAAGAGAGCGGTATTCCAACGATTATATGATTTAACGCAAAAAGGCAGGAACCCTGTGAAAACAGCTCCTGCCTTTTTTTATTTTCTTTTATTCTGAAAACATGGGGGTTGATAAATATCGTTCGCCGGTATCGGGGAGCAGCGCAACAATCACCTTCCCCTTATTTTCCGGTCTTTTGGCAAGCTGAGTTGCGGCAAACACTGCGGCACCGGAGGAAATTCCCACCAGCAGGCCTTCCTTTCTGGCAAGGGTTCTGCCTGTTTCAAAGGCGTCCTCATTTTCAACCGTAATAATCTCGTCATACACTTGGGTATTCAGCGTATCCGGCACAAAGCCAGCGCCGATTCCCTGAATTTTGTGGGGGCCGGGAGTTCCCTTAGAAAGCACCGGTGAGCCTGCCGGTTCCACCGCAACCACCTTTACATTGGGATTCTGCGACTTTAGATATTCGCCCACACCGGATACCGTTCCGCCGGTGCCGACCCCTGCCACAAAAATATCTACCTTTCCGTCGGTATCCTGCCAGATTTCAGGGCCGGTGGTTGCTCTGTGTGCTGCAGGGTTGGCGGTGTTGGTAAACTGGCTGGGAATAAAGCTGTTGGGGGTTTGTGACGCCAGCTCTTGAGCCTTTTCAATGGCGCCCTTCATACCCTTTGCCCCTTCGGTCAGAACCAGCTCTGCTCCGTATGCCTTCAGCAGATTTCTGCGCTCAACGCTCATGGTTTCGGGCATAGTCAGTATAATTTTATAGCCTCTGGAGGCGGCAACTGCAGCAAGACCGATTCCGGTGTTGCCGCTGGTGGGCTCAATGATCACAGAACCGGGCTTTAACAAACCCTTTGCCTCTGCGTCATCCACCATGGCCTTTGCAATTCTGTCCTTCACGCTGCCCGCCGGATTGAAATACTCCAGCTTTCCGTAAATGGTTGCGCCCAGATCCTTTTGGGCATTGTAATTGGTCAACTTCAAAAGCGGCGTTCCGCCGATCAAATCGGTAATTCTTTCATAGGTTTTCATAAAAAATCGCTCCTTTTATCATTTCATTTCGGTTCCCTTAGTCTGCAAGCTGCCTGCAACATCGTTCCCTGTATGTATCCATCAGCTTTGTCCTCCTTCATCACCTATAAATCCTACTTGTTTTATAGGCTTTATTATACCACCCTTTTTCTCCCTTGTCAATCCCTTTTTTAAAATTTATGAAATTTTTTCTGCGGAATTTATTTATTCGGTGATGTGTGAAAGGGGAATAGGAGTGTAAGGATCTGATCGGCTTTTAAAATATTCTTATTATAACGCAGAGGTTCAAATAAGAAAACAGCCGCTGAAGAACCTGTTTCAGCGGCTGGGGGCCTTTTTGGGGAAGAATTGAAAAAGCTATTTTTCTACCAAGCGGGCGGCGATCACGGTCATATCGTCCCAGGCGGTGTTTTCTTTTTGCTGCTTTGCGCTGGCAAGCAGGGCGGAGGCCAGCTGACGGGGGGAGTTTTGCCGGGACAGGCGGTTGATTTCGTTCATTAAAATTTTTTCGTCTGCAAAGGCGTCTGAAATGCCGTCGCTGATCATAATCAGCATATCCCCGTTTTGCAGAGATTCTGATTTTAATTCCATATCCGCTTCGTCCAAAATGCCTGCCGGAAGGGACTGCGACTCCACCCGTTTTACTAAATTCTGCCGTTTAATATAGGTGGCGCAGGCGCCGCTTTTGATCAGATCGGCTTTGGCAGAGGACAGATCAATCAAGGCCAGATCGATGGTTGCAAAGCCCTCCTCATCCGGCTGCTGGCCTAACACGGAGTTTGCCAGCCGAACGGCGGAGGTGGGGGTAAAGCCTGCGTACAGCAGCCGGCACAGCAGTCGGACGGTTTCTGAGCTTTGGAGATGAGCGTCGCTGCCGCTGCCCTTGCCGTCGCTTAAGATCAGAAGCTGGTTTCCGTCCGGCAGAATCAGGGCTGCCCCTGTGTCGCCGGACAGGCTTTGTCCTTCCCGGGGGGTGGAGGCGATGGCGTGTAACAGCCGGTAGGGAGTTGCTTCTGTAAAGGCCAGCTTGCACCGTCCCAGCCGGCAGTCTCCCTCCACCTTCTCCATGGGTCGTTCTAACAGCTGACTGAGAAGGGAGGTAATTTCCTTGCAGCCGCCGGTCATTTGGCAGCTTTCCACCTCTGCATGCACCTCATATCTGCCTCCTGTGTTTTTGGTGACCTCCACCATTTGGGGAGCATAGCCCCGGCGATCCAAGGCGCAGGATACGGAAAAGGCAAGCTCCTCATGAAAGCTGATATTTTGATTCAGCTGATCGGCCAGCCTGTCCATAACAGCGGACACATCCTCCAGCTGCCTGATGGTAAAGGCGGTGGCTCGGTCCAGACGACCCTGCCAGAACAATTCATGCTTGTACAGCTCATAAAGATTGTTGATTTCATATAAGTACTTTGACAGGCGGACACACCGTTTTTGAAAATAGACGGGCAGCTCCTTTTCTCCCACCGTTCCGTTTTGCTCGATCACAGCAAAGCAATGGCAAATCAGCCGTTCCATTTCGTTGGAGGCATCCTGCTTCCAGCACAGTCCCTTTGATTTGCAGCCCTCGCAGACCCGTTCTTCAATTTTAGACAGCAGGACAGACTGATCCGTCTCAATTTTCGGCTGGCCTGCCAGCGTGAATACCGATGAGGACAGCTGAATGAAGGCTGCGGAAATGCTTTTCAGCTGTTCGCACAGAGAGTTTTTGATGCGGGCTTCGTTTTCCGATTGATCCGGATGGATCCGATACAGTCCCAGCCACTGAATCCACTTGTTGGGAATCAAAAAAAACAGCAGGCAGGCAATGGGAAAATCAAGAGGGGCAACGGCTAAGGCAGATAATTTTCCCACGGAAAGAGTGGAGAGTAATCCTGCCAGAAGAGCACCGCCGCATACGCCCCCCTTTCCCAAAAACCGAAACAGTCCTGCCAATAAGCCGGCCAGAGCAAACAAGCCCATACGAGGGAACAGACCAGCCTGGTCTGCCCCCAGCACAAAGGCGGAAAGAAGTCCGGCGGTGACTGCTGTTCCGGGCTGTTCGGAACGGGCAAACATGAAAATGACGGTGATGCAAAGAATGTCATTTAAGTTCCACAGCGGAAAGGCTATGAGGGGAAGCCCCCTGGCGGCGGAGCATAACAGCACCAGCAGCGCCAGGGAATCTTTATGACGAAGATACCGTCTGGATTTGTTCTTTAAAATGGGGATAGCATCATAAAATAAATAAACGCACAGAAA
>JAXEOR010000114.1:0-7488 GCA_034117945.1 Clostridia bacterium | reverse complement strand
ACTATCACCGCAGAGGGAGCGTGACGGAAGGGCGGTATCAGTGCGCGCCTGTGCCGGAGGGGGACGGGGGAGCACTGGTTCGCTATATTCACCAGGCACCGGTGAGAGAAGGACTGTGTAACAATGCGAAGGATTACGCCTATAGCAGTTTTTCGGAATATCCGGATGGTTGGATTACCTTCCGGCGGGATTGGTTCTCAGAGGGATTTCAGACCTTTCATCAGCAGGAGGAGACCAGAGATTTCACCATCCGCCCCAGCGGAAAGCTGACAGATCGGCAGGTGCGGGAGCAGGTGGAGCTGTTCTGTCGGGAGCAGGGAGCTGCGGATTGGAGCAACATGGACAAAGTGGAACGGGATCGGCTGCTACGCAGGCTGAGAGAGCGGTTTTCCATTCGGCAGCTTCAGACAGCAACCGGCTTGTCCAAGGGGGTCATTGCCAGATGTGCCGAACAAGAGCAGCCGGAGCCTGCGGCGGCTCGGCAGATGGAGTCCTTTTTGTTATAAACGAAATGCAATTGTGAAAAAGGTTCGATGCAGTTTCTAAGGCTTGCATCGGCCTTTTTTTGTAGAAAACGTTCGATTTTTTGTGATTTATATAAAAAATCCGGGAAGTTACTTGTATATATTGCACATAATTTAATTTAAAGTTTTGTCATAAATTACAATTGAAAGTATTGCTACATGTGTGCTATAATAAAGTCGAGTGTTTGAATTGCATATGTTCAAAAGGAGATGGCGATTCAAAACCAAAAATTTTTAGGAGGAGAGAGTTATGGCAACAAGGAAAAGAGCACTGGCTTGGGTACTGGCCTTTGTGTTTCTGGCAGTAAATCTGCTGGTGGCAGTTCCCCAGACCGCTTTGGCGGCAGCTGGGTTAACGTTCGATCCGAAAATTTCGGATTTTGACGGTACCGAAGCGGAAGTAAAGGACAAGATCTATAGCTACCAACCGGCGGAGCTTCAGGTAGGCGATGGGTTCGGAATTAACGGTACCCGGGGCGTTTATATGAAGACCAATACCGAGACGGAGCACAGAATTCAGGGAAGTGATAAATTCCCTGTCAAGCAGGGCAAAACCTATTATATGTCCGTGTGGGCGAAAACGCCTACGGAGGATACCGGCTTTGCTCTGAGAGCATATTTTCTGGGATATCATTTTGATATTACGGTGAATGGTACTTCCAATCAGTCAAAAACCTCAGGTATTTACCAAAGTCCTTCTGCCAAGGCTGAGGTAGGAAAATGGCAGCAGTATACCATGAGCTTTACGGTGAACAAAGTATATCGGCAGTATAAAGTGGATGGTACACCGTATTATGTTGAGATTCCTGTCAATGCAGACGGTACATATCCTACTGGTACCGCTTCCGGTACCAATGCAACTGACGGCGTGTTTACACCGGATGGCAAGGGAACCGTTGCCTTTGATGCATTTTTGGCAATCGGCTGCTATAACGGCAGCAGCTGGAACAATTCAAAGCAGAAGATCCCGACTGAGATTTATGCAGACGGCTGGTATATCATTGAGGAGGACAGTGCTTCCTCTGCAGACTATGCCAGAGCGATGGTAACCAATGCCGCAATCGAAAACGAAAGAGGAGAAGCGGCTGCCAAAACCGGAACGGTATTAACAGCGAAAGCAGATGTGGGCAATGCCAATCCTAAGGCTGAGAATACCCTGTCCTATCAATGGCAGATTTCCGACAACGGAACGGATTACACCGATATTTCCGGCGAGACCAATCAAACCTATACGGTAAAAGCGGCAGATGCGGAAAAGTTTGTGCGTGCTCAGATCACCGTGGAAAGCACCGGAGCATTCAGCGGCAAGTCTTCCATGAGTGCGGTCAGCAATGCCATTGAAATTCCTGATGCCATTACAGGTGCCATTGAAGACGTGAATGTGGAGGCGGCTACAACGGTTCTGAAGGTGGGCGAGTCTGCTGAGCTGAATGCAAAAGCAGTTGACGCCTCCGGCAGTCCGGTAGCAGGTGCAGCAGTCAGCTATACCAGCAGCGATACGGATGTGGCAGTCATTCAGGACGGGAAAATTACGGCAAAACGGGAAGGAACCACAACCGTTACCGCACAGGCCGGCAGCTACAGCAAGAGTTATATTCTGATTGTATACAGCAATGTGATCAAGGAACAGAAGTTTGAGTCCAACGCCGGACTGACCACTGCCGCCTTTGCGGACAAGACCTCGATCCAGGAGCAAAACTCAGGAGATGTGTACAGCGGGGAAGGCTCCAGAACGGGCACTGGCAATTATTATGCTACCAATCAGGCTTCTATTGTTCTGACCGATACCGAGGTAGACGGAAGAACCTATAATATGGGCACCTCCGGAAAACGCTTCTTTATTACAGCAATGACCGGAGCAAACACCGGCTCCTCTACCTACGGAACTCTGAAGGAACGGGGTATTTTCCAGGTGTGGTTTTATGATGACGGGGAAAACGGCTCCAATTCGTCTAATAAAGGAAAACAGGTTTCCTTTGAATTTATGAGCTACGGCGGCAAGGGAGATTATAAAGACGAAAACGGTCAGCTGTATCCCAAATTCCCCAACGGCACCGATAATACTGGGGACACCAGCGGAAACGGCTGGACCCATGCCTTCCGGAATTATTTCAGATTTGACGGGGCGGACAATCAGTATAACATGGGAACAGACTCAACTGTGTTTGGTACCTTTACTAAGGCAGCTGACGCTCCCAGACGTTCCAAGGGCTGGCATCAGCTGATCATTGATTATACCAAGGATAATGAGTATGCATTCTATGTAGACGGGCAGCTGGTCTATTCCAGAAATACCGGCGATCTGCCCTCTAACGGCGGAATCAGCTTTATGAGAGTGGATCGTCACGGAATTTCCTTGGACGAGGACGATGCCAGTCATTATATCAGAATTTCCGATTTGGCGAAATATGATGTTACCATTACGGCGAACTATGATATTTCCATTGATGTTGGTGCCAACGGCTCTGTGAAGGTAGGCGACAACACCTATGCAGGCGGTACCACGGGAACGGAAAATGTTCTTTGGGGACAGGATCTGTCCATGACCATTACACCGGATGCGGATTATTTGATCGATTCTGTTCTGGTGGACGGGAAAGCTACGGAAGTGGGAGCAGACGGCGTTCTGACTCTGAGCAACATCAAAGACCCTGCATCTGTCAAGGTTACCTTTAAGAGCGTGGCTTCTGTAAACAAATACAATTTCTCGGTTTCCGCTTCTAAAAACGGAAGTGTTACGGTAAACGGAACGGCAGTTGACGGCTCCTATTCTGTAACAGACGCTTATGAGAATACCGTTTACGATTTAACGGTCACACCCGATGCGGGCTATATTGTGAACAGCGTAAAGGTGAACGGGGAAGAAACAGCGCTGACAGAAGGCAAACTGAGAATTACTCTGACGGGCAATACAACCGTGGATATTTCCTTTGTGAAGGAACCTCAGCTTCAGATGACCAGCATCAGCCTGTCTGATAATACATCCTTCTATACCGCAGCCCTGTCTGAAACAGCACTGAAGGTATGGGGCTATGATAAGGACGGGAACAAAAAGGATCTGACCGGAAATGCTTTTGTGTTCTATGAGAGCAGCGCACCTTGGATTTTCCAGGTGAGTGGAAACAAAATTTCTTCCGGTTCTGCGGCAGGTTCTGCGCTGATTACGGCTACTTACCTCAATCCTGACGGCAGCAGGGTTTCCGGTTCTGTCTGGATGACCAGAACAGAGGCGGCACCTGTTACCTACGGTTTTTCATCGTCAGATACCCCGTCAGGTTTCATTTTGAATAACGGCACCGTAAAGGGACATGACGGAAATAACACCCTGGCTTATTACAAAAAGGATGTAGAATATAGTAACAACTATCTTTTAAGAACCTATCTGGGTCGGCAAAGCGACGATAAAAACTGGTACACCAGAGGGCTGCGGGCAGCCCAGGGCTGGTTCTATGACGACGGCGTCAGCAATACCGGTTATTATGTACAGATGTGCGATAACAATCTGTATAATACCACCGATTTTAATACCGGATTCTTGAGTTCACAGGATCATAACTATTGGACAGCCACCAAATATCCTATCGGTGCCTTCCAGAACAGCAGCTATTACGTCTATGGCTCTGACGTAACGAATGTTGCCAGAACAGTTGGCTGGCATCAGGTTATGGTGATGCTGGATGAAGAAAACAAGCAGATTGTTGCATATCTTGACGGTGTTCAGGTTGGGTCTACCACTATCGGCAGCTCTACCCAAACCTCGGAGGGCCGTGGAGACAGCTGCTTTGAGCTGCGGTCTACCTTGGGAGAGTCTGCTGGTGTGACAAGCAATGTGACCTATACCGAAGATCATTATTTTGATGATATTGCAATGTACGATCTGCCTGCATCGGAAGCTCCTGCTATGGCACCTGTTGTGTCCTATGCATCCCTGAACGGGGTTCCTATGGTGGGACAGACGATGACGGTAGAGTATGAAGTGAAGGATTATAACGACGACGAGCTGGATGCAGCCCAGATCAAGTGGCAGGTATCTGACAACGGAACAGACGGCTGGACGGATATCAGCGGCGCAACAGGAGAAAGCTTTGTATTAACCTCAGCACAGCAGGGCAAATATGTCCGTGCGGCGGTAACGCCCTTTGCTAAGGTGGATCCTAAGCAGGGTGAAACGGTTTACTCCACGCCTTCTGCGCAGGTATCTGAAGTGAAAATGCCGCCTTCTGCTGCAGGAGTGAGCATCAGCGGAGATGCTGCGATCGGCAGCACCATGACTGCCTCCTATACTTATATCAAGAGTGAAAACGGAGACGCAGAGGGAAGCACGGAAATCATTTGGGAAAAGGCAGATTCTCCTGACGGATCCTATACCCAGGTGGCCACAGGCGCAAGCTTTGTGGTAAATGCCGCAGTGGCCGGAAAGTATTTGCGGGCAACGGTAATTCCCACTGATATCAACGGCTTGCAGGGAACGCCGGTTTCTTCCTCTGTGGTGAAGATTCCGGGGAATGTAAGCTACTATGTGGCACTGGACGGAAATGAC
This sequence comes from Clostridia bacterium, assembly GCA_034117945.1. Classification (GTDB taxonomy): domain Bacteria; phylum Bacillota; class Clostridia; order HGM11514; family HGM11514; genus SIG438. The sequence goes on along the minus strand of JAXEOR010000114.1, from coordinate 2,424 downwards.
AGCAACCCGGGTACCTTTGAACAGCCCTTCCGCACACTGGAGGCTGCCAGAGATGCCATTCGTGGAAAAGACATTCCGGACGGCGGCGTAACGGTTTATATCCGTGAAGGTACTTATTACATGACCAAGTCCTTTGCCTTAACCTCCGCCGACAGCGGCCGGGAAGGTGCCCCGATTGTTTACCGGGCTTACGGAGACGAAAAGGTTGTGTTCCATGGCGGATATGATCTGGCTATGAGCAAATTTACCAACGTATCCGGAGAAATGAAGGATTTGCTGCCTGCAGACGCACAAAGCAAGGTATTGGTGGCAGATTTGGCTGCTCTGGGCATTCCGGAAGTGAAGGAATATACCATTATGGGAGGCGACGCCGGCTTGAATGCACCTATCCTGAATCTGGATGGTCAGGCAATGCATGTGGCTCGTTACCCCAATACCAGAGACAATTCTCAATGGCCGAAAATGTACTGTGCGCCGGGCAAGGCTGGCTATGAAGGAACCAATCTGGGGAACGGCGAAACAGACGGCACAAAAGCATTCACAGTTCAATATGATGACGCTACAGCAGAACGGGTGGATACCTGGACCTACGGATTGGATCATGTTGCTGCAGAAGGCTTCTGGAAGTTTGACTGGTATGCTTCTACCAGATATGTTACCATTAACAAAGAGAAAAAGCAAATCAGCGCAAGAGAAGACAGAAATACCCAATACGGTGTGTACAAGGAACTGGAGCGGGTATTCTGCTTCAAGAATGTTTATCAGGAGCTGGACGAAGCCGGTGAATACTACATTGATTTTGACCAGCAGAAGCTGTATCTCTATCCCTTTGAGGGAACAACGGCAGCTTCCTCCCTGAAGATGAACAATACCTCTGCCAACCTGATTGAAATGACCAATGTTTCTTATGTCACTATTCAGGGTATCGAGCTGACATCCGGAAAAGGCAGAGCCATCAACATGACCAACGGTATCGGCAACGTGATTGATCACTGCTATATCAACGGATTCCAGAACAATGCGGTCAATATGACCGGCGGCTATGACAATGTGCTGCGCAACAGCGATATCGAGTTCTGCGGCGTGGGCGGTGTTACTGTTTCCGGCGGCGACAAGGTGACCTTGAAGTATGGAAACAACCGTGTGGAAAACAATAAGATCAATGATTTCGCACTGCTGAAAACCATTTATTCCCCCGGTGTGTCTGTGGACGGCGTTGGAAACTATATCTCTCACAATGAAATCTACAATGCCGAGCATTATGCGATTTATTTCGCAGGTGTAGAGAATGTGATTGAATATAACGAAATTCACAATGCCTGCACCAACGCGGCGGATATGGGTGCGATTTATACCGGACGTCATTTTGATGATCATGGCGTAGTAATTCGGTACAATCATTTCTATGATATTGGAAATCCGCTGAGCAGAAGATTCTTCCCCTGCTGTATTTTCACAGACGACGGAAGCTCTGACCTGGATATTTACGGAAATGTATTCGGAACAGGAATTGCCTCTGTAGAAGCCATCAAGATTCATGGTGGACAGAACAACAACACATACCACAATTTGTTTATCGATTCTCCTGTGGTGATTTATTCCGCCGAATGGCCTGACAGCAAATGGAGAGCTTCTCTTTCCGACCCGGAAGGAAAATCTTATAACGTAGATCAGTATTGGAAACGGTTTGATTCTGTTCGGAACAATCCTTTGTACCGGGAGAAATGGCCGTGGCTTGCGGAAGCATCTGACGCTTATGACGCAGGCAATATGAACTCCGTTGTTCATAAGAGCAATATGCTGGCAGAAAATCTGATTATTTATGTGAATGAGCAGCCCGAGGAATTTGAAAGAAGCGGCAGCAATCAGCTTCAGGCAACCAAGGGCTGGTGGAGAGCTTATGGGCATCATCCCATCATCGGAACAAACGATGCAGGCGGAAATACCAATATTATGCTGACCAATGAAAAGGGCGACAACAAAAAGTACTTTGAAGATTTCGATAACGGGAATTACAGATTGACAGATGAATCCTTGTATGATTTGTTTGATCAGTTTGATATTTTGGGTGCGTTTGATCCCATTCCCTTTGATGAAATCGGTATGTATGATGTATCCAACAGTGCGCCCCAGGCTGAAAATGTGTCAATCACAGGCAGCTACGGTTCTGATATAACACTGACCGGATTGTATGATTACACTGATCCGGAGCGTGATCCGGAAGGAAAGAGTCTGTATCGCTGGCTGGTATCTGATGCGGTGGATGGTACCTATACGGCCATTGCCGGAGCGGAGGACAGAACTTTTGCGGTGACCGGCGAATACAACGGAAAATTCTTAAAATTTGAGGTAACACCTGTTTCTGATAACGGAGGAAAGGGAACATCCGCTGTTTCACAGCCCTTCGCCATTGCAGCAGACAAG
>JAXEOR010000113.1:0-6110 GCA_034117945.1 Clostridia bacterium | reverse complement strand
GGAGGTGACCAAAACCTATCAGGACAAGGTGCCCCCTCATTACATCAGAAAGCAAACCCTGGCCAACTGCGAGCGGTATATTACCGACGAGCTGAAACAGCTGGAGGATACCATTTTAAGTGCCGGAGAGCGCATTGCTCTTTTGGAATACGAGCTGTTTGAACAGATTTTGGAAAAGATTGAAAGCAACCTGCCCAGAATTCAAGCAACCATCCATGCCATTGCGGTGACAGACTGTTTGTGTTCTTTGGCGGAGGTTGCGGTGGAAAACCATTACTGCATGCCGGAAATTAATTTATCGGATAAAATTGTGATTCAGGACGGGCGGCACCCGGTGGTGGAGCAAATGCAGAAAAACAATCTGTTTGTGCCCAACGATACCTTGCTTGACCGGCAGGACAACCGCCTTGCTATGATCACCGGCCCCAATATGGCGGGAAAATCTACTTACATGCGCCAGGTGGCGCTGATTACCCTGATGGCGCAGATCGGCTCCTTTGTGCCGGCCTCTTTTGCTCAGATCGGGGTGGTGGATAAAATTTTCACCCGGGTGGGTGCGTCGGACGATATTTCCTCCGGCCGCAGCACCTTTATGGTGGAAATGAGCGAGGTGGCGTATATTTTGCAGCATGCCACTCCCAAAAGTTTGCTGATTCTGGATGAAATCGGCCGGGGCACCAGCACCTTTGACGGGCTGTCCATTGCCTGGGCGGTGATTGAGCATGTGGTGGATCCCAAGCTGTTGGGGGCGAAAACCCTGTTTGCTACCCATTATCATGAGCTGACAGAGCTGGAGCATCAGCTGTCCGGGGTAAAAAATTATTGCATTGCAGTCAAAAAACGGGGAGACGATGTGGTATTCCTTCGTAAAATTATTCGGGGCGGAGCGGATGACAGCTTTGGCATTGAGGTGGCAAAGCTGGCGGGTGTTCCCTCCACGGTCTTAAAAAGAGCCAAAAAGATTCTCCGTTCCCTGGAGGCAGGCAAGCAGGAAGGGGAGGGCAAAAAGCTGCCCCGGATTGCGGATCAGGAGCCGGAGGGGCAGTTGGATCTGCTCACTTTGGGAGGCAGCCAGGTGCTGGAGGAGCTGAAGCGATTGGATATTTCTACAATGTCTCCTATTGAGGCAATGAATTGCTTATATCAGATGCAGCAAAAGCTACAGGGCTAAAAGGAAAGAGAGGTGCGGGAAATGGCTCACATTAAAGTGTTGGATTCTTTGGTTGCGGATATGATAGCGGCAGGCGAGGTGGTAGAGCGCCCCGCATCTGTGGTCAAGGAGCTGGCGGAAAATGCGATTGACGCTGGCGCCGGCAAGATTACGGTGGAGATCAAAAACGGCGGCATCAGCTTTTTGCGGATTTCAGACGACGGCTGCGGCATTGAAGCGGAGGATCTGCCCACCGCCTTTTTGCGCCACGCAACCAGCAAGATTGCCTCGGCGGAGGATTTGTTTGCCATCGGCACACTGGGGTTTCGGGGGGAGGCCTTGGCCAGCATTGCGGCTGTTTCAAAGGTTGAGGTCATTACCAAGCCCAAGCGGCAGCAGTTTGGGATGTATGTAAGCGTAAGAGCGGGGCAGATCGAGGACAGTCATGAGGCGGGCTGCCCTGACGGAACCACCTTTACCGTGCGGGATTTGTTTTTCAATCAGCCGGCTCGAATGAAGTTTTTGAAACGGGACGCGGCGGAGGCGGCTGCGGTGCAGGATGTGATGATTCATCTGGCACTGGGGAATCCGAATATTTCCTTCCGGTTTTTGTCGGATGGGAAGGAAAAGCTGCATACCCCCGGAGACGGCAGCCTGAAAAACTGTATTTATCAGATTTACGGGCGGGAATACGCCAAGGAGCTGGCGGAGCTGTCCTATGAGGGGGACGGGGTTAACATTACCGGCTTTTGCGGCACTCCCGCCATTGCCCGATCTACCAGAGGATATCAAACCTTTTTTGTCAACGGCCGGCTGATCAAAAGCAGAGGCATGACCGCCGCCCTGGAGCAAGCCTATCAGGACGGGATGATGAAGGGAAAATATCCCTTTGCGGTGGTTGGTGTGAGGCTGGAACGGTCGATGACGGATGTGAATGTGCACCCGGCTAAGCTGGAAGTGAAATTTTCCAATGAAAAGGCGGTCACAAGCGCTGTTTATTGGGCGGTAAAAAATGCGCTGCATCAAACAAGCTATCAGCCGGAGATTTCTCTTGCGCCGGAGCCGCCGGCCGAAAAAGAATTGCCGGTCAGAAAGGAAGCTTTGGTCAGAGAAGAACCGTCGGTTAGAGAAGAGCCCAGGGTCGGGGAGGAGCCGCCGATCAAAGAACTGTGGGGTGGAGAAGAGCTTTCGGTCAGGGAAGAACAAGCCTCTTTTGCCAAGCAGCAAAGATCCCGGGCAGGTGCGATACCGGAGAAGGGGGTAGAACAGCCAAGGTTTGCGCCCAGATGGGTGGAGCCTACCGAAAAAGCAGGGAAAGAGAAGGAGCCACAGCCCCTTTCTCCTCCATATCAGCCAAGGCTTTGCCAGCCGGCGTACATTCCTTCCCGGGAGGAGCCGGAGCCGGCACCCGAGCAGCAGGAGTGCATTGTTTTGGGGCAGCTGTTTTGTTCCTATATTGTGGCTCAGCGAGGGGATGAAATGCTGCTGATTGATCAGCATGCCGCCCATGAACGGCTGCTGTTTGAGCAACTGCTGCGGCAGCGGGAGGAGCGGTCGGCGGTAACGCAGACCCTGCTGTCTCCGGCGGTGCTGGACATGACTCCTTCTGAATTTTCAACGGTGAAGGAGCATTGGGAGCTGCTTTCCTCGGTGGGCTTTGAGCTGGAGGAGTTCGGAGAGCATTCCCTGCGGCTGAGAGGAGCGCCCTTGTGTGAGGAGCGGCAGGACGCGGAAAGCCTGTTCTGGGAAACCCTTCAGGCCATGCGCAATGCAGGGGAGCGGGGAGATACGGAAAGCGAGCTGCTGTATTCCGTTGCCTGCCATGCCGCCCTGAAGGCAAACCACAGCCTCCAGCCCATGGAAATGGAGCAGATGGTAAAGGACGTGATGAGCCTTCCCTCTACCTGCCCTCACGGAAGGCCGATTGTGATCACTATGACAAAAAAGATGATTGAAAAGCAGTTTAAAAGGATTGTGTAAAGAATGAAACAGCCATTGCTGATGATTGCAGGACCCACTGCCTCCGGAAAAACCGCTGTGGCAGTGGAGCTGGCTCTCCGGCACGGGGGAGAGGTGGTGTCGGCGGATTCCATGCAGGTGTACCGGGGGATGGACATCGGAACCGCCAAGCCCACCAAAGAGGAAATGAAAGGAATTCCTCACCACCTGCTGGATGTGGCGGAGCCGGAGCAGCCTTTTTCCGTGGCGGATTACACCGCTCTGGCGAACAAGGCCATTGGAGACATTGCCGCCCGGGGGCATCTCCCTATTTTAGCAGGGGGCACCGGCCTTTATTTGAGAGCGGTTACAGATTATCTGGATTTTTCTGAGGGGAATTCCGATGACAGTCTGCGGGCTGAGCTTCAAAAAACAGCCCAGGAGCAGGGCATAGGAATTCTTTATGAGCAGCTGGCGCAGATTGATCCCCAGTCGGCGGAGCGGATTCATCCCAACGACGAGAAGCGGATTATTCGGGCACTGGAGGTGTACCGGGTAACCGGGATCACAATGACGGAGCACCAAAAAAAAGCGGCCTCCCGGCCGTCTCCCTACGATACCTTTCGGGTGGGGCTGGCCTATGATCGGCAAAAATTATACGACCGGATCAACCGGCGGGTCACCCGGATGCTGGAGATGGGACTGACAGAGGAGGCGATAGAGCTGATGGACAGAATGCAGGGCACCTCCTTTCAAAGCATTGGGTATAAGGAAATGGAGCAGTATTTGAAGGGGGAGGCTTCCTTGCAGGAGGCAGCGGAGCAGATCCGCCGGGCAACCAGGCGGTATGCCAAGCGGCAAATGACCTTTTTCCGTGCTGATCCGCGGATTGTGTGGATTGACGCAACGGACAAAACGGCCCCTCAGGTTGTAGATGAAATTGATGGATTACAGGGAACTCCCTGGAACCGATAAATAGTAAACAGGAGGAATTTGGTATGACAAAGACGGGATTGAATTTACAGGATGTGTTTTTGAATCAGTGCAGAAAGGAGCATGTGTTCGTTACCATTTATCTGACCAACGGATTTCAGTTCAAAGGGGCAGTGAAGGGGTTTGACAATTATATTGTGATTCTGGATGTGGAAGGAAAGCAGCAGCTGGTTTACAAGCATGCCATTTCCACCATTATCCCCTTTAAGCCGGTGAGCATGATGGCGGATGAAGAAGCGGAAAAATAAGGTGGAGAAGCCATGAAAAAGACCGTTACAATTGCAGTTGTTGCGTTAGCCTTGGTTTATATTGCAGCCTTTACCGTGATTTCGATGACCAGCAATCCGGTTAGTACCGAGCTGGTTCGCCAGGGTGTGCTGGAAAATTCGGTGCAGGTGGAGGGCATAGTGGTGCGGGAGGAATGGGTTTATACCTCGGAGGAGGGGGGCGTTTTTGAAAGCCCCTTTGCAGACGGTGCCAGAGTCAATGCGGGAGAAAAATTGGGTACCGTTTATTTCGGTGAGGTTTCCTCTGAGGCGGCATCTCAGCTGAAACTGATCAATCAGGAAATTACCCAGCTGGAGGCCAAGGAAGAAATTTTTGAAAACGGCTTGAACGATCCGGAAAAAATCAAAACAAGAATTTCCGACTTGGTGGGAGAGCTGGTCAATGCGTCTGTTGCCTGCAATGGAAAAAAAATCACCGAGCTGCAAAACGAGATCAGCCAGCTTCATGACAGGAGACTAGTGCTGGAAGGGAAAAAGCAGGAGGGTGACAGTGAACTGAATCAGCTGTACAGCCAGAAGGCGGAGCTGGAGGCAGGCCTGCGGGCGGAGGATCTTTATTCCCAGCAGGCGGGGGTTTTTACTTACCTGACCGACGGGTTTGAAACCCGGGTGGGCGTGTCCGCCCTGAGAAATTTAATGCCCGGAGATGTGGATACCCTGCTGGAAACGGAGATTTCGGATCCGGCGGCGGAGTTTTCCGCTCAGCCTGTTGCTAAGGTGGTAAACAATTTCAAGTGGTATTTTGTGTTTAACCTGACCGTGCAGCAGCTGGATACCCTGAAGGTGGGAGATGAGGTGAATCTTCGGTTCAGCGGAAATTTATCGGAAAGTATTCCGGCGAAAATTGCCACCGTGTCACAGGAGGAAAACGGGAGAGTGTGCGTTTCGGTCAGCTGCATGAACGATGTGAAGGCCGCTTTAACCAACCGGAAATTAAAGGTGGAGCTGATCAAGCAGCGGTATGAAGGCAGCTGCTTTTCCCGTTCGGCTGTTCGGGTGCGGGATGAGGTGTCGGGCGTTTATGTGGTAAAGGACGGGGTGGCGGTGTTCTGCCCTGTGAATATTTTATACGGGACGGACGAAACCGTAATCATCAGCTCGGAACAAACGGCGGAAAATCAGGTTAAGCTGTATGATGAGATCATCAATGAAAAAACAAGCGATATCAAAGAAGGTGAATTGCTGCGATGACAGAACAAGCAAAGCTTGAGGAACGAATTGAGCAAGTGCGGCAAACCATCCGGGAGGCCGCCCGGAAAAGCGGGCGAAGGCCGGAGGAGATCACTTTGCTTGCAGTAACCAAAACCGTGGAGACGCCGGCTATTTTACAGGCCTTGGATTGCGGCATTACCGCAGTGGGAGAAAACCGGGTGCAGGAGCTGTGCCGGAAAAGACAGGAGATTCAAAGAGAAGGGGTTGCATGGCACCTGATCGGCCATCTGCAAACCAATAAGATCAGACAGGTGCTGCCTCTGGCGGATCTGATACATTCGGTGGACAGCCTTCATCTGCTGGACGCCTTGGATCGGGAGGCGGAGGCTCAGAACCGGAATGTTAAATTTTTGTTACAGGTAAATGTTTCGGGAGAGGAAAGCAAATTCGGAATCGCCCCCGATCAGGTGATGAAATTTGTTGAAAATGCCGCAGCCAAGCGAAACGTGAGGCTTTGCGGATTGATGACGGTTCCGCCTCCGGTAAAAAATCCGGAGGAAAATAAACCCTATTTTGCAGCTCTCAGAAAT
>JAXEOR010000112.1:0-8638 GCA_034117945.1 Clostridia bacterium | reverse complement strand
CGCTTTTTTAGAGGATTATTGCAGTTGACTTAAAAGAAAAAATATCCTATAATAGTAACATAAGCTTAGAAAAAGGAGAGATACCATGATTTATCAAAAAATCCCCCTCAGCCAAACAGACCCGGAGTTTTTTTTAGAGGTATATGCCGCAGACCAGGTTGGAACCCTGATCCGGGACGCACTGCTGGTCATTCCGGGAGGCGGTTACAGCTGCGTTTGCTCCGACCGGGAAGGAGAGCCCATTGCTCTGGCCTTTTTGGCTCGGGGGCTGAATGCCTTTGTGCTGCACTATTCCGTGGGAGAAAAGGCAAAATTCCCCCGCCCCTTGCTTCAGGCCTCTGTGGCAATGGATTATATCAAAGCCCACGCACAGGAGTTTCATATTAACCCTGAGCGGGTGTTTGCCTGCGGCTTTTCCGCCGGCGGTCATCTGTGCGCTTCTTTGGGAACCATGTGGCATCTGCCCGAAATTTACCAGGAGGCGGGCACCCCCTTCGGCTCTAACAGGCCAAAGGGAATGCTGCTGATTTATCCTGTGATTTCCGCCTCTGTTGCCACCCACATGCCTTCTTTTTATCGTATTTTAGGAACCGAAACCCCTACCCGGCAGGAGCTGGAGCAGTATTCCATGGAAAGGCAGGTGGGAGAGCATACCGTTCCCGCTTTTTTGGTGCATACCGCCTCGGATCAGGTAGTGTCTGTAGAAAACACTCTGGTGATGGCCGATGCCCTCGCTCGATACAACATTCCCTTTGAAGTACATATTTATCCTCAAGGGAATCACGGGGTTGCACTGGCTAATGAGATCACCTGCCGGGACGAACCGGAGCTTTGCATTCCTGCTGTGGCAAACTGGGTGGATCAGGCGGTGGAATGGATAAATCAGTGCCTATCCCCCGAACAGGGAGGTTAAGCCGCAAGCACACATTGACGAACGTAAAAACAAGGTTTTTACGCCGAGGAAATGTAGCGGAGCTGCTTAAGCGACCGTTCGTGAGGGGGTGGAGGCATGACAAAAAGAAGTGCCTATGCCTTGCGCAAGGAGATTAAGGACGAGCACATCCAAAAACCCAGAAAATAAAGCAATCGGCGGAAGCTTTTAAAAAGCTTCCGCCGGCTGCGTTCCAGGACAAAAATCAATTGCTTGCAAATTTATTCTTCAATTTTAATTTCCATCGCCGCCGTCTGAGGAGGAAGGCTTCTGGTCATCACATTGGAATGAACTCCTGAAATTTTGGTACCCACGGTCAGGTCATCAAGAGTGTAAATTCTTTTGTCATTCCCCTTTGTAATTTGGGTATTTTCCGAAACAATCAGGCAAATTCCTTCGGTTGCATCCTTTGCGCCCTCCGGCAGCACCAAAACCTTGCCGGATTCATCCACCTCGCTGATGATCCCTTCAAAGGCAACACCCTGCTCCTCTTGTACTGCCTCCTCCTGAGATTCTATATGAATTTCAAGAGCAAGAGTCTGGGGAGGAATGCTCATGGTCATGGCTTGGGAATGGGTTCCGGAAATTTTGGTTCCCACCGTTAAATCGTCAATGAAATAAATTCTTTTGTCATTGCCTTTGGTGATTTTGGTCTCCTCAGAAACCATCAGGCAAATGGCCTGCTCCGGATCATCCTGTCCATCCGGTGTAATCATCACTTTTCCTTCTCCCGGAAGCTCAGAAATCACCCCTTCAAAGGCAACCCCTGCTTCGGCTTCCTCCGAGATCTCTTCCGGCAGATTCAAAATTTCAATCTGAATGGCTGTTCCCTGGGGAGGCAAGGAAGCAGTCATCGCTGCCCCGTACTCAATCCGAAGGGTTTGCCCCTGCTCCAGCAGATCGGCAGAAACAACCTGTCCGTTTGCGGTCAGAATCGTTTGTTCGGTCACGGCAACAATCACATCGCCCCGATGCTCATCCTTCACCATGATCCGACCGTCCTCCAGCATCTCGGTCACTTCCGCCCGAGAAGGCTGCACAACGGAATATTCCCCATTCTCCAGAGCATGGCAGTTCAGTCCCAGAAAATCGGTATAAAACACAACGGGAACATAGGTAACATCCGCCTCAATCACGGGAGCGGCGCCCAAAGACTGGGGCGCGGTTTTAGAAAAGGTGTATGCGTCCTGTCCGGCTGCAAAGGTAATATACTGGGCGCCCTTGGTTAAGGTCACAATATTGCCCTCTTCCTGCCAGCCTACGGTATATCCGAAATGCTCCGCTATTTTACGAACAGGCAAAAGAGAACCCTCTTCCCGGGTTAAGCTGTTTACGGCAATGGGCTCAGCCAGTTCCTCCGTGACCTGACCGGAAATCGGCATAACGGTCAGCTCCTGTTCCTCTGCGGCACAGGGAAAGGCCAGGCATGCCGCCGCCATTCCTGCACTAATCACTACTGCTGCTGTTTTTTGTTTCCACATGGGTTTCATCTCCTTATGTAGCTTATTTTTTGTCCTTACACTATATATACCTTTCAAATTGTCGAAAGGTTGCAAAAAAAATTTAAATTTATTGGTTGATGTATTGGAATTTTTATGATATAATAAGATGATACTATGATAAGCTGTTATGAAAACGAGGAAAAAGCGAATTCTCATCCTGCGGAGAATGAAAGAAAGAATAGGCAGGAGAAGGGCAAGGAAGGATTATGTTGAAAACAGCGGTAGAAAAAATATTTGGTACTTACTCCCAAAGAGAAATCAAGCGTATTACCGGAACGGTAGATAAAATAGAAGCGCTGGAAGAGGAAATGCGGGGGCTGTCAGACGAAGAGCTCAAGGCCAAAACGCCTTATTTAAAAGATCGGCTGGCAAAAGGGGAAACCCTGGACGATATTTTGCCGGAGGCCTTTGCGGTAGTGCGGGAGGCGGCGGATCGGGTACTGGGAATGCGTCATTTCCGGGTTCAGCTGATCGGCGGCATTATTTTGCACCAGGGCCGGATTGCCGAAATGAAAACAGGAGAAGGAAAAACCCTGGTTGCCACCCTGCCGGCTTACCTGAACGCACTGACAGGAAAGGGCATTCACATTGTAACGGTGAACGATTACCTGGCCAAGCGTGACAGTGAGTGGATGGGAAAAATTCATGAATTTTTGGGTCTGTCTGTAGGCTTGATTGTAAACGGGCTTGACATGGCGGAGCGCAAGGCCGCCTATGAGGCCGATATTACTTACGGTACCAACAATGAATTCGGATTTGATTACCTGCGGGACAACACCGTCATTTATAAAAACCGAATGGTGCAGCGGGGGCATTACTTTGCCATTGTAGACGAGGTAGACTCCATTTTGGTAGACGAGGCCAGAACCCCTCTGATCATTTCCGGTCGGGGAGACAAGTCCAGCGAACTATATGAGAAGGTGGACGCATTTGTCCGGGGACTGAAAAGAACTAAGGTAGTAGAGCTGGATAATAAGGAAATTCAGGACGAAATGGAAGGGGATTATCTGGTTGACGAAAAGGCAAAAACCGCAACCTTAACCCCTGTAGGTACCAAAAAGGCAGAACGGTATTTCGGGGTGGAAAATCTGACCGACCCGGAAAATATTTCTCTGCTCCATCATATTAATATCGGCATCCGGGCTTACGGTGTGATGCAGCGGGATATTGATTATGTGGTAAAGGACGGACAGGTGCTGATTGTGGACGAGTTTACCGGCCGTATCATGAACGGCCGCCGCTACAGCGAGGGTCTGCATCAGGCCATTGAAGCAAAAGAGCATGTAAAAATTGAAAATGAAAATAAAACCCTGGCCACTATTACCTTCCAAAATTATTTCAGATTATATGAAAAGCTGTCCGGTATGACCGGTACGGCGCAAACGGAGGAAACGGAGTTTCAGCAGATTTACAAGCTGGATGTGGTGGCTATTCCCACCAACAAACCGGTGGCCAGAAAGGATCTGCCTGATCTGATTTATAAAAATGAAGCCGGGAAATTCCATGCAGTGGTGCAGGATATTATTGAAACCCATCAGAAGGGGCAGCCGGTGCTGGTTGGTACCATATCCATTGAAAAATCAGAGCAGCTCAGCAAGGAACTAAAGCGGGCGGGAATTAAGCATGAGGTATTAAACGCCAAGCACCACGAGCGGGAGGCGCAGATCATTGCCCAGGCAGGAAAGCCCGGGGCGGTCACCATCGCCACCAACATGGCCGGCCGCGGAACGGACATTGTGCTGGGCGGAAACGCCGAGTTTATGGCCAGAAATGAATTGAGACGGCAGGGCTTTTCGGAAAGTGCTATTTTGGAGGCAGACGGAAACGGCGCCACCAACGACGAGGAAATTTTAAACGCCCGGAAAACCTTCCGGGAGCTGACCCAAAAATATAAGGAAGAATTAAAGCCGGAACGGGAAGCGGTGGTAAAGGCCGGCGGACTGTACATCATCGGCACCGAGCGGCATGAAAGCCGCCGGATTGACAACCAGCTTCGGGGGCGTGCAGGACGCCAAGGAGATCCGGGAAAATCCAGATTCTATCTGTCTTTGGACGATGATCTGATGCGCCTGTTCGGGTCGGATAAAATGAAATCTCTGGTGGAAACCATGGGGTTAAAGGATGACGAGGCCATTGAAAACGGCATGCTGACCAAGCAGATTGAATCCGCTCAAAAGAGAGTGGAGGGGCGGAATTTTGACATCCGGAAAAACGTGCTGAATTATGACGATGTGCTGAATATTCAGCGGCAAAAGGTTTATTCCCAGCGGCAGCAGGTGCTGGATTGTGCAGACATTCACGAAAACGTCAAGAAAATGATGGCGGATGTGATCGAGGAATTTGTGCAGATGCACACCGCTCACAGCAATTATCCGGAAGAATGGGATTTAAAAGCAATCATTGAGCATTTTGAAGCCCTGTTCCTGGAACCGGGGCAGCTTTCCTTCACCAAGCAGGAGATTCAGGAGCTGACCAAGGATACGCTGGTCAACACCCTTGTGGAGTGCGCTTATGAGGCCTATGACAAAAAGGAGCAGGAGGCCGGTCCGGAGGTTCTGCGGGAATTTGAACGGGTCATTTTGTTGCAGATTGTGGATAAAAACTGGATTGAGCATATTGAAAACATGGAGCAGCTCAAGCAGGGCATTTTCCTGCGCGCCTTTGCTCAGCACGATCCCCTGGTGGAATATAAAATGGAAGGCTCGGATATGTTTGACGAGATGAACCAAAACATCCGCCGGGAGCTGGTTGATCTGGTGTTCCGTGTGAAAATCAAAAAGAACATCCAGCGGGAGCAGGTGGCTGCGCCCATGGAGGCCTCTCACGGCGCAGGCGGCGAGGACAAAGGCAGCCGCACTGTGGTAAAAGCGCCCAAAATCGGCAGAAACGATCCCTGCCCCTGCGGCTCAGGGAAAAAATACAAAAAATGCTGCGGCGCCAACCAAACGGAATAATCAAACAAAAAAATAAAACATAATAATGAAGAAACAGGAGAAGATACCCATGATTATCGAAGGAAAAAAAATTAACTTTTTGGGAGACAGTATTACAGAGGGGGCTGGAACCAGCAGCCCAGACCATATTTATTTTAATGTTATGAAAAACATCTATCATCTGGCGGAGGCAAGAGGCTACGGCATCGGCGGAACCCGCCTGGCTCGTCAGAAAAAGCCCTCTGAAAATGAACGCTATGATCTGGATTTTTGCCAGCGGGCTCCTCAGATGGATGACGATGCAGATATTATCGTGGTGTTCGGAGGAACCAATGACTACGGTCACGGGGATGCTCCCTTCGGCACCCCGGAGGACAGAACGCCGGAAACCTTTATTGGCGCCTGCCACTTTCTGATGAGAGAGCTGATTGAAAAATACTGCGGAAAGCAAATTGTGTTCATGACCCCCCTGCACCGGACAGACGATACCCAGCCCCGGTTTGACGGGCATGTGCTTTCGGATTTTGTGGACGCAATCAAGGAAATTGCAAGACAGTACTCCATTCCGGTGCTGGATCTGTTCGCCATTTCCGGGATCCAGCCGAATATTGAGGTGCTGAGAGAAAAATATGCGCCGGACGGGCTTCATCCCAACGATGCGGGAAACGCTTTGATTGCACAGCGGCTGGCTCATTTTTTAATGACCTTTTAAGCAATAAAATAACGGATAAGCAAAGGAGTTGATTACGGATGCTGGAGTTTGACGAGGCTCGGCTGACCCTTACGGGGATGGAACAAGAAATCAATGATTTGAGGGATTCACTTTGACGTTTCAGGACTGAAGGAACAGATTGCCGCGCTGGAGGAACAAACAGTGCAGCCCGGATTTTGGGACGATATGGAGGCCTCCTCAAAGCTTTTGCAAAAAATCAAGGGCTTAAAGGATCGGGCGGAGGCCTTTGAAGACCTGTACCGCACCTGGCAGGATCTTACGGTGCTGGTGGAAATGGCAGATGAGGAGGAGGATCTTTCCGTTTTGGACGAGGTGAAAGAGGGGGTTTCCTCCCTGACCTCTCGGCTGGAACAAATGAAGCTGGAAACGCTGCTGTCCGGTCCCTATGATAAAAACAACGCTATTTTAACCCTTCATGCGGGAGCGGGAGGAACAGAGGCTCAGGACTGGGTGGAAATGCTGTTTCGCATGTACGTTCGCTGGGCAGAGCGCAGGGGCTTTCAGACTGAAACCCTGGATTTTCTGGCAGGGGACGAGGCGGGGATCAAAAGCGTGACCTTTATGATTTCCGGCCTGAATGCTTACGGCTATGCCAAAGCGGAAAAGGGTGTGCACCGTTTGGTACGGATTTCTCCTTTTGACGCTTCAGGCCGGCGGCACACCTCCTTTGCGTCCTTGGAGGTCATGCCCGAGCTGGATGACGATATTAAAATTGACATCAATCCGGACGATTTGAAAATAGATACCTACCGCTCCAGCGGCGCCGGCGGACAGCATATCAACAAAACCGATTCCGCCATCCGGATTACGCACATCCCTACCGGCATTGTGGTGTCCTGTCAAAACGAGCGGTCACAGCACAAAAATAAAGACATTGCCATGAAAATGCTGATGGCTAAGCTGATGGAGCTGAAGGAGCAGGAAAACAAAGAAAAAATTGAGGATTTAAAGGGCGATCAAAAGGAAATCGCCTGGGGCAGCCAGATCCGCTCCTATGTATTTCATCCTTATAATCTGGTAAAGGATCACCGGACGGGATATGAAATGGGCAATATCGGAGCGGTGATGGACGGGGAGCTGGACGGCTTTATCAACGCCTATTTAAAAGCAAGCGTGAATCAGAAAGAAGCGTAATAGAAAAAGCTTCTTTGACCCATTGCACATGGGTCTTTTCGTCTCTTATCATTTCCTGCCCTGCTGATAAGAGCGCTTTCATTACTATTTTTGTCGACACAGGGCGGCGGAATGGAGATTGTTATGTTTGATAAATTAGCAGTTCTGGAAACAAAATTTCAGGAGCTGAGCAACAAAATTAACGATCCGGATGTGATTGCGGATCAGGGACAGTGGCAAAAATATATGCGGGAGCATGCCGAGCTGAGCCCTATTGTGGAAACCTTCCGGAAGTACCGCACAGCCAAGGAGGAAGCAGAAGAGGCGGAGGAAATCCTGCGGGAGGAATCGGACAGCGAGCTGAAGCAGATGGCGCAAATGCAGCTTGACGAGGCCAAGGAGGCCATTGCCAGCCTGTCGGATGAATTGAAGATTTTGCTGCTTCCCAAGGATCCTAACGACAGCAAGAACGTAATTATCGAGATCCGGGGCGGCGCAGGAGGCGACGAGGCGGCTTTGTTTGCGGCAGAGCTGTTTCGGATGTATGCGCTGTATGCGGAAAGCAAGCGATGGAAAACGGAAATTTTGTCCTCCAGCCCCACGGACATCGGAGGCTATAAGGAAATTTCCTTCAGCATTGAGGGAGCGGGGGCATACAGCCGCTTGAAGTTTGAAAGCGGCGTGCACCGGGTGCAGCGGATTCCCGCCACCGAGTCGGGAGGGAGAATCCACACCTCTACCGTGACCGTTGCGGTTCTGCCGGAGGTGGAGGAGGTTGAGGTGGAAATCAACCCCAACGATTTGAGAATTGACGTATTCCGGGCAGGAGGCCCGGGAGGGCAGTGCGTGAACACCACCGATTCGGCAGTGCGGATCACTCACCTGCCTACCGGGATTGTGGTGTCCTGTCAGGATGAAAAATCACAGCACAAAAACAAGGATAAAGCAATGAAAATTCTGCGCTCCCGGGTGTATGAGGAGGAGCAGTCCAAGCAGCATGCGGAGGTGGCGGCTCAGCGGAAAAGTCAGGTGGGAACGGGAGACCGCAGTGAGCGGATCAGAACCTACAACTTCCCTCAGGGCAGAGTGACCGATCACCGGATCGGATTGACCCTGCACAAGCTGGACGCGATTTTAAGCGGTGCTCTGGATGAAGTGATCGACGCACTGATTACAGAGGATCAAAGCCGGAAGCTGGCCGCTTCTCAGGAATAATGTTTGAGTTTAAAATACCGAATTGATATGATACGCCTTATCCGCCCGCGGTAAGAGACAGCGTATCCTTTGGAGCTATTTTGCGGGCAGAAAGGCTATGAAATGTCTATGAAAATCATTCGAGTCGCAGGAGAACAGGACTATGAAGCGTTAAAGCCCGCAGCGGAGCTGATTCGGTCTGGCGGGCTGGTGGCCTTTCCTACCGAAACGG
>JAXEOR010000111.1:0-4755 GCA_034117945.1 Clostridia bacterium | reverse complement strand
TCAGCTCCGCGGAGGAGAAGCAGCAACAGGTCAGATCAGCCGATTTGCAGATGGGGCTCAGGTTTCTTCCTGGGCTGCCGAGGCGGTTGACCAGGCAGTCAGCGTAGGGTTGATGAGCGGCATGACGGCTGACAGATTTGCTCCGGGTGACAATGCAACCCGTGCTCAGGTAGCCAGCCTGATCAAGCGGTTATTAACGCAATAAGTCTTCTCCATCTCCTTTTTGCAGTGCGGACAGTTGTTATGACAGCTGTCCGCACGATAAAATTATTATTTTTCTGAGGAATTTTATTATGAAAAAAAGAATTTTTTCTGTTATTATCATTATGATTATGGCATCATTGCCCGTTTTTGCGGCTGATACTACAACTCTGCCTATAGGCCAAACTTACGCTCTTGACAAGTTAAACAATCAAGAAGGAGATTTGTACATTGCCTTTTTGGGAGGTTCCATCACAGCTGGTTCTGGTTGCAGTTGGACAAACATCCAGTACAAGGATGGCGGCGGAAGCGGATATCCCAGATGGACCAGTCAGATTACCAAGCGGTATTTTCAGGCGAAATACCCTAATAAAAATGTAAAAGAAGTCAATGCCGGAATTCCCGGAACACGTTCCGATTTTGGTTTATTTCGAATGAAGAACCAGTTGATTGACAAATGCGGCGCGGAAGGCCCCGATGTGGTATTTATCGAATTTGCGGTCAATGATAAATATTTATCCTTGACCAATCCGACTGCTGTAAAGCAGAGAATGGAAGGACTGATCCGCCAACTGGCAACCCTTCCCAAACAGCCTGTTATCATTTTTGTTTATACGGCCGCTATGGACAATACAACAACTCGCTTTACACCTTATCTTCAAAGTGCTCAGGTGCATCAGCAGGTTGCAGATGCATATGGGATCGGCTCTCTGAATCTGTGTGAATATGTTGCAGGGGGAGTTGATATTGAAGGAAATCCGATTATTTGGGAAAGTGGGAATGAAGACTCCTGGTCCGGTGATCTGATCCATCCTAACGATAAGGGATATACCGGATATGCCGATTGGATCAAAAAGCAGTTTGAGGATCATCCTGAAAAATATTTTAAAAAACTCATCTGGCATAAATATCCGCTGAATGGTTACGAATTTGGTTCTCCTGATATGGTTTCTCAAAAATCAGGCAGATTTAAAACAAGCGGATCCTGGAAGGTGGACACCACCATCGAGCCCTACGATTATCCTGATGGTGTTATTACCACGATTCAGTCAGGTGCAACCTTGAGTTTTGAATTTGAAGGACGTTCCTTAGGGTTGTATTACCCCAAAGGAGATATCGGTAACAGTGCAAGCTATGTTATCGATCGGGGTTCTTCCAATCCTGTGACGGGAACCATTGATTGCGGCGGTGGAAGCAGTAATTGGGGAACAAAGGGTGTAATGGATGTGATCAACACCTTGTCACCCGGAAAACATACCATTACTTTTACCACAAATATTCCTTCAGAAAGCGGCAAAAATACATTTGGCATTTCTTATTTTTTGGTGGATGAAGAACAGCCCGATCCTATTGTAACTGAGGTTACCATGAACAAAGTGGGTACCTGTATTAGTAAAACAAGAATTACAGGAAGCTATAACTACTGCAATGCTGTTCAAGAAGAGGGGAATACAAAAATTCAATGGATGATAGGTAATACCAAAATCGGCACTTATGAAGCAATTACGGGAGGAAGTAAGTTAAACTACACGCCCAGTGATGCAATGATCGGAAAATATCTGAAAATAGCTGTTACGCCGGTGGATCTTGCGGGAAATGTTGGGCAAACCGTATATTCTGATCCGATTTTAGTGGTTCGGCCTTCTGTTGAAACGGCATTTTCTGTAGATAAAGTGCAGTATTTGAAAGACAATACCCCCATCAGTGCAATTTCCTCAGGGGAGATTACCTCAACAACGAATGTGACCAACAACTTAAGTGTCAGTCAAGAAGTCCAACTGATCACTGCGGAATATCTAATCAGCGAATCTGGTCAAAAGACTTTGATTTCATGTAAAAAGCAGGAAAAAGAAATTTCAGCCGGTACAACAGAAAACCTTTCTGCTACGTTAACTGTCATCGGAGACGATAATCATCTGGTGAAGACCATGGTTGTTGCATCAGACAATTTAGAACCTCTGTGCACTGCCGCAATATTGACGGCAGATGCTATTGTTTATATCGGCGTTGAAAACCAAAATGGGCCTCTCTACACATACCAAATAAATGAATTTGGTAATAAAAATGAATGATTGATTGATACTTACATGGGCTCCGACTGCTTTCTTGCTCAGAAACCATTTAAAAATTACCGGATGATACAAAATCTCTTCTATAAAAGTATTTTGATAAAACTGGAAGATAATGCTTTGAATTCATCATAATGAACGAAATGAAAAAAAGGAAGATTCTTAATGGAATTTGTATTACGGCGTGAAAAGAAAACAATACAGCCCATTGAGCAAGATGGACAGGGAGCTCATATCTATTTGTTGTATAAGGGGAGCGGTGTTGTAGAAGCATTTGACACCACTCTTGATTTGATACCAAATGATGTGATTCTCTTTCCAACCTCCATCCCATATTGTTTTTCACTTGGGGAACAAAGCGAGGCACTTTACTGTTACTGCAGTAATTCTTTGATGAAACGGATCAATCGGATTCCTATGATGAAAACCAATTTTTATTACTGGACTTCCAATGCGGGAATTCGTCATCAGAATTATCTGTCTCTTTCCAAAGAAATGGCAGAGGAAATTCTTGAATTTTCCGATTGCTTTGAAAAGGAAACAACGGAAAAAAAGTTTTTTATTATGGTTCGTTTTTTAACCATGATTTGTACCCTGCTGCAAAAATCATCCTTGTACAATCTGTCTGAGGTTAAATCTGTACTGACCCAACAGGTACTTCATTTTATTGACAATCATCTCGACGAAAAACTAAGTTTGGAGCGAATTGCCGAGGCTCATTATGTTTCTGTTTCCAAATTGCAGAGAACCTTTCAGCCAGATGTAAGACTTTCCGTTAATACTTATATTTTATACCGTCGTCTTGAGGAGGCAAAGCGTAGCATTATTTATGGAAAAAACATAACCAAGGCATGGGATGACTCTGGCTTTACCGATTATTCAAACTTTTCAAAAGCTTTTAAAACTGTCTTTGGGATTTCTCCCAGAGCGTATAGCGAAAGGGAAGTTAGGCGAAAGGAGGAGGAGTTGTGAGTGAATTTAGGCTTATACTAAATATGGTGGACTATGATCGGGAAAATAAGGTTCTGACTGACAGAAAATCGAAATTTTATTACCAAAATGTACCTCCCGAAGAAATTAATATTGCATTTGTTTATCAGATATTTTGTTTTTTTGAGAAAAAAGCTCTTGTATGGATCAATGACAAGTGGCGTGTTGCAGAACCTCCGTCAGTGCTGTTTGTTCCACCTATGACTCCTTATGCTGTTTGCAGTATGAATGGGGAAATTATCGTTGACCGCTTTTTTATTTCCCTGTCTGCTTTGCAAACAATTGATGATTGCTTACCTGGTCAGCTGCATTTTTATAATTCCTTCTTATTCTATACCATGAACGGTCAATACCTCTTTTCATTAAATGAAAAACAGGAAAAAGATATGAAATCAGATTTGATTCAATGGTGGCCCATGTGGAGCAAGAATTTTCTGATTCAAGACACAGGCTATTCAGGATGGGCTTTGACCAGAATTCTTTGGTGCATGACATCTTTATTAAATTGTTGGGGAGAGCTTCCACCCGTGCACAAAAAGCCTGTGCGGATTCAGGTAATTGAATGGGTGATGGAGCATTTGCACCACCCATTTACTTTATCAGATATGGCTAAGGATTTGTATTTATCCCAGGAATATATTAGAAGAAAATTTAAAAAGGAAACAGGATTAACTGTTATGAAATTTGTGCTTCAGGTGAAATTAAGTCTTGCAGCTCAGTATATGTTACATTTTTCTCCACGGGAAGCTGCTGAAAAGGCGGGATTTTTTGATTTTTCCTACTTTTGTCAAGCCTTCAAAAAGAATTTTGGAAAAACACCTGCCCAGTTTCATAAATATGAGCAGGAGATAAGGCAGAAGACAATTGATTAAGCTTTGAAGTAATTTCAATTCTGAGACAACCTCAGATTTTTTGCAAACTTTTTTGAATTAAACAGCACATCATAGACACGATACATCAATTTATTTTTATGCGTGCAGGTGCTGTAATCATGATGATAAACATAGGTCCAGGTTTTCTTTTGATAGTCATATTTTGCTCCGATCGTAATGTCACTGAAAATGACAGGAGCATATTGATAGATACAAAAATAACGATCGTCTGTTTTTTGAAAATTTGTCATCCCGGCATTTTCAATGAGAAATAACACATTCTCAGCCAAATCCTTTTTTCAAAGGTGGAATATACTTGCTCATCACCTAAACTTGCATTGTACTGAAAATATATTTCACTGCAACATTTTCCACTTTCAGCCACTTGATCAAACTGATCCATGTAAGCATGAAAAACATCCTGAAACTGCTGCCTGTTGGAAATATACGGTTCATTCCTTAACGGAATAAGTCTAAATTCATATGTAATGCCTACTGAACAAATAAAAATCCGCATTATTGCTGACTTTTGAGGGAATATGTGGTATAACAAGTGCAAGGGGAAATGCCGAAATCGGCAAAAACCCTTGCACTTTTGTTTTACGGGAGTTGTAAAAATGTAT
>JAXEOR010000110.1:0-13645 GCA_034117945.1 Clostridia bacterium | reverse complement strand
GCATTGCAAAGCAAATCAAAAAGGAGGCCAGCTGACATGCAATGGAGCTAAACACCGCTCCGTAAATATGAACCGAGGGCATTCTGATCAGCAAAATATTCAATGTAATTTTCACCACACTGCCCACCAGCAGACTTACCGCCGGAACATAAATTTTGCCCATTCCCTGCAGCACACCGTACATGGTCTGGTTCAGCGCCATAAACACCAGAGAAATGGCACTGAGCTGAAGCAAATCATAGCCCTCCATGGCAGCCGGATAAATCAGCCGGTAGATAGGCTGAGCCAGTGCCACAAACCCCAAGGCACAGGGCACCACCACCAAAACGGAAAGCAGCATGGACAAAGAGATTTTTTCTCTCGCTTCCTTTTGATCCCGCCGGGCAAAGGCGGTGGTAATGGCAGGCACCAGCACGGTTGCCAGGGCAACGTTGACCGCCAGAGGCAGATTGATCAGAGTGTCGCTTTTTGACAGCATTCCCGCCAGCCGCACCGCCTCGTCGTTTAACTGCACCGCCGTTGGAAGAGCCACTGTCTTTCCGCCGAAAATGGCCGGGATACCAGCAGAAAAAGCACTTTTAATCCCTCGGGTAATGGTGGCGGTATCAATGAGCCGGTTCACCGCCGTTACAATGGAGCCTAAGGAAAAGGGAAGGGCGATCAGCAAAATATTTTTTGCCAGCTTGCCCACAGACGGTTCCCGAGGCACGGGAGTACGCTCCATTTCATTTCTTCTTCTGCGGTAAAACACCGTAAGATAACAAAAGCTGGAGATGGTTGAAATGGTGGTGGCCAGCGTGGCCAGCGCCGCCAAAAATTCCGGCCGGCCGCCCGCCGCCAGCACCACAAACAAAATGGTCAGTGTGCATTTTACAAGCTGCTCCAGCACCTGAGCCGTGCCGGTGGAGCGCATATTCTGCATTCCCTGAAAATATCCGTTGATGACGGAAGAAACGCATACAAAAAAGATAGAAGGTGCCAGTGCCCGCAGGGTTCCCTGAACCCCCTCCATCTGGATCACCTGCCGGGCGATCACATCCGCACCGAAAAACAGCAACAGGGACAAAGACAACCCGATCATGGCAAACAGACCCAGGGCAACCTTAAAAATCTTGTGCGCTCCCTGAGGGCTGCCCGCCTCCCGCTCCTGAGCCACCATTTTGGCAATGGCGGTAGGAATGCCTACTGAGGATAAGGCCAACAGCAGAATATACACCTGATATCCTGCGGAATAAAATCCGTTGCCTGCGTCTCCGAACCCGTCGATATTGGTAATCACCATTCGGTAGACCATGCCCAGAACCTTTACCATAATCTGAGCAAACAGAATAATTCCAACGTTCATAAGAAAGGATTGCTTTTTTTGCTGCGGCATTGTTTCGACCCACTTTTCTTCAGAATATTAATCATACAAGCTTTTTCTATTATACAAGAATTTTAAAAAATAATCAACCGGTTACGGTTGATTATTTTCAATTTTTTTCAGTTCACATACCATCAGGCGCACAAATTCCTTGGTCACATACAAAACCCCTTCCCCGCAGGAAAAAAAGGTTTCTGTATCCTCTGTTAAAAAATGCCCTTTGCCGCCCTTTACTGCGGCGCTGTATGGGATATGCCCGGGCAATATTGTCAAGTCTCCCGATTCCGCCCGAAGGGTAAGGCGCTGAGCCTGCCCTTCAAACACGGCACCCTCAGGGGTGAGAATTTGAAGTTGAAAAGTGACTATGACTGTTCCCTCCCTCTTTGCACCGCCTCATCAATGGTGCCGGCAAACAAAAAGGCAGATTCGGGAAGATCGTCATGGCGGCCCTCTAAAATTTCCTCAAAGCCCCGAACCGTTTCCGACAGGGGCACAAAGGAGCCCTTCATTCCGGTAAACTGCTCCGCTACAAAAAAGGACTGAGACAAAAATGCCTGAATCTTTCTGGCTCGGTTCACGATCTGCCGATCCTGAGGGGACAGCTCGTCCATTCCCATAATCGCAATCATATCCTGCAGCTGCTCATACCGCTGCAGCACCTGCTGAACACCTCGGGCAGTCTGATAATGTCTTTGGCCAACAACGCTTGGAGACATTGCCCGGGAGGTTGATTCCAAGGGATCCACCGCCGGATAAATTCCTCTGGCGGCAATCTCACGGGACAGCACGGTTGTAGCGTCCAAATGAGAAAAGGTAACGGCCGGAGCCGGGTCTGTTAAGTCATCCGCAGGTACATACACTGCCTGCACAGAGGTAACCGAACCGGTTTTGGTAGAGGTAATCCGTTCCTGCAAAGCACCCATCTCCGTTGCCAGAGTAGGCTGATACCCAACGGCAGAGGGCATTCTTCCCAGCAGAGCAGACACCTCCGCTCCCGCCTGAGTAAACCGGAAAATATTATCGATAAACAGCAGCACGTCCTGCCCTTCCCGATCCCGGAAATATTCCGCCATGGTCAAAGCGGACAAGGCCACCCGCATTCTTGCCCCGGGGGGCTCGTTCATCTGACCATACACCAAGGCGGTTTTGTCCAGCACGCCGGACTGCTTCATTTCATGATACAAATCGTTTCCTTCCCGGGTTCGTTCTCCCACGCCGCCAAACACAGAAAGACCGCCATGCTGCTTGGCCACGTTGTGAATCAGCTCCATAATCAGCACGGTTTTTCCAACGCCCGCACCGCCGAACAGACCGATCTTACCGCCTTTGATATAAGGACAAAGCAGATCTACTACCTTGATCCCCGTTTCCAACAGCTCCGTACCGCCGCTCTGTTCCTCAAGAGAGGGGGGATCCCGATGAATACACCACCGCTCTCCTTCCACAGGGGGCTGATGATCAATCGGCTCCCCGAACAGGTTAAACATTCTGCCCAGGGTTTGATTTCCCACCGGAACGGTGATGCCGCTTCCGGTATCCACCGCTTCCATACCACGCACCAGGCCGTCTGTTGCGTTCATGGCCACGCACCGGGCAGTATCCTCTCCCATGTGCTTTGCTACCTCCGCAATGACATTTCCCACCCGGACTGCGTTTCTCAAGGGGGGCAGCTTCCCGTCTTCAAACCGGATATCCAGCACCGGCCCTAACACCTGTACAACTTTTCCTTTATGTTCCATTGCGTTCTCCATTTCCGCGCCCTAAAAACAGAAATGTCACTTCTGTTTTTTACGCACAAAATCTCGCTTTCACTTATATTTCTTCTGATCCCGCCACAATTTCCACCAGCTCGCGGGTAATCGCCGCCTGCCGCGCGGCATGATAAGCAAGCGTCAGCTGCTCTAGCATTTCCTCCGCATTGTTCGCCGCCGCTCCCATGGCCTCCCGCCGAGCGGCCAGCTCGCACACCCCCGCCTGTTTGACCGCATAAACGATCTGAGCGGACAAATAGAAGGAGGCAAACCGCTTTGCCGCACTTTCTGCAGAAGGGTCATACTGCATCCGTCCCTGTGCCGGAGGAAGGGGCAATAGCTTTTTGCACTGAGCCTCTCCCGACATGGTAGGCGTTACCATAAAAATTTCAGCCACGGTTTTGCCAAGAAAGGCCTCCAGCAAATCCTGCACAATCCCGTTGTATTCCGCCAAACGGCACACCCGGTCCGTCCCCAAGGAAAAGCCTCTGGAGGCAGCAAACTCCGCCGTCTTTTTCCCCAGGGGAATCACCTTAGCTCCTTTGGGAACTCCTTCAAACAGACGAACGTAATAGCCTCCTGCCAACCCCCGGTCGCCTCCTGCCACAATCGCCCAGCTTTCTCCTTCCCAGCCGCCGGTATAGGGAGGAAACCCAAAGACCGTTTTTCCTTCTTCCGCTGCCTGAAAGCTTGGCAGACACTGCTTTACCGCCTTCTGGGCACGATGAATCCCGGCAGAGGCCGATAACTCCATAACAGAGGCCATCTGCTTGGTTTCCTCTATGGTTTTCATTCTGTTTTTGATGGTGTTTCTGTTTTCCATGATTCCTCCTGTAAAAACTGGCGGACATAGTCTTCAATCAGTTTCTTCAGCTGGTCTTCCTGCTCCAGCCTGCCTGTTTCAGAAATTTTCTCCAGAACGGGGGAATCCCCTCCGTAAGCAAACAAGCCCTGTTCAAACTCTGCAATTTTTTCCAGCGGGATTTCCCGAAGCAGATCATGAACCGCGCCGTATAAAATCAAAATCTGCAGGGCAACGGAAAGAGGATGGCCTTCCGGCTGCTTTAATACCTCCACAATGCGTTCGCCCTGAGCCAGACGGCGCTTGGTATCCTGATCCAGCTCGGAGCCGAACCGGGCAAAGGATTTCAGATCCAGATACTGAGCGTACAGCAGCTTTAAGCTTCCCGCCACCTTTTTCATGGCCGGCACCTGAGCCGCACCGCCTACACGGGAAACTGAAATTCCCGGGTTCACCGCCGGCACAACGCCGCTGTGAAACAATTCCGTTTCCAAAAAAATCTGGCCGTCCGTAATGGAAATCACGTTCGTAGGAATATAAGCGGACACATCTCCCCCCTGGGTTTCAATCACCGGCAGGGCAGTAAGAGAGCCTCCTCCCTTTTCCTCAGAAAGCTGAGCTGCCCGCTCCAGCAGCCGGGAATGCAGATAAAACACATCCCCCGGATAGGCTTCCCGTCCGGGCGGCCGGCGAATCAGCAGGGACAGCTCCCGATAAGCCACCGCATGGCGAGACAAATCGTCATATACAATCAAAACGTCCTTGCCCTGGCGCATGAAAAACTCTCCCATAGCACAGCCGGCATAAGGCGCCAGATACTGCAATGCCGCCGGCTGAGACGCCGGAGCAGACACGATGATAGAATAATCCATGGCTCCCTGATCCTCCAGGCGGGTGACCAATCTTGACACCAGGGAATTCTTCTGGCCGATGGCCACATAAATGCAGATCACGTCTTTTCCCTTTTGATTGATGATGGTATCAATGGCAAGAGTTGTTTTTCCTGTTTGCCGATCCCCGATGATCAGCTCCCGCTGCCCCTTTCCGATAGGGATCATGGAATCAACCGCCTTAATCCCGGTTTGAAGAGGCCGGTTGACAGCCGTTCTGTCCAAAATGCCGGGAGCAGGGGATTCCAGCGGCAGAAAGTCTTCATATTTAATCTCTCCCTTGCCGTCTTCCGGCTGCCCCAGGGGATCTACCACTCTGCCCAGCAGCCCTTGGCCTGCGCCTACATGCACCACCTGCCCGGTACGGCTGACCCGGTCGCCTTCCCGGATGGAAGCATCGCTCCCCAGCACCACCAGGCTGACAAAATGCTCTTCTAAATTCATGGCCAGAGCCTGAGTTCCGTCGTCAAAACGAACCAGCTCGTTCAGCATGCAGTCCTCCAAGCCGCCCGCTCTGGCAATCCCGTCTCCAACCTCAAGTACATATCCTGTCTCTTTGGGGCTGACCTTTCCCGCAAACCGGGAAAGCTGTTCCCGCAGAATCGCCCCAGTATCCTGTTGCTTCATCAATCTCTCCATTCCGCCGTTCCGCACCGGCAAACATAATTCTGTAAAAAATCCCTATCAGCGGAGCTATCAAACGATAAGAGATTTTTATTCTAATCAATCGTTGTAATCAACCAAATCACGGAGTTTCGCCCTTCAGAGCGGCTTGCAGCTGCTGCAGCTGCTCCCGAAGCGTACCGTCCCAGTAAATGCCGTCGGCCAAAACACTGATGCCGCCCAGCAGCTCCGGCTCCACCGTAATATTAAGCTTAATTTTTTTTCCGGTTCGCTGTTCCAGTGCCCCGATCAGTCCCTCCTCCAGAGAAGGAGAAAGAGGAACCGCCGTTTTGACCTGAGCCTGCAAAATGCCGTTGTGCAGATCGGTCAGCCGTTCCATTTCGGCGGCAAACTCGTTCCACAAATAAACCTGCCTTTTTCTGGCCATCAGCTTCAGCACAGCAGAGGTCAGGGACTCTCCAAAGGCCTGGGTAATCAGCTCGTCCGTTTCCTTTGCGGAAAGAGCACCGCAGTCCAGCAACTCTTGATAATCCGGGTTATTTGTTAAATATTCCGAAATCGCTGCCGCCCGGTCGGACTCCCGATCCCCTGCCAAATCGAACAGCGCTTTTGCATATGCCGCCCCGGTCATGACGCATCTCCTAACTCGTCAATGGTTTGCAACACCAATGACTCGTAGTCCTTTCCCGTCAGCTCACGCCGCAAAATCTGCTCCGTGGCAAGAACGGCCAGATCCGCCATTTGCTCCCGGTTTTTCTGTTTTTGCTTTTCCTGCTCCAGACGGGCGGCTTCCTGCCCGTCCCGGATCATTCTGCCTGCCTTTTCCCGAGCCTCGGCCAGCACCGCTTCTTCCTTTTTCTGAGCGGTTTTTTCCGCACGAAGCAGCAGGTCGGAAGCCTCCTGACCCGCTTTTGCCATTTTCTCCTGATACTGCTCCTGCAGTGCCTGTGCCTGACGTTTGGCATCCTCCGCCTGATCATACATCTGCCGGACTTCCTGATCCCTTTGCTCCAAAATCTTTGCGACCGGCTTTAATAACAATTTTTTTAACAGCAGGGAGAGGATCACAAGGTTGATCCATGTAAACAAAATAGTCCAAACATCAATTGAAACAAAACTTAAGGCTTCCATTTCTTCCTCCTACAGCAGTCCAACCAAAGGATTGGCAAACAGCAAAATCATTGCCACTACCAGTCCGTAAATACCGGTGGATTCCGCCACGGCGCAGCCAAACAGCATGGTGCTGGTAATTTCGCTTTTCGCCTCCGGCTGCCGTCCTACGGCCTCCGCCGCTTTTCCTGCTGCAAAGCCTTGTCCGATACCGGGGCCGATACCGGCGATCATGGCCAGCCCCGCTCCGATTGCAGAAGCCGCTAAAATAATTGCCCGTTCCATTCAAATCATCCTTCCTTGTTTTTTGTTTTAATCTGAATCTGTCGCATACACCATGGTAAGCATACAGATAATGTAGGCCTGTAAAAATGAAGTAAATACATCAAAATAAATAGAAAGCACTGCCGGAATTCCCGCCGTCAGCCAGGGAACCGTTGCCAAAAAGCTGCTGGGAATCCATGCGAACACCTTGGCCGACAGGGCAGTCAGGGCACCGTATACCAATGCGGAAATTACAACTCCTGAGGCGATATTCCCAAAATGACGAAATGCCATGGAAATGGGAGAGGCCACCTCGCTGATCAGATTCAGCGGCGTGATCACCGCCACCGGCTCTGTAAAGGATTTGAGCCATCCGCCCACTCCTCTTCCCCGAATTTTTACCACATTGGTCATAACAAAGCTGACCAACGCAAAGGCCGCCGTTACGCTTAAGTCTGCCGTAGGGGGTCTCAGTCCGATCAAGGATAAAAGACTGCCCGTCATAGACATAGCAAACAGCGCTCCGATATAGGTTACAAAAAAATGATTTTGCTTGCCCATGGTATTTTTTACAAGACCGGTCAGCATGGTATAAATTTTTTCTGCGATCAGCTGCCGCTTACTGGGATTCCAAACCGACATATTCCTTGTCAGCCAAAGGCAAAGCAGCACGATAATTGCCATAGCCGCCCAGGTATTGACCACGGTTTCGGTAATCCGAATCCCTCCCGGCAAGGAAAACAATACCTTTGGGCCTGTTACTGTCACGTTCATATCTGTCCCCTCCGGGCGCGTAATAGAATCAACAGACGGGGGAACACCAAAGGCAGGATAGCGGCCAGTGCGTCAATCCTTGGATCGGTCAGAACCCAATAGGCCATAGCTGCAATCACACCAAACCGAACCAGATATAAAAACAGATACCGTCCCCGCTTTTGAGGCTGCTCCACGGCGGCTCCCAGAATGAAAAAATACAGCCAGGCAGTCAGGCAGCCGATTATCGCCCCGATCAGCACAGAAAGCAGCTGTTTCCGTATCAAAGCCAGCACCAGAAATTCAATCAACCCCAGCAAAGCAATTCCCATGCCCATCCGCAGTACCTCACGTCTGATATGCTCCGTCATAAACGCCCTCCTTCTATTTTTTCTTATTCTTCCCTAAAACCAGAAAAACTTTCGCAGCTTTCCTCCTTTGTACAGAAAATTCAGCGTTACTAATCATTAGTATATCATTAAATGCGCAAAATAGCAATACACAATTTCTTTTTTTGATAAAAAAATATATAAATTTTCTTTTTTGATAAATAGTTTATCAAATTTAATTCTCAAAAGGAATTTCATAGAGAAGTTTACTTTTGCCAAGATAGCCGAGAATGATTTCCGAAAATAGTTGACTTTGCAAATAAAATCTGGTATAATACTATCATTATAATATAGCCGTAAGAAATTTGCAGAAAAGAATGGCCATTCCATTCTTGACTGTAAAGGGACGGCATTCTGGAGAAGTCTGCTTTTGAGCAGGTGCCGAAGGTGCAAAGCGTATGCGAATCTCTCAGGCAAAAGGACAGAAGAAACCTCAATGGATTTGTCTTTGAGAGCATTGCCCAGCCGCAATGCTTTTTGTTTTTGGTACGTCGGGAAATAGTAGCTGCTCCGTGAATTACAAAAGAAAGAAAAGAGGGGTTCTATGGAAGTATTTATGGAAAAGATTGCACAGATCAACGGCGCAGTAAACGGTGTTGTTTGGGGCATTCCCATGCTGATTCTGTTGATCGGAACCGGCATTTTGATGACGCTGGGGACAAAGTTTTTTCAGCTGTCCCATTTTGGTCATTGGATGAAGGAAACCATCGGCGGTATTTTTATTAACAAGCACGTCACAGCTCATACAGGCCATGAGGATCGGCAAATCTCGCAGTTTCAGGCTCTTTGCACCGCCCTGGCCGCAACCATCGGCGTGGGCAATATCGCAGGGGTTGCGTCTGCCATTGCAGCAGGAGGCCCGGGAGCGGTATTCTGGATGTGGATCGCCGCATTGTTCGGCATGATGACCAATTATTCCGAAAATGTGCTTGGCATTTTCTATCGCCGGAAAAACGAGCACGGGGAATGGTGCGGCGGCGCTATGTATTATCTGAGAGACGGCCTGGGATCTAAAAAGGGCTGCAAGCAGCTGGGAAAAGCATTGGGAATTCTTTTTTCTATTTTCTGTGTGCTGGCCTCCTTTGGAATCGGAAATATGAGTCAGGTCAATACCATTGCGGCCAATATGCATTCTGTCTTTTCCGCTCCGGTCTGGGCAACCGGAATTGTGTTAACCATATTAGCCGGACTGGTGATTATAGGCGGTATCAAACGAATCGCCTCTGTAACGGAAAAGGTTGTGCCCTTTATGGCGGTAATTTATATTGTAGGGGCGCTGACAATTTTTATTATGCATTTCGGCCGTGCCGGTGAAATTTTCGGTGCAATTTTCAGAGGTGCCTTCGGGTTGGACGCAGTGAGCGGAGGTATCCTGGGAGCGGTGGTATCCAAGGTGGTTACCATGGGCTTTAAGCGGGGCGTGTTTTCCAACGAAGCCGGCCTGGGATCTTCGGTTATGGTTCACTCTGCTTCTAACGTAAAGGAGCCTGTAAAGCAGGGCATGTGGGGGATTTTTGAAGTGTTTTTTGACACCATCATCGTGTGCACTCTGACAGCCTTTGTTATCCTTTCCTCCGGCTTGGTTGACCTGGAAACCGGTCTGATGATTTCAACCGCCAAGGAAACAGCCCTGGTGAGCAAGGCCTTTGAAACGGTCTTTGGCTCCGCAGGCGGCGTTTTCATTGCCCTGGCAGTATTGTTTTTTGCATTCTCCACAGTGCTGGGCTGGTCCTTTTACGGAACAAAGGCATTTGAATTTTTGTTTGGAACAAAGGCCACCGTGGGCTATAAAATTGTGTTTGTTCTGTTTATCATGTGCGGTGCTACCATGAAGCTGGATTTGGCATGGGACATTTCCGATACCTTTAACGGCCTGATGGCGCTGCCGAATCTGATCGGCGTTCTTGTTTTGTCCGGAACGGTGTTTGCCATTACGAAAAATTATGCCAAACGGAAATTTCACGGGCAGACTATCGAGCCCATGATTTCTGCATTCCCTGAAATCCAGAAAATGCAGGTGGAGCAAATGAAGCAGGACGGGGAGCTGTAATCCCATTCTGTAAAAAAGCAAAACATCCGAGGTTCCTAAAAAAGGAGCCTCGGATTTTTTTAACCCCGGAAGAAATCGTTTTGACAGACTTCTTTTCTATTCCATCCTCCGTAAAACAACCGTTGCTTAATCATTGAACTTTACGCAGAAATGACATGCCGCCGCCAAAGCTGCGCTCACGTTTTTACTTACGCGTAAATTCTGTTGCCTGATCTTTGATGATTTTCTTTTCTGATGAAAATTCAAAATTTTTATATTCCTCTTTCCAGTGATGCAAATCTGTTGTAACACCCGGAATTACTCGTATAGACTGACCAAGATTTACGCCGTTCGAAATCAGTTCCCTCTGCAAATCACATCTGTCAATTTCACGCGGGGTGACTCCCTGCTTCATTGCCAGTGCAGCAGCAGTACCTGCGGCCTCCCCCATTGTAAAACAGCATAAGATCAGTCTGGCACCGGACTGCGCATAAACATCTGATGATAAATTTCTCCCGGCTGCCAATAGATTCTCTATCTTTTTCGGAATTAAACATCTGTAAGGGATGTCATAATAAAGGTTCAGGTCAAATTCTGCATATTCGGCGCTCTGTCCCTTGCAGTTTACTACTTTTTTCCCGTTTGGAGGAGGCGTTGTCGTACCGAACCCACCCGGATTGCTAATCACGTACTGGATTTCACCGTTTATCTCAATGGGAGCCCATTTGATATTTCCTGTTTCCTCAAAATTATGTATATCATATCCGTGGTTTGAAATTGCAATGACGTCATCATGCTTTTTTGTGAATGCAATATCGCTTGCAGTAAGCGTATATTCACCAACGATTCTTCTTGATTCCCTTACACCGAGAAGCGACGCAGTTGATGAAAGATAAGAATTGTCAAAACCGGGAATCCTTTTCTTGATATATTCAGCAAGCATATGCGATTGTTCTCTGCCTTCAAAATACATTCTTGTAAGGTCGCGGCTGTCTATGGGAAAACATTTTCTTGAATGAACAAAACAAATACTGACTTCATCTTTACAGCAATGTTCCGGTCTTCCGGGAATATGCGTAATCCAGTTCAGGTGATTGTCGCTTTCATACGGTAAAAGTCCGCTTGCAAGGTCCTCTCGGATTGTTTTTACCCAACGGGGATCATTTTTTTTGATGTCACTGTCCATGTATGCGTCCCAATTAACACCGCCAAGTGTAAATTCCAGCGAACACGCCTGGCTCATACCATCCTCCGGTCTGCCGCATACCGTTTCGGCTCCTGCGAAGTATGCAAGATCGCTATCTCCTGTGGCATCAATAAACATTGACGCCATCACTCTTTTTCTTCCTGTTTTTGTTTGAATTACCACACCCTTTATTGTATTGCCATCCATAATGGCATCTACCACCTGTGTGGCAAAAAGAACATTGACATGATATTTCTTTGTCATTCTGTCAAGAACAAGCTTATGTTTTTCGGGATCTGTATTTCTGTGCCAATGCCCATTTATTTTGTCAAGCTCGTTCATCATTTCCTTGCTAAGGCCCGATACAAAATCCAGCGGAATATTGACAAGCCCCATTGTAGCAAGTCCACCGAGAGCTGAAGTTGTTTCACACAGCAAAACCCGATATCCCCTTTTTCCTATTGCCATTGCAGCTGCAACACCGGCTACACCGCCGCCTGCTACAACCGCATCATAACTGGAATCCAATTCAATGATTCCGTTTCCCTCTGTGATAATATCTTCATGATACTGAATCACTCGCAATCCGCCCCTTCTTAAATAAATTTATGGATTATTCTTTTACCATTGTAATCGCTTCGCTGGCACAATTGTTTGCACAAGTTCCGCAGCCGATGCATTTGTCAGAATTGATTTTTGCACCGTTTGAATCCATGGTGATTGCTCCCACAGGACATGCAAACGTACATTCCATACAATAGCAACAGCCGTTCGTAACCTGATACTTGGCCATTTATGACACCTCCGTTTATCATTTTTCACTTCAAAAAGTATTATATTACTATTTTGAAAAAAGTAAATGAATTAAATTGACTTTCATTAGCACAATTTTTACTTGACCCAAAATCTTAATTATGCTAAAATTGAATTGAACATTGTTTGAAACGGGTGTTTATATGAATCATACCGAAAAAATTACAGAAATCATCAATGCAGTTCAAAATATTTCAAATGTAGGAATTTGTTTTTACGATCTAGAAAATTTTTTTCATTATAACACTCTCGGCATAAAGGATAACAGAGGTCACTACTGCGAATTTTGCAAGTGTATACGTCTTTTGGAGAACGGAAGAAAAGAATGTGACAAAAGTGACAGATTTGAAGCGATCAGCTATGCAAAGAAGTACAAAAAACAATTTTTCTTTAAATGTCACATGGGAATGAATGAGCTTTGCGTACCGTTATTTGCAAAGGAAAAGCTTTTGGGTATCGTATTTGTTGGTCAGTGCAGAACAGAGGATTCAGACATGAATTATATTCGAAAAAGAATCAATGAAATGAAAGGAAATGAAGAACTCTTACTTGCGCATTTTATGGAACTTCCTCTTGTCAATAAAGAAACCATGCTGGATACTGCCAAAATTATATCTAACTATTTTGAGGCTATCACAAACAAAGAGGATTACATTTGTATCAAAGGTTTTGAAGCTGCGAATACCCCGCTGCCTGAAAAAATATCAGAATATATCAACTCTAATTATAGATACCGCATAACCACCGGTGAGCTTGGCAAAAAGCTTTATATGAATCCATCCTATCTCTCCAGAATATTTAAAGAGTATAAGGGAATAACAATAACGGAATATACAAATCGGGTGAGGATTGAAAATGCAAAAAGGCTTTTGGAGATTTCCCAAATATCAATCAGCAGCATTGCCATGAACGTAGGGTTTAATGATTCCAACTATTTTTCAAGAATCTTTAAAAAAATTACAGGCTTAACACCGGAATTATACCGAAAAAGCATACACAAAGCGGTTTAGATCCCCATGCGTCTCATATGAATAGCTTTGGCGGTAAAAGACATAATAAATGCATCCTTCTTCTGCATGGATAGCATTGTATTTTAATAGAATTCCGAAAATCTCCCCAACATTCACCCGACACACCCCGGGATATTACGATTATTGTATTAGAATTTGACAAAGTTTTTAACAATAGATTTTGCGTCAGATTCCCGCAGATCAAGGACAGTAAATTTCGTGATAGGCCTTCACCGGAAAGCAAATGTAAAAAGGTGTCCTAAACGTAATTGATAGACCGCCTTGTAAATACAAGATGGTATTTTTATACCGAAAAGGGATGAACACACCGAACGAACAGAGGCTTACCCGTCCAAACCGCTTTAGGAAAACCGATCCCCGACAGCGGATGCAGAATAAAAAAATTTTATTTCCAAACAAAATTCTGTTTTCAATTTCTCTGCGGAATTTACTTTAAGAATGAACAAATCCAGAAAAAAATAAAAAAATTCTAAAAAACAGTTGACAAATCCTGATTTTCTTGTTATAATAATATGGTCGTATGAAGCGAGAACAATTGAAAAAGCAAACATGTTTGCAGCTGTTATGATGCGGGTGTAGTTCAATGGCAGAATCCCAGCCTTCCAAGCTGGTCGTGTGGGTTCGATTCCCATCACCCGCT
>JAXEOR010000109.1:0-4903 GCA_034117945.1 Clostridia bacterium | reverse complement strand
ATAAAAATGCAACAGATCCCGGTTGTTGCGCCATCACCGCTCAAAATAGGGATCTTCCGCCATTTCCGCATTCAATTTTTTAATGGCCTTTTTTTCAATTCTTGACACATAGGAACGGGACAATCCTAAACCCTTGGCAATCTCCCGCTGGGTGTGCTCCTTGCCGTCCCGCAGGCCGTAACGCATTTGTATCACGATTTTTTCCCGGTCTGTCAAAACCTGATCGATCACCCCGTGGAGCCGTTTGATTTCATTTTTCAGCTCCGCTTCTTCAAAAGCAGCCTCATCGTCCGTTTCCAGAATCTCCAAAAAGGTCATGTCTCCCTCTCCCCGCCCACCTTTGATGGGCTCATAAAGAGAGATTTCATTTTGCAGCTTTTTTTCAGCTCGAAGCACCATCAGAACTTCATTTTCAATACACCTGGCCGCATAGGTTGCCAGCCTGCTGCCCTTTTCGTAATGAAAGGAATTCACCGCCTTAATCAGACCGATGGTTCCGATGGAGATCAGATCGTCCATTTCCTTACCGCTGGAAACATATTTTTTTACAACATGGGCAACCAGACGGAGATTGTGTTCTATCAGCAAATTTTTTTTGCTTTCATCCCCGTTGTGAAATTCCTCCAGATATCTTCTTTCCTCCTCCGGCGTCAATGCCCTGGGAAAGGAATTGGGGTTGACCAAATACCCTGCCAGAAAGAAAATGTGGCATAAAAACGTGTACAGCATTGTCAGCATACCTAACACCTCCGGTTAAAGGTATGAGTGCAACGCCTCTTTTTTGCCTGTCCCAAAGAAATATTTGCATCAGTCGGCTCCGTTTTCTGCCCGATCTGCCTCCTCCGACCCGACCTCCTTTGCCAAACGAATTACCGCCCCGATCCGCTGCTGAATATACGCATAGCCCCCTTTTTGATGAGGAATCATGCAGTTCTCGCAGCTTTTAATGCCATTTTCCAAATACTTAAAATGTCCGCCGCAGTCCTTCCCGAGAGCGTAAAGCGGGCAATAGCAAAACAGGCAGTTAAACAGCTCCCCCTCCCCTTGATGGCAGGGAAAAAACTCACAGTCCCGGTTCTGAACATACCAAAACCCTTTCATAGGCTCCTCCTTCATGCCGCAGCCTCCTCTTCCGCAGATTTTTTGACCCGGCGGATAATTCTCAAATAAACCAAAATCTGAGCAATCAGCGTTAGTCCCCAGGACAGGGGATAGGATAGATACAAGCAATTTAATGTGTGATAACCGGGAATCTGAAACACAGTGTATATCCAGGCAATCCGAAGCACACAGACCCCCAGCACCGTAATCACAAGAGGTTCTATGGAAACCCCCAGCCCACGCATAGCGCCGGTCATGGTATCCATCATACCGCAAAGAAAATAGGTGGTGCAAATATAGCTCATCCGAATCAGGCCGTATGCAATGGCGTCTGCGGAATCGGTAATATAAATGCCCAGCAGTGTCCGGCCGAAGCTCCAGGCGCAAAGGCCGGCTGTCAAGCCCGCGGCAAACACAAGGAAAAGACTGATTCTGACAACCTTTCCCACTCTTTTATAGTTCTTAGCGCCAACGTTTTGCCCCACAAAATTCAGCGTTGTCTGATGGAAGGAATTCATGATGATATACACAAACCCCTCAATATTCCCCGCCGCTGCATTTCCCGACATGGCCACTTCCCCGAAGGAATTGACAGAGGACTGAATCAGCACGTTGGAAATGGAAAACAGAGAGCCCTGAAGTCCGGCGGGCAGGCCGATCCGGAGCATTTTGCGCAGCACAGGCCCGTAAATATGCATTTTCTTCAGCTCCAGCCTGCACAAATCTCCCCGCCGGGTTAATGCCATCAGAATCAGCACCGCAGAAAGAATTTGAGAAATCACCGTTGCCAGTGCCACCCCTGCCACATTCATATGCAGCACAACAACAAAAAACAAATTTAAAATCACGTTGACCACGCCGGCAATCGTCAGAAAAAACAGCGGCCCCTTGGTATCCCCTGCCGCCCGCAGGATTGCCGCCCCGTAATTATACACCATACTGGGAATCATGCCGCAAAAATAAATTCTCATGTACACGGTAGAAAGCTTCAAAACATTCTCCGGTGTATCCATCAGCTGCAAAAACCACTTAGACCCCACAACGCCGATCACCATCAAAAACGCACCGCTGATCAGCGCAACCGGGATGGAGGTATGAACTGTGTGAAAAACGCCTTTTCCGTCCTCCGCTCCCAGAGCCTGAGCCGCAAGCACTCCGGCACCAACAGAAAGACCCATAAAAAGATTAATGATTAAATTGATCAAAGCACCGGTTGCACCGATGGCTCCCAGCGAAACACTGCCGCAAAACCGCCCCACAACCACCATGTCAGCCGCATTAAACAGCAGCTGCAAAATCCCTGTGAGTATAATAGGAATGGTGTAGATAATAATCTTTTTCAGCAAAGGTCCCTCGCACATATCCATAGAACTGCTTCTAAGCGCCACCGATCTTCAACCCTCTCTGTTTTTATTCATGCCAATTGCACATGCGGTTTTATTATACTCCTAAAAGGCTCAAAAAGCAACCCCTTTCCGGCTTTTTACAAAAAAAGCCGGAATGAGCCATCTCTCATCCCGGCCATTTTCCTTTATTTCAGCATACTCAATGCATCGGTCATAGTTTTTTCCATTGCCTGCTGCCCGTAATTGTCAACATCCTTTTTATTTTTCTCCTCGTGGGTCAGGCAGCCGGCTCCGCCGATACAGCCGCCGATACAGGCCATACCCTCAATGAAATTATTGGGCAGCACGCCCTTTTGCGCCTTTAATAAAGCAACCCGGCAGGCCTCAATCCCATCGCAGGCAATCGGCTGGTAGGAAAAGTCCTCCAAGCCCTGCTCCTTTAAGCCCTGACGGACAGCGTCCGTCAGGCCGCCGCTCCGGGCAAAAATCCGGCCAAAATAGGAGGCGTTATCCAGCACCCCGTCCTCCAGCTCGGACAAATCAATTTCCTTGCTGTCAAACAAGGCCTGCAATTCCTCGAAGGTAATCACGCAGTCAATATAGGGGCTGACCGTTTCCTTTTGAAACTCCATTTTTTTCGCCGTACAAGGCCCTACAAACACAATTTTACACGCCGGATCCTGCTGCTTCATATATCGGGCAATGGACGCCATAGGAGACAGCTGATGAGATACATGCTCCTTCAGATCCGGAAAATATTTCTGCACATAATCCACAAAGGCCGGACAGCAGGAGCTGGTCAGCAATCCCCCTGCCTCCACCAATTCCTTCGCTTCGTGATAGGCAACCATATCCGCTCCCAAAGCCGCCTCCACCACATGATAAAAGCCCAGCTTTTCCATTGCGGTAATGACCTGTCCCAGCCTTGCATAGGTGAACTGGCCGGCAATGGAAGGAGCCGCCACAGCATACACCTTATATTTCGTATTGTTTTCGCTCTTTTTGATCATATCGATCACGTCAAGAATATAGGATTTATCCGCAATCGCGCCAAAGGGGCACTGATACACACAGGCGCCACAGGAAATGCACTTTTCATCATCAATCTCCGCCGCCTTATCCTCCCCCATGTGAATGGCTTTGATTTTACATGCATTTTCACAGGGACGCTTCCGGTTGATAATGGCCGTATAAGGACAAACCTTTGCACAGGCACCGCAGTTGACGCATTTTGATTTATCAATATGCGCCTTTTGATTCTTATCAAAGGTAATCGCCCCCAGCTTGCAAACATCCTCGCACCGGTGGGCAAGGCAGCCCCGGCAGGCCTCCGTCACGTCATATCCGCTGACAGGGCACTCATCACAGGCAATATCAATGACCTGAATCACATTTTTGTTCCCCCGGCCGTCACCCATGGCCAGCCGGATCCGCTCCTGCAAAATTGCCCGTTCCTTATACACGCAGCAGCGCATGGTAGCCTCCTTCCCGGGCACAATGCGCTTTGGGATTTCATAAATTCCTTCCAGTAAATTATCGTTCCAGGCCTCCTTGGCCACCTCTCTGAGTACCTTATATTTCAAATACTGGACCTTGGTATCAAACTTTCGTAATTTTGTCATCTGGTATCCCCCCTAAAAGTAACTCACATTGACCGTTTTTCCGATGGATTGCAGCAATTTAGCCAAATCCTCCGCCAGCTGCATTTTAATATTAAATCCAATGGGAAGATTGGGGTTTTGATGAGCCGGATTCATGGCCCGACCCACATAAAAATTAATATCGGTGGCCTCCTCCAGCAGCATTTTCGCAATCTGAGAGGCGCCGTCTCTGCCGTTATGCCATTTTTGATACAGCTTATTTTCTCCCGCATAATCCTTGGCATACTCCAGGGCTTTGTTGATGGTCAGCACTCCTTCTGTGACCAGATCCACCCCTTCAATACGGGCGGTAGGCGGCACCTCAGGATCCAGATAATCAATGGAAGCCTCCATCTTTTTTCCCAGATAGTCGGCCGTTAAGGAGGAGGTGGTTCCGCCGGACACAATGTGCTTGCCCTGCTTGGCAAAAAACAGAGCCATCATTTTATTCAAATCCTTAGGATCCCGGGGCGGACCGAACATCAGATTCACAACCTGCCTGCGGCGCACCCGCACCGCTGCTGCGGTGGTATCGTCTCCGGGCTGATTTTGATACAAATCGTTACAAGCGTCCACAATCATGGAGGAAAAGGCCTGGGCAGACAGCTTATTGTCATAATGAGCCTCCACATACTCCACAATGTTATCCCTTTGCCAGCCGTAATTCATCGTTTGCCCCACGCCGGCATAGATGGTGCCGTCGCTCATGGCGATAAACACATCCCCACACTGCAAAGAAATTCGGGATTCTGAAATGGTTTTTCCGGAAATGGTTCTTTTGGTCACCGGATAATCATAATGCTTTCCGTTCCGTAA
>JAXEOR010000108.1:0-8654 GCA_034117945.1 Clostridia bacterium | reverse complement strand
ACAGATGTGCACGGGTCCAGCTGTCGCTGTTCAGTTCAAAATCAGGAGACTGCAATAACAAACCGCCGTCCTTGCAGCGAATCCCTATTTTCCCTTTTAAATTTTCATCCGGCGTTTGAGACGCTGGCTTCACATAAGCATTCAATATGTACCAATCATCGTCAGCTGAGTTAATCTCCACCTTGGTCTTCATGGAAATTCCTTCCACACCACCGGAAGTAGTGCTGGCAATGGGGGTCATCAATACCGAATTGTTGCCGTTTCGCTTTTCAGCGTTTGTTACAAAAGCAGTACTTTGAGACCGCTTCGCCCAGATGCTTTCGGTGGCATACAAATTATCACCTGAAGTCCAGGTTTCAAAACCACCGTCTGGAACATAATTTACAATAACTGAAAGAGCCTGAGAGGAAACACCGTCCTGGCTGGCAATGATATTAACTGTTCCCGCTGTTGCAGTGCTCGAAACCGTTAAAACACCACTTTGAGCATCAATGGAAACGCCCTCTTTGGCCTCCTGTAAGCTCCAGGTTACCCTGCTCTGGGATACCTTTGTCTCGTCAAATTCATTGTATACCGTTGTGGTATAGCTTTCTGTTACGCTGCCGGAGGCAGGAATGGTAATCGTTTCGCTTCCCGCAGGGGTATCCAAGCGAGCCGCCTGCACCACTGTCAAGGATACGTCGTCAATATAAACTGCGGAATTGTCTCCGTCGAAAGTACCATCCTGTCTGATTCCGATCACCGGTCTGTAGCCCTGGGTTGCATCAAAGTTACTGCTGTTTGCCTGGAACACATAGGTTGCCCGGGTCCAGTCCGTGGTACTCAAGGAAAAATCAGCGCTTTGCAGCAGCAGGCCGTTCTTATAACGAACCCCCATTTTCCCCTTCAGATTTGCATCCGGCGTTTGAGAGGCCGGCTTCAGATAGGCCTCCAGCAGGTACCATTCGTCGTCTGCCTGGGTAATCCCCACCTTGGTGCTTGTGGCAATTCCCTCCACGCCGCCGGAAGAAGTGCTGGCAATAGGCGTCATCAGCACCCCATTGCTGCCGCTTCTCTTTTCAGCATTCGTCACAACAGCAGTACACTGGGACCGCTTGGCCCAGTAGCTGCCGGATCCGATCAGATTGTCTCCCGCCGTCCAGGTTTCAAAGCCCCCATCTGTAACAAAGTCCTCCGTTGCTGCCGCTGCCGGAATAACAGTAACCAATGTGAGCACCAGCAGCATTGCAACAAAGGCAGTCATTTTTTTGAATTTCACACGATCATCCTCCTTCATCATCAAATAATTTCTATGCTCATTATAGCACTATAAAAAATAAAAAACATTACTTTTCTTGACTTTTATTATGAAATATGATATATTTTGATATGAAGTTATTGTGAAATCAACCAAAGGAGGGAAATCAAATGAAATGCTTTGAAGATGTTCTGATCCGGACTAACATGCACTACGGCATTGCTCAGGCAGAATTTCCCGGTTCCAAAATGTACCTGCATTATCACGATCATTATGAGCTTTACTTTCAGGAACAGGGAGAACGGCGCTATTTCATCAAAAACAACACCTATCTGCTGCAGTCCGGTGATCTGCTTTTTATCCCCCCCTTTGCCCTTCACCAGGCAGATGCGGAAAGCCCTCAAGAGCATAAAAGAACGGTTTTTTATTTTGACGATCTGTTTTGCGCAGAACTGATGAATATGTCAAAGGAATTGTTTGCTCCCTTTCGGCAGGAAGG
This sequence comes from Clostridia bacterium, assembly GCA_034117945.1. Taxonomy (GTDB): domain Bacteria; phylum Bacillota; class Clostridia; order HGM11514; family HGM11514; genus SIG438. The sequence continues at coordinate 6,918 of JAXEOR010000108.1, read as the reverse complement.
ATTTATTTTATCCATTGATCCGCAAAATCAGCAGCAGCTAAAGGAACTGATCTCCCTTATGGTGCAGGAACAAACAAAAAGGGAAAAAGGTTGGCTGATCCGCTCTAAGCTGCTGTTGGGGGAGGTTCTCCTCCTGATTTACCGCTGCTGCAAGTCCAATAAAAACACAACAGAAAAGCATCTCGCTCTGCCCGAAAATTCTATAATATCAGAAGCGATTCAATATATCCAATCCAACTTTCATAACAAGCTTTCCCTGGAGGATGTGGCAGGCAGGCTGTTTATTCATCCCGATTATTTTTGCAGACTGTTTAAACAGGAAATGGGAATCAGCTTTGTGGAATATGTGAACAACACCAGAATTGAGTATGCCAAGGGTCTGCTGGAAAAAAACAAAATGACGGTGAAGGAGGTTTCCGAGCTCAGCGGCTTTGAAAATGACAGCACCTTCAGCCGCACCTTCAAATCGTTTACCGGCATCTCTCCCAGTGAATATCGAAAAAGAAACCAACAGAAGCCCTGACGGATCGTTCAGGGCTTTTTCTTTTTCCAGCTGCCGGATCTGCATAATCCCGGCAATCGTGGAAACGATAGAAGGGAAGAACCTCCTCTTATCCGCCCACGGTAAGGCTGATTTTCTACAATTTGTGGGCAGAAAGGCTGTAAAAAAATCATGAAACATCATCCCTCTCTTTGGAGTCAAACGGTATCACTGCCCCGATTTGAGTCCTTAAAGGGCGCAGTCTCCACAGACGTTCTGATTATCGGAGGCGGCATATGCGGCATTTTATGTGCCTACTACCTCCACCAGGCCGGCATTCCTTATCTTCTGGCGGAGGGAGGGCGCATCTGCGGCGGCGAAACCCAAAATACCACCGCCAAAATCACCTCTCAGCACGGCTTGATCTATCATCAGCTAGCAAAAAAAGAAGGCTCTGAACGAGCCGGTCTGTACCTGTCTGCCCAGCAGGAGGCGTTACAGGAATATCAAACATTATGTCAGAGCATTGACTGTGATTATGAAGAAAAAACAGCCTATCTCTACTCCCTGACCAACCGGGACAAGCTGGAGAACGAGGTGCTCACCCTTAACCGGCTGGGATTTCCCGCCAGGCTGACCGAGCAGCCCAATCTACCCTTTCAAACCGCAGGGGCTGTGGCCTTTGATCATCAGGCTCAGTTTCATCCCCTGAAATTCATTGCCGCCATTGCCCAAAATCTCAATATTTATGAGGATACCTTTGTGCAGAAAATTCGGGGGAAGCAGGCCGTCACAAATCACGGAACCATCACTGCCAAGCAGATCATTGTGGCCACCCACTTTCCTTTTCTCAATAAGCACGGGGGCTATTTTGTCAAGCTGTACCAGCATCGCTCCTATGTTTTGGCCTTAGAGCAGGGTCCTGATTTAGACGGCATGTATCTGGACGAAGCCCAAAACGGTCTTTCCTTCCGAAATTATAAAAACTATTTGCTGCTGGGGGGCGGCGGACACAAAACAGGAAAGGAGGGAGGCGGCTGGATTGCGCTGAGAACCTTTGCCCAGCAATTCTATCCAAGCCTGCAGGAGCGCTATACCTGGGCCGCTCAGGACTGTATGCCCCTAGACAACATCCCCTATATCGGCCGGTATTCCAAAAGCACACCCCATCTGTTCACCGCCACCGGATTTCACAAATGGGGCATGACCTCTTCCATGGCTGCCGCTTTGCTGCTGCGGGATCTGATCCTGGAACGGGACAATCCTTACCGGGAATTATTTTCTCCCCAAAGAAGGATGCGAAAAGCCCAGCTGATGGTCAACGGTGCTAACGCAGTGACCAATCTTGTCACCCCCACCGCCCCCCGCTGTCCTCATCTGGGCTGTGCGCTGAAATGGAACAAGGCGGAGCATTCCTGGGACTGCCCCTGCCACGGCTCCCGTTTTGCTCAGGACGGAACGCTGCTGGACAACCCTGCCACAGGAGGGATTTCCCCTGAAAAATAAATTTAAAGGCACCTATTACAAGCATCAAAAGGGATCTCACACCCTATGCCTGATCTGCGGCCGGTACGGCGCAGACCGCTTTATCCAGGTGATTACAAACCACACCTCCTACTGTCTTCCCTTCCCCCAAGGGAACCAATTTACCTCCCAAGGAATCCGGCTTGACATTCATACCGAAACACTCACCCTGACCGGACAGCTTTCCTATCATCAGCTCACTCCCATCCGGTACGATATTATGGGACCCTTTCGCTATTTTCCCATGGAATGCAGTCACGGCATTGTCAGTATGCGCCATCAGATTACCGGGGCGGTTATGCTCAACGGAGAGGAAATTGATTTTACAGGAGGAATCGGATATATCGAAACCGACCGGGGGATTTCCTTCCCCAGCTCCTATCTGTGGGTGCAGGCCAATGATTTTTCCCGGCCCTGCTCTATTATGGCGTCTGTGGCGCAGATTCCCTTTTGGGGCGCACACTTTCAAGGGTGTATCTGCGTGGTGTATGATCAGGGAAAAGAATACCGGCTGGCCACCTATTTGGGCGGAAAAGCCCTTTGCTGCACCGACCGCCGGCTGGTTTTGCGCCAGGGCAGACTTCACCTGGAAATAGAAATCGGCAGCCGGGAAGGACACCTGCTTCAGGCTCCCTCCCGGGGCGGCATGAACCGCACAATTACAGAAGCCGCCGCCATCCCCGCCCGATTTCGGTTTTTTCAAAAGGGTCAGCTGCTGTTTGACCTGTCCTCCCGGCAGACCAGCTTTGAATATGAAATGGAGCAATAACCCTCCAAGAAACAGTACAGGGAACAGCGTGCGCTGTTCCCTGTCATACTTTTCTATTGAATGATAATTTTTGTCTATTGAATGATAATTTTTGCGTTCTCGCAGGGCTGATCCAAAAAGCTCCGTTTGGAATCCTCAAACACAAAACCGGATTCCAATTGAATCCTGCATTTCACACCCGGATCCCATTGCACCGTCAGAAAAATCTCTTCCTCTTTTCTCTCCCAGGAAACAGAAACCCTTCCGGCGGGGGTATCATAATACCCCTTTGCCTGATCCAGGGCACTCACAAACCGAGGTCGAATCAACACGTCATTTGGATCCTTTTCATGAGGATTCACGTTAATTCCCGCAAGATGGCGCATGAACCAATGCAGAATATCTCCCCAAAAATGATGATTATGGGAGCCGCAGCTTTTTCCCTCAGGCTGGAATGCTTCCAACAAAGTGGTTTCTCCATCCTCCACCCATTTCCCGTAGGAGGGAAATTCCCTGCGGGTGATCATTTGGTAAGCAAGATCTGCCTCCCCGCCTTCCGCCAGCACGTGGAACAGCACCCGTCCGCCTAAAAAGCCTGTGTTCATTGCAAACCCGTCCTGCTCCAAAATTTCCATCAAGCGAGCAAAGGCAGCGGGGCGCTCTCCGGTGGTAAACACACCGTAATACAGGCACATTGCCTGAGAGGACTGGCAGTTTCCTGCTGCCGTCATGGTTCCGAAATCAAGATATTCCCGGCGAACCGCCTCCAGCAATTCCTCCCGCAGCCCATGGGCAAAGGCCTTGTGCGCCTTCAGATCCACTGCGTCAAACATGACCTCCGCCTGGCGGCACATTTCAAGAGTCATGATACTGCCGGACAACCCTAACGGAATCAAATAAGCTCCGTTGGCTGCATTCACCGGTGCCCAGTCCCCCAAGCCCATTTCCACAATTCCCCACTCGTTCCGGCAGCGGGATACATACTCTAGATACCGCAGCATGGCATGGGCATTTTCCCTGATGACCTCCGTCTCCCCCCGGTACACATAAGAAATGTAAGGAAGGGTAAACAGCACGCAGTCCCAGGCCGGTCCGTTCCCCCAGTCAAAGCCCCAGCCTGTGGTGGGCACAATGCCGGGCAAGGCACCTTGATCATTCTGGGCTTTTCGGATGCTGTTCAGCCATTCCCGCCAACTGTTTTCTACTCCCAAATGCAATATCATATGCTCCGCCGAGGCGGCTGCGTCCCCCGTCCAGCCGTTTTTCTCCCGATGAGGGCAGTCTGTGGGGAAATAGTAAAAGTTTGACCGGTCAGACCGATCTGCCATTTCAAACAGCTTGTTTACCGTGGGGTCGGAGCAGGAAAATCCGCCCCGGGTTTCCAAGAAAGAGCCTGCCTCCAGATAGGTCAGCAGAGAAGGAACCGCCTGCTCCGCTTCGATCCCGGTTACATAGCAGTAACGAAAGCCATAGTAGGTAAAGGGCGGCTCAAACACCTCTTCCTCCCCGCCTTTACAAATGTAAATACACCGCTGCACATAGCCTTTGGGATAAAAAGCAAGATTGTTTACATCCAGCTTTCCCTCCGGTGTCAGCGTTTCGCCAAACACCAAGGACACCTTTTGCCCCGGACGACCGCAGATTTTCAATCGGAAAATCCCGGCGGAATTGATTCCGAAATCAAACAAATAACCGCTTTTTTCGTCCCAATCAGAATACGCATAATCCGTCTGGCGAAGGGAGGGATTCTCCCGCCGAACAAAATAGGGCTCCATCTCTCCCGGCAGAATGGACACCGGCGCAATCTCCCGACTCACTTTCACCGGCTCTGCCTTGCACTCCCGCAGCTCTCCCCGGGGAACCTCTGCACACATCACCGGCCGCCAGCCCTCCTGATCATACCCGGGCTCATTCCAGCCGGGATGCTCCAAGCCTGCGTCAACCACAACGCCGCACCGCAAATCGTCAAACAGCAGAGCGGATTCAGTGCAGACAAAATCCTCCGCCGTGATCATTTTCCCGTCCAGCTCCAGCTCCAGCGCAAATTTCGGTGCCGAGCGGTAAGGAGCGGTTTGAAAATCCCATATTTCGCCGCCCAAAGGATTCTGCATACCGTTTCCCAGAATCACACCGATCACATTCTCTCCCGCCCTCAGGTACGGCGCAATGTCATAACAATCGTAATACACCAGATCGTCCGGATTGGAGATATAGGGTGCCAAAAGACCCTTGGTAATTCTTTGCCCGTTGACAAACAAATCATAAAAGCCCAGACCGCTGACGGCCAGGGGTGCCTGAGCCGGCACCTGCTCCAACAGAAAACTTTTGCGGAACAAAGGAGCGGGAACATGCTCCTCAAAGGTACAATATTTTGTTGCCGCAGCAACAAATTTTTTTAGCATCATCATCTTCCTCCATCTCGTTTTTAAAAGGCCTTCTTAAATCCCTGTCAGCGCCTCCATCTGCACCGGATCAAAGGTTCCGTCCGGCTCCAGATACAGATCCACCGTAACCAGGCCTCCCGCCCGGTTTACACGGTCGATATAATCCTTCATATAGGCGTGATCCCGCTTTGCCCCCGGACAGCACCATGCGCCCCCCGGCTTACCGTCCAGCATGATCCCAAGGGGGGCCAGAATATGCGCTTTTGCGCCGTCAACAAAGGGTGCCCGGGGCAGATAGGTAAAATCGTTGAATTCTCCAGTGGTAAAATCGCTGCCGCCCCAAGCATTGATCTCCGGCTTCACGCCGTTGTTAAAGGCAACCGCAGCCCATTTGTTGCCCGCCTGGGCAGCCCGGTGATACACGTCCAGCAGCTCCCGGTTGTACCCGAAATAATCATAACAGCCGTCAATCCACCAGGCCTTTACCTTATCCCCGTAACGGAGGCTGTATTCCTCCAGCACCGCCGCCCACCGCTTGACAAACGCCATGGAAACATTCATTCTGGGCTCTAAAAAGCCAAACCGCTGTCCGATTTCCTCGTCCTTATAAGGTCCGTCGCCGGTAAAATACAGGCACAAATCAATCCCGTAGGGATCCAGGGCGGCAATCAGGTCAGCAATCACATCCCGGCGGGAGCAGGCATCCCCCGGCTTGGTTCCGGCAATCCGGTCAAAGGTATCGTTGGGGGCGAGCATATATTTTCTACCCTGCATCAGAGTAATAAAATAATACTGGGCCCCCATTTTGTGCAGCTGATCCGCAAGCTTTTCCACGTCCAGCTCCTCGGTTCTCCGGTTCCAGTCCGGACACAACTTCCGATATTCATTTACACCCCCGGGAGAACCGTATAAAAAATGGTTAAACACACCCCATCTCTTGTCAAAAAAACTGCTTTTCACAGCAATCCCCCCTCTTTTTTCCTCATTATAGCAAAAATTTTTTTTGTTGTCAATTGACAAAGAAAAAATAATGTGATAATATGATAAACAAATGTATGAGGAGGAATTGTATATGAACACCATTCCGGTTTCCCATCCCCGCACCCGCATGATCGCCCACCGGGGCTTAAGCGATCTGGAAACGGAAAATACCGCCGCCGCATTTGTTGCCGCAGGCAACAGAAGCTACTTCGGCATTGAAACAGACGTTCATAAAACAGCAGACGGTCATTTTGTGGTCATCCATGACGAGAATACCCATCGGGTCAGCGGAACATCCTGCCAGGTGGAAAAAACAAAATTGAAAAATCTGCGCTCCCTCACCTTAAAAAATCTCGGCGGGGAGCCCAGAGCAGATCTGAAAATTCCCACTCTGCAGGAGTATATCCAAATCTGCAAGCGGTATCAAAAGGCGGGTGTTTTAGAACTGAAAGCCCGCTTTTCCTCAAAGGAAATCAAGCAAATTGTTTCCATCATTCAAAAAGAAGAGTATCTGGAGCACATCATTTTTATTTCCTTTGATCTTGAAAATTTGGTACTTTTGCGGGAGCTGCTTCCAAAGCAGCCCGCTCAGCTTCTCACGTCGGACGCTCCTTCCAAAAAAACGATCCAGCAAATGCAGCAATACCGTCTCGGGCTGGATTGCAATGAAAAGCAGCTTTCCAAAAAGCTGGTAGAGGAAATGCACCGTCTGGGAATTGAAGTGAACTGCTGGACCTGCAACGATCCGGGAACTGCGCAAATGCTGATTTCATGGGGCGTTGATTACATTACAACCAACA
>JAXEOR010000107.1:0-12286 GCA_034117945.1 Clostridia bacterium | reverse complement strand
TTTTACTCTTCATGCTTCTCTTTCCGAAACACCTCGGTTTTTGCCGGATGAACAGGGCGTGATTCAAAACAATGATTTTTACGGAGGAAATTTACAGGGGATCATTGAAAAGCTGGATTATCTGAAGCAGCTTTGCGTTTCAATTCTTTACTTAAATCCGATTTTTCAGGCCTATTCCAATCATCGGTACGATACGGCGGATTATAAAAAAATTGACCCTATGCTGGGAACGGAGGAGGATTTTAAGCAGCTTTGTTTAGAGGCGCATAAGCGGGATATGAAGGTGATCTTGGACGGGGTGTTTTCTCATACAGGGTCAGACAGCCTGTATTTTGACATCCATGACCGGTACGGAACGGGAGCCTATCATCATCCCGATTCTCCTTATCGGGATTGGTATCAGTTTGAGGAGTATCCCGACGGGTACCAAAGCTGGTGGGGGATTGACACATTGCCCTGCCTGGAGGAAATGAATCCTGATTTTTTGGAGTTTATCATTACCGGCGAAGACAGCGTGGTGACCCATTGGATGAGGTTGGGAGCGGACGGATTTCGGCTGGATGTGGCGGATGAGCTTCCGGATGAATTCATTCGGCTGCTGCACAGGAAGGTGAAGGAGAACAATTCGGAAGGGTTGGTGATTGGGGAGGTTTGGGAGGATGCCTCCAATAAGTGCAGCTACGGAGTGCGCCGAACCTATTTTACCGAAAGGGAGCTGGATTCTGTCATGAATTATCCCTTTCGGGAGGGAATTATCTCCTTCCTGACCGGGAAAAGCTCCGGCCTTTCCCTGGGACAAGGGATCATGACGATTTGCGAAAATTACCCTTCTCCTGTGGTTCATTCCTTGATGAACAGCCTGTCCACCCATGACACGCCCCGGATTCTGACCCTGCTTGGGGATTCCTTTGACGGCTCCAAGGAGGAAAAGGCAGAACGGTTTTTATCTCCGGAGCAAAAAAAAGAAGCTGTGGCAAAGGAAAAGCTGGCGGCGGTGCTGCAGTTTGTTTTGCCCGGTTGCCCTTGTATTTATTATGGGGATGAGGCGGAACTGGAAGGGTTTGAGGATCCCTTTAACAGGCGGTTTTTTCCTTGGGGCAGAGAAAAAGGAGAGCTGTTTTTCTTTTATCAGAGGCTGGCACAGCTGAAATGCGGCCATTTGGTGCTGCAGGAGGGAGATATAGAGCTGATTTACGGTGACGGGGAGGTCATCCATATTAGCAGAAGGGATTCCTCCGAACGGATTGATGCAGTGGTGAACCGGGGAGGAGAGGCCTATTCTGTGTTTGGAAAGCTGCTGCTGGGGGAACATGCGGAGCAGGAAAGTGACGCTGTTACGGTAAGTGCCGGCGGGTTTGCTGTGGTGGCAGTTCCGCCCATCAAGAAAATCAAAGAAGAAACGGAACAAAGATAGGACTATTTTCGTCACATTGCTGATTTGAAATCATCCGAAATATGTGGCATCATAATGCCTACTGAATAATTGCCATTTCTGGAAAACTGTAAATTCGGAGCAGGTTTTGAACCAACATTAAAATTTCCGTCAAAAGAACCTTACCGATTTTTCGTAGGTTCAGCAGCAAAACGGACATAACAAGACAGTGACAAGTCGTTTCTTTCAGTCTTGTCACAATACGTCCAATTCCGCATTTGCGTTTAGCGAGGCTGAATTTGCGTTCAACCTCTACCCGTTCCGCTTCATCAATGTAATCTTGCTTTTTATCACGAATTCAGTAGGCATTAATATATACGACAAAAACCCACCTGAAAATGGTGGGTTTGTCAGTAGTCTGAGAGCAAAGTTCACTTTGCTCTGTCTTTTTGTAAAAATAAAAAAGCGGATTTGGTATAAAGAGTGAGACAGGCAGGGTTAACCCATAGAATATATCACGCTAAGAATTTTTGTTTTTTCGCATCTGTAAAGGTGTTATTTGATATTTTTTTAAATTGACGCATGAAATGAGGAAGCGTATGGAATCCGCAGGAAAGACTGATTTCTGTGACGTTCATATCCGTGTTCAGCAGCAGCTCCATTTCCCAAACATGGTGAAAATGCATGGGAAATATCCTGGGAGGAGTGATCCGTTTCGTAATAAAAATATTCTTTTTTTCTAAGGTTTTTCTGATGTCTTCATTAATATAAATCATGTTGTCATCCAACATAAAAAGCTCCGTTCTCCGTCCTGTGCCGGCATAAATAGTAGAGAGTCTATGCCTATGTATCATTTTGGCTCTTTGGCAGGAAGTTTTGCACAAAAATCAAATCTGCTTCCCAGTATTAATTGTAACTGATTTTTATAATATTTTCAATAGAATTTTCAGAATAAACAAAATAAGTTATAAATTCGATAAAAAAAGAGAAGAAAAAAACAGTTTTATGTATTAAAATAATATTATCAAATCAAAGAAGGAGTGAATTCAAATGAAAAACAAAAAAACGCTGTCCTTTTTGCGGGTATTTGTATTGCTTTTTACTTATATACCGGGAACACTGGCAGCGGAACCGGTTGTTAACAACTTTGAAGAGCTGCCTGTAGGCGACGTAACAACAGGCGGATACGGAGAGAGTATTGCCGCTCCTACTACGCTGAAGATTGTAGAAGAAAACGGACAAAAAATAATGCGGCTTGCTCCGGTGGAGGGCTCCTCCGGAAGTCCGGTAATGTATATCATTCCCAATGGAGACACCTTTGCAAACAGCAATTATGTCACAACTTCCGCTTGCTTTCGTATGTCTGATTTGTACAAGGATCCTGAGCAGTCTGCCTCCTATGGTTCGGTAATGTATCAGGCGGTTACTAAGGATTCTACCGGCACCATGAAATGGATTACCCTTTTCTATATCGGAGAGGACGGGAAAACCATTTTTTCTGCATACACAAATTTATATGACAGTCAGGGAAGCAAGGTAGAATGGGGACAGGCAATTGCAGAGGCGGAAGCTCCCCTTACTGATCAGTGGCTGACTGTGGATTCTGTATTTAACAGCATGACGGGGGATATTACCGTTTCATTCAAGGCTGAAGCCGGGGAAATTACCCGTTTTACTTTAAAGGCAGAGACAGAATTAAAGGGAGGAATTTTGTGGGGCTCAAGCCTTCCACAGAAAAAGGTAGAAACCTGTCGGGCGACGGTAGATGTCAAACAGGTTTGTTATCAGGCAAAAAAATTGTCTGCCTTTGACATTGATTTTGAGAACACAGATTTGGGGGATTTTACGCCTTCTACCAGCTGGGGAACCGTAACAGAGCCTGTGACGATGAAGGTGGAACAGGAAAAGGACAATCGTTATTTACAAATAGATGCAACGGGAGCTGTTACCAAAAACCCCACTTTGTATTTTGTAAATTGGGCGACAGGACTGCTGAAGGATTCTTTTTCGGAAACCAATGTATGTCTGCGGGTCTCTGAATTAAGCTCCTCTGGCGGAAGCGGATTGAATTATGCCAATGTGGCACTGTATTTCGACGACGGAAATGGAAGCGGACAGTGGCCAAGGCTGTTTGCTATAGGAGAAGACGGAAAAAGCATTGTAGCGACAAATAGCCTCACATATCAGAACGGGCAGCAAAAAAAGTCCGGTGACGTTTTGTATACAGATGAGGAAGGTCTTTCGGGCAAATGGCTGCAGGTGCGGATTGTTCAGGATTTTGAAACCGGCAGCGTTACTGTCCGGATTTATCACAATGGAAATTACCTGACTGAGTTTACCGGCCAGTTCGGCACTGTAATGACAAGCAGATTTTTAAAGGGAATTATGGTAGAACTGCCCAATGCATTCCGCACAGATGGTTCTTTCCGCAGACTGCGGCTGGACATGGACGATATTGTTTACAGCACCACTCCCTTACAGGAACCGGCTGGCTCGGAAGAAGCTTCGGAAGAAGTGACTAAAATTGTCATCATTGGGAAAGGAAAAGTGGAGGCGGATGGAGTTGAATTAAAAACGCAGGATCAGATTTCCTGGGAAGGGAAGGAAAGCGTTGTTCTTTCGTTTTATCCTGATCAAAATTATATTTTGAATGAGGTAACGGCAGATGGGAAACAACAGGCGGTAGAACAAAATCAGCTGGTACTGAAAAAGACGGAGCTTCCTTCCGCTTTGTTGGTTGTCTTTAAGGAGCGGGAACTCACCAATGAAGAACGGTACAGCCGTGATTTTGAGCAGGAGGTTCTGGGGAATTTTTCGGAATATGGCTACGGGGAAGGAATTAAGGATCCTGTTACGCTGCAGGTGGTAAAGGAACAGGAAAACCAGTTTCTTCGTTTTAGTGCTACGGGAGAGGTGGTGACCAACCCTGCCCTATATGTAATTCCTTCCAATGCGGTTTTGTCAGGAGACGATTTGGCCGTTGTTACTCAAAAAGTACGGTTTTCAGATATCACTTATCAGGAAGGAACTGATCAGCAAATTTTTGCCCGGATGCAGATCTATATTTCCAGTTCGAAGTGGCCGTCTTTATTTGGTATTGCAAAGGATGGAACATCACTGATTTCTTTATCGGACAATACTTATCTGGAGTCTGGGGAGCAGATAAAGAATCAACAGGTCATTACTGCCTTTCCAGATACCATAGAGGATCAATGGCTGACGGTGAAAACTGTGGTTAACTTCAAAACAGGGATTGTGCGGGTGATCATTTCCAATGAGGGAAAAGAGACAATAACGGATTTTAGCTTGCTTTTAGGATCGGAATTAACCGGAACCTATTTGAAGGGCATGCTGTGGGCAATGCCCAATGCCGTTGCCAAGGATGGTGCGTTTCGCCGAGGGGTGCTGGATGTAGATGATATCCAGTACAGTACTTCTGATCAAGGCGGCAGTGCTTTGGATCCAATTCCTGCAGATCAATGCAAACGTGAATTGTATGTTGCTCCAAACGGCTCAGATGAGAATGACGGATCCATAGAGGCGCCTTTTGCCACCTTGGAGAAGGCCAGGAATACCATCCGTCGATACGAGGCTTTGCCAAAGGGCGGAATAACGGTGTTTCTGAGAGAGGGAGTTTATCCCATCAAAAAAACCTTTTCCTTAACCAGTGCAGACAGCGGTACAGAAGAAAGTCCGATTTGTTATCAGGCGTATCCAGGAGAAAGAGTTGTCATTGACGGGAAAAAATCATTGGATTTTTCGCACTTTTCACCTGTTAGCGGGGCAATGAAGGACAAGCTTCTTTCGGCAGACGCCCAAAACCATGTGATCACAGCGGATTTGGCCGATTTTGACATTGATGGGATTGAAAAATATTCTATCACTAATAAGCATTCCGTGATAGAAGCGCCGTTTATTCTGTATGATGAAACGCCGCTGAAGCTGTCTCGCTGGCCTAATTCGGAGGATATTTCCCAATGGCCGGTTGTGAACGGAATTCGCAGCGGCTATGTTGAGCGAAGCGGTACAGGAGAAGGAACTTTTTTAGTAAAATATTTTACAGATCGTCCTAATCTGTGGTTCCATAACCAATTGGATGAGGTCATGGCGATGGGGTATTGGGCTACAGTTTGGTATGCAGAGGCGCAGTATGTTACAATTGACCGGGAAGAGAAAACGCTGGAAGCCCAGGAAGCCAGTATGTATGGGGCAATTCCGCCCGGATATGTGAGCAAGGACAGAGAATTTTATTTTTTGAATGTATATGAGGAATTAGACCAGCCGGGAGAATTTTATATTGACCGAAAGACAAATCAGATTTATCTGTATCCTGCAACCTCGGCAAAGAATCCTGACATTTCCATGACTTGGGCGGATTTTAATTTTATTAGTATGACGGGGGCATCTCATATTTCTATTCAGGGGCTTACTTTAACGGGAGGAAAGCAGAACGGTATTTCTGTGACCGGAGGGGAAGATATTCTGATTGATCAATGCGATATTCATTTGTTTAACAAAAAAGGTGTTTTAATTCATGATGCTATGGAAAGCGGCATTCAAAACAGTAAGCTGTACTATTTTGGTGAAGGGGCAGTGGAGTTGACCAGCGGGAATAAAACTAACCTTACACCGGGAAACAGTTTTTTCACAAACAACCTAGTGCACGATTTTTCTCTTCTGAAATCAAGCTATGGTCCTGCGGTGGATGTTGGAGGTGTAGGAAATCTGATCAACCATAATGAATTTTATAATGCACCTCATCAGGTGATTGCCTTGCAGGGGGTAGATCACATTATGGAATATAACATATTTCACGATGTGGTACAAAATGCGGCGGATATGGGAGCAATTTATATGGGGCGCCGGTTAACTGATCATGACAATATTGTGCGTTATAATTATTTTTACAATATCGGTTCCCAAAATTCTTCTAAATTTGTTGCCCATGCCATTTTCCCGGATGATGCCGATTCTGATTTGTATATCTACGGAAATGTGTTTGGAAAAGGAATGGAAAACAGCGACGCCATTAAAACGCATGGAGGACAGAATGTCCAGGTGACAAATAATATTTTTATTGACTGCAATCAGGCTTTTGCGGTATGCGACTGGCCGGTAGAGACCTGGAAAAGCTATTTGAAGGATGCTTCTTACTGGTCTGGAACATTGGAGCTGGCACAGACTGAGCCTTATATCAGCCGTTGGCCCTGGCTCAAAGATTTGGCTGACGGCGGAAAAAATTTCAAGCCGGGCACCCATGTGTTTGAGGACAACGTGGTTGTGTACCTGACCCAGACAAAAAAGAATTATCTAACAACCTGGGGCAAAGGAATGACTGTAGCGGATCTGATCGGGGTTGAAAACAATCTGGTATTACAGCAGGATACAGATCCCCAAGCTTTGTTTGTGGACTATGCCGGCGGGGATCTGACCTTGCGGACGGATGCTGTGGTATATCAGCAGTTGCCGGACTTTCAGGAAATTCCCTTCCGGGAAATCGGCAGACGAATTGAAAATCAGTCTATGGCACTAGCGGAAATAGATCAAATTGAAACAGAATTGAAAAAAGCAGAGCAGGGAGCTTTCTTAGGGCAGTATCCTGCATCGGCCATTCAGGCCTTGCAAAAAGCAGTTGATACAGGGAAGGAGATTTGCCGGAATACGGAGGATCCGTCACTGCTGACTGATGAGGTAGCTCAATTGAACAAGGCTTATCAGGAATTTTTATCTTCCGTTGTATCTGCGGTTACAGTTGACGGGCAGGGAACGGTTGAGGTTCCGATTGGATTCAAAAATGCCAGCGTCAGTGCCGGAGATTTGAAGGGTGATGTGATGTTACAGGTAAACGGCGGAATTTCAGGAGGAATTACCGTAACGGGGCAGGCAGAAGGACATTCCATTACTGTTCAAATTCCGGATCAAACTCCTGTTCAGAGCGGAGAGATGCTTGGGCTGGGACTGAGCACCCCGCAGGATCAGGCTGCTGTTTTGGGAAATATCTTTTGCGGAGTAAGGGCAGGAAATGAAATAGAATATGAAAAACCGCTTCGTATTGTATTAGCCGGGGCTGCAGGAAAAGAGGCGGTATTGGTACAGAACAATCAGGTGATTCATCCTATGATTCTTTCTCAGGATTCGCCGGATGGCTTATCTTCAAATCAAGCAGGGGTTTATTCCTCTAACGGCGATTTGGTCATTTACAGTTACTTGGGGGGAGTATTTCTGGCTTATACGCCTCTTGCGGAATCAGATGCCTTGGCCTTGCAGAATATTTTTCTGGACGGTACGCCGTTAAAACAGTTTTATGCGAAAACGTTGCGATATACGATAATGTTAGAGCCGGGTGCAGCTTTGCCGAAAATAACTGCGGAAGCAAAATACAGCAAGGCTGACCTTCGTGTGACAGATGCGGTGAGTATTCCGGGAACTGCTACTATTTTAGTAACAGCTCCCGGAACGGAGAAAAAGGCATTATATCAAATTTATTTTACGGACAAAGAAAATGAATCTAGCAATACTGGATCGTATACTCCGCCGGTTACCTCCGGGAATAAAAATACTGGATTGATCAGTATAGGAGGCTCTTATTCTGAAAAGAAAAGAGGATTTGAAGATATAGAGGGACATTGGGCTCAGGCAGATATTGAGGAAATGTGGGAAAAAGGAGTTGTGGCCGGTATTACTTCTACTGCATTTGGGCCTGATCTGAAGATTACCCGTGCGGAATTTGCAGCAATCATTGTAAGAGCGCTGAATTTGACTGCGGCTGATGGTATTGTTACATTTGTTGATGTTGATGCAGGTGCGTGGTATGCAGAAGAAGTGGCTGCCGCAGCAGCTGTGGGACTGCTCAACGGTTACGAAGGCTATTTCAGACCGGAGGATCATATTACTCGAGAAGAGATGTCGGTTGTGATTGTAAAGGCATATCAATTTATAGGGAAAGCCACGGTAACCGGACAAATCAGTAGGTATCATGACAGCAAGGATATTTCTACGTGGGCGCTTTCATATGCTGACCAAGCGGTTAGTTCCGGACTGATGAGCGGCATAACTGATACCTTTTTTGCTCCGCAGGAGAATGCGACTAGGGCTCAGGTAACCAGCCTGATAAAAAGATTGTTAAACAGCTAAATTGTGACTCCATCTCCTTTTTACGGCTGCTGCTTTGATTTTTAAAGCAGCAGCTTTCTGCCTTTGTTAATAAAGAGTAATCTAGATGTTCTCATCAGCCAATACAAGCATGCCCTTTTCTTCCCTTGTGTTTAAAAACAAGGCTCGTTCATAGGGCGGCCGTTCCGGACAGTGCAGGCACAGCTTTCTGTTGCCTTCAAGATCATAGAAAAACATACCGTGTCCGCCGTTTTGATCAAACAAGGGCTTTTCTAAATGAATCCAGTTGCCCTTGATGCTGTTATTGTCTGAAACAGCGGCTGCAACAATGTAGTTATTATCGGGAATGGGGGACCAGGTGAGGTACAGCGTTCCGTCCTGCAGGCGAATGAGATAGGGGGCATCGGAACCGAATCTGGTAACGGTTTTTCCCCGGTATTCATGCACAGCAGGGGTTTTGGAGCAAGGAGCCTCATTTGATCTGAATAAAAGAAAGGGTTCGTCTGCCTGTTCCTTTAAATCCTCCCTCAATTGTACTGCCCAGATTTCGCCCACATAATAGTCGTGCTCCTGATCATAATTGTGAGGCCAGTCTGCGGAATAGACAAGATAGGGCGTATCTCCCTCTACATACAGGGTGCCGTCAATACAGCTCCTGTCAGAGGGGGTTGCGGGCTTGTTGGAAATGGGGAGAAAGGTGCCGTCGGGGACGTCACATACAGAAATTTCTGTTCCTCTCAGCTCGTTTTTGCCGAGCAGAGATAAAAACAAATAGAACTTTCCTTTGTAAGCATGAACCTCCGGCGCCCACAAATCCAGATAGGCCCAGGAGTTTTCAGACAGCGTATAAACGGTGACGGGCTCTTCCCAGTTTTTTAGATCGGTGCTTTTGTGAACCAGGATGGACTTGCCGCTGGCTCGGTACATGTAATAGGTATTTTGATAAACAACAACGTATGGATCCCGGATTCTGATTTCTTCTGTTCGAATCATAAAAATCTCCATTCCGCCGCTCCGTATGGCAAAAACAGTCTTACAATCTCTCTTATCAGCGGAGCAAGGAATGATAAGAGATTTTTAGCCCATGTGCGTTTCCGAGCGAAGTGAGGAAAAACGCATAGGGCAGTAAATTCCGCCGGAGGCAAACATGAAAGGCACTTTCATGTTACAGCCTTCCAAAATAAATGATTTATCATTTTGGCTGCGTTATCTTTGCAGCAAAGCTTGTTCCGGCAGGGGACGATCATTGTTGTGAATGGTGCACATCGCTCCCGTTTTTTAGTATACCGCATTTTTGCGGAATTGTAAATAACGAAATGAGCGAATTTCTCAAAAATATCGACCTGTCCTTGTGCCGTAAGCCCTTATCTCCCTGCCAGGCTCACCCAATATGTTGAATTGTTTGATCTACCAGTGCATCTATTTCAACAACGTCAATTCCGAAGATTTTGGTGTGCAATTTTCCTCTCACAGGATCTGTCCATTCCTTTCCGATGGAGGCAAAGCTGTTTTTCATTCCCAAAACAGAGCCGACTGTTGCACCGTTGCAGTCTGTGTCAAATGCTGCTTCTACCGCCATGCAGATTGATTTTCCGTAATCGTTTTCACCATACAAAAGGGCATAAACAACAATGCGGGCATTTGAAATTGTATGACACCAGTCATGCTCTGACATATCATCATATTTGGCATATATTTTTTTAAGCGCATCTTGTTTGTTCACTCCGTTTCTATAATCTTCTACCATTTCGCTGATTTCTTCGTAAAGTCTGGAGGTGGCGGGAATTTGCGAAATACCGCAAAGGATGATATCCACCATGTCATCGCTCACTGCTGCACGGGCAAGCATGGCTGCCACAAACATTTCACCGTAAATTCCGTTTTTTGTATGAGAAACAGAGGCGTCACGGTATGCCATTTCCGCCGCCAGCTTTGGGTTGCCGGGGTTGATATATCCAAAATAATCTGCTCTGATTTGCGCGCCGATCCATTCGCGGAATGGATTTTTGTACACGGCAGAGTCAGGCGGATAATAACCGTTTACAACATTACGAAAGGCCACCCGTTCAGCGGTGCAGTATGCATCCTTGGGCTGATATTCCAGCCAGGCACCTGCAACATCTGATGAAGTAAAGTCCCTGCCGCATTTTTCTATTACGTTTTGATATAAAACGGTATAGTTGGTATCGTCATCTGCCGGTGCAGAGTCGATGGTATCAGCGCACAGCTCCTTTCTAAATCTGAATTTATATTTGGCCTGAATTTTTTCGTTAATATCAGTGGACAAAATGTATCTGTGCATCGAACCATTTTGAGTTTCCTTCAAAAATGAATCGATCTCGTCACGGTGGATTCCTTCAACAATTTTTCCCAGCAAGCAGCCGCAAATTCGGCCGTACCAGGCACCTTTTATTCTGTTTTTGATATTTTTCGCTTGGCTTACCGGATACGAATCACACATGGAAAGCTTTTGAATGTCTTCCAGCTTAGAAGGCTCGAGATGGGGATCATCCTCCCGTTTGACTGCCGAGGCGACGATTTCAAATATCACATCAGCAAATTTTTCTTTCACAATCCCTTTATCAAGTTTGGAAATTGACTGAAAGACCGGCAGGTATTTTTCAATATCAAGCCCCTCTTCCGTACATTGGGTATATTCTGTCATTAAATTTTCTGAATACAGCTCCCATGTGTTCAGTTTTCCGATAACGGGCAATATTTTCTTGATTGCTTTATTTTCCTCGATGGTTCTGGTATGACTGTCCAGCAAAAGATAGTCAACCGTCACATGAAAAAATTTTGCTATTTTTATTATATTGTCAATGTCAGGCATTGAGTCGCCGTTTTCCCATTTGCTTACAGCCTGACGGGAAACATGAAACTTTTCGGCAAATTCTTCACGGGTCAGTCCGCTGTCGTTTCTAAGCTTTTGAATTTTCAAGTTGAGATTCATAGGTAACCCCCCTTTGTTTTGATCCTTATTATCTTTTATTATAGCATATTATTTCAAAATAGCAACCACCCGCAGGTTGTTGTTTTTGCAACTGTCGGTTGCGGAATAACAGGCACTCTGGATGGGGTGAACTGAATCATTTGGATTTTTTTGCGCCGTAAGGTGCATACTCTCAAAAAAGGTTGGCAGGCAACAAAGGGACAGCGAGTGCGCTTGCAAACGAGCCGAGCGATTTGCAGTGACCTTTTGCGAAAGAGGAGGAGCAAGGAAGCGGGCAGATGTTTTTCTGGACAAAGAAAAACGGAGCAAAGGATTCCCTTGCTCCGATGTGGAGGCGCCACCCGGATTTGAACCGGGGGATAAAGGCTTTGCAGGCCTCTGCCTTACCACTTGGCTATGGCGCCTTAGCAATGACTATTCTATCACAACCACACGCAAAAATCAATACCCAAAATACACTTTTTTTCATTTTTTTATCGCAATTACTTTATAAGTCTATGCCGTAAATTTCAGTATATGTTAATCTGCCGTTAATTCTTTCGGATTTCATCAAAGAAATTCTGTTGACATCTGCCCTCAGCTTGGGCAAGTTTTTTTCAAAGTCATATCTGTCGAAGCCGTCTTTGACCACAACCTGTCTGCCCAATGTCAGGTGGGGCTTGAAAGGACGCACATCAATGGCAAAACCGCGGTCAATCAAAGCCTTGGTCAGCTGACCGTAAATTTTTTCCAATTCCTTGTTGGGCTTAATACCACGCCAATAAATATCGCCGCCCGTACGGCGGAAACGGCCAAAGCCGTTGATATACAAAGAAAACGGCTTAGCATCAATACAATCCATGGCAGAT
>JAXEOR010000106.1:0-2157 GCA_034117945.1 Clostridia bacterium | reverse complement strand
CTTTTGCGGGAGCTGCTTCCAAAGCAGCCCGCTCAGCTTCTCACGTCGGACGCTCCTTCAGAAAAAACCGTCAAACAGATGAAGCAATACCATTTTGATCTGGACTGTAACGTTAAGTCGCTCTCCAAAAAAATTGTAGAGGAAATGCACAGCCAGGGAATTGAAGTGAACTGCTGGACCTGCAACGATCCGGGAACTGCGCAAATGCTGATTTCATGGGGCGTTGATTACATCACAACCAACATTTTAGAATAGGAGAATGAACAAATGACAGATCCATCCATTTATGGTTTTGCCCCCGGAAAGGACGGGGCTGAAAACGCAAAGGCCTTGCAGCAGGCAGTAGACCGGGGAGGAACCATCCTCATTACTCAGCCGGGCATATACGATTTGTCCGAGCCTATCTTGATCGGGGATGACACCACCCTCCTATTCGGCGCCGGAGTTACCCTGCGCCGGCAAAAAAGCAGTTCCTCGGAAACGGGCTATGTTTTTGTAAACAAGGGTGCCTTCACCAGAACCTATAACCGCAACATCAAGCTGATCGGTCTGCGGCTGATCTGCAACGGAGTGGTATGCGGTGCAGAAGGGGCGGGGCGGATTGTTCCCGGCCTGCGGGGGCACATTTCCTTTTTCTATGTAAAAAATTTAGAAATCCGTGATTTTGAAGCCCTGGATCTTCCTGCAAAGGATTTCGGGATTCATGTGTGTACCTTTGAAAATATCATTCTGGAAAACTTGAGAATTGAGGGCCGCAAGGATGCAGTGCATCTGGGGCGGGGCAACAAGTTTGTCATCCGTCACGGTCTGTTCCGCACCTTTGACGATCCCATCGCCTTAAACGCCCATGACTACGCCACCTCCAACCCCCAGCTGGGCTGGATTGAAAACGGGCTGATTGAAGATTGCTATGATCTGGACGATCAGGACACGGTAGGATATTTTTGCCGGGTGCTGGCCGGCTCCTGGACAGACTGGAAGGAGGGAATGGAGGTACAGAATTCCGACACCGTTGTTTGCAGCGGCCGGCTGTACCGGGTGATCATGCCGGCAGACGGCAAGGTGTACCGTTCGGTCACCCCGCCCTGTCACACAGAAGGCATTCAGGAATATGACGGGATCCGCTGGGTGATGGTGCAGGAGGAGGTCACCTACAACTGCGGCTGCCGCAATGTTCACTTTAAAGATATTTTTCTGCAAAAAAAGAGGCCGGTAGCCTTTTCTCTGCACTTTGACAAGGATCAATATTCCAGAAGCTATTATCCCGGCTCTCAGGCGCCGGTTCAGGAAAATATCATTTTTGAAAATATTTATTTTCAAAATGACATTCCCGTTTTGCTGTATTCCAGAACCCCGGTAGACACTGTAAAGCTGATCAACTCTGTGGTGAGAAACAGTGAAATTCAGCTGATGGACATTGAAACAGAAGGAATTTCCTATCCCAAAACCAATATCTTGTTCAGCGGAACCACCTTTTTGGGAAAGGGCGGCCGGCTGGTCACCTGTGAAGGTCGGCAGCGGGCAGAGATCAAGCTGATGGGCAGCCTTCCTCAGGAGGAGTTTTGCGCATCGGTTTCGGGAAACGTGACCGTCAATCAGGCAGATCTGCCAATAGAAAAAGAATAAAAGGGAGTAAAAAACAATGGAGATCATCAAACCGGGAAACTTCGGAACCAACGTTCCGGCGGATGTCAGAAGATGTGAATTTGACATTGAAAACGAAGAATTGCTCTATTTAAACAAAAAAATCAATTATTTATTTATCGGAGATTCCATCACCCATTTCTGGAATCAGGCGGCCTATCTTTCCACAGACGGCTTCATCGTCAACCGTGGCATCGGCGGGGACAGCACCCCCTACCTTGCCCGCCGTTTTGAGGCAGACGCCCTTCAGCTTAAGCCGGAGCACATCATTTTGCTCATCGGCATCAACGATATTTTAACAACCCAGCCGGATTTATGGTGGAGAAAGCCCGGCCGAGACAGAGACCAGGTCATCACCCAGATCAAGGACAATCTGGAGCTGATCATCCAAAAATCCCAAGGGATCCGACTGTCTCTTTGCTCCATTCTGCCGGTGGAAATCTGTCAGCCCTATGACCGGGAGATGATCAACGATATGGTGCTTGAGACAAACGGAATCATTCAAGAGCTTTG
>JAXEOR010000105.1:0-7961 GCA_034117945.1 Clostridia bacterium | reverse complement strand
ACCTCTAAAAAAAACTCCGGGTCTGTTTGGCTGAGGGGGATTTTTTGATAAATCATGGTATCTCTCCTTTTTCTAAGCTTATGTTACTATTATAGGATATTTTTTCTTTTAAGTCAACTGCAATAATCCTCTAAAAAAGCGGTTAATTCCTGTTCGGATTCCAGCATAATGCCTTCCTCCAGCTTTTTCAGCTCTCCGGCGGGAACAAGCTGGGGGCGAAAATCGTAGCTGTCGCGGATGCGGGTGGGATCGTTCTGGTAGGCTACCACCAGCTTTCCCTGTTCTGCTCGGAGGATAAAATGGCGGTCGCATTTTGCCTGACTGATTTTGGCAAAGTACAGGGTATCGTTTTCGTAGCTTTCAAAAATTTTTCCGGGAAGAGAAAGCTGGGAGATGGGCTTGCCTCGCCAGGAGGAGGGAATTTGTTCCTCCTTCAGCTCATAATGCCCGCAGCCGCCGTAGCTATAGCGGACGATCAGGCGGGTATCCGGCTCCACCGTTGGGGCGGAGGCGGGAATGGGGGTGGCTTTTGTTTCCCGCTCTGCGGCTGCCCGCTGCATGGCAGGAGGGGAAGGGGCTAAAAAATTTGCCATGCCCCAGCCAAACAGCAGACCGGCGGTGCATACGGCAGACAATAAAAGAGTACAGTTTCTTTTTTTCATAGCAATTCTTCCTTTCCGGCTGAAAATAGAAGTTTTGAAGGGGTTTTTCTTTCTTTTTTTGGGTTAGTCTTTGTTTTATGTTTGTTTTTATGCAAAGATTCAGAAAATTGTAACATAAACTTAAACAAAAAAAGAAGATTTTGTGCTATAATAGAAGAGGTAAATTTTATTTTTAGGAAAAATGAGAGGAAGATAGAGAAATGAAACGATCTGAATTAAATCGGATTATGAGGGACGCGGTAGCGTTTATTGACAGTATGAATGTGAAGCTGCCTCCCTTTGCCTTTTGGAGCCCGGAGGAATGGGCGGAAAAGGGCAGCGAATATGATGAAATCAGAGACAATATGTTGGGCTGGGATGTGACCGATTTCGGGTCGGGAGATTTTCAGAAAATCGGCTTGCTAATGTTTACCCTGCGCAACGGAAACTTTCATGACAAGCGGTATGTAAAGCCCTATGCGGAAAAGCTGCTGATCGTGGAGGAGGAGCAAATCACGCCCTACCATTTTCATTGGAGCAAAATGGAGGATATTATCAACCGGGGCGGCGGAAACCTGATGGTAAAGGTGTATAATTCCACCAAGGACGAGGACTTTGATACCACGCCGGTCACCATTATGTCAGACGGCAGAACCTATCAGGTGGAGGCAGGCAGTGTTCTGCGGCTGACACCGGGAGAAAGCATTTCTATCCAGAGCGGAATGTACCATAGCTTCTGGGGAGAAAAGGGAACGGGTAAAATTCTTTTGGGCGAGGTGTCCAAGGTGAATGACGACCGGATTGACAATCGGTTTTATGAAACAACAGGGCGGTTCCCTGCCATTGAAGAGGATGAAAAGCCCTTGTATTTGTTAGGAAACGAATATCCGGCAGCGAAATAAATTAAAATAGTACAGATTGGTGGAATGGAGAGCATGAGAAAGCAAAGTGCTTATCTTGGGCACCCCTCTCAGCTGGCCGGGGTGGAGGAGCATGTGCTGTCAAACGGAAAAGGAAGAGGAATGCGTTTGCTGGAGATCAGAAACGGCTGCGGGCTGGAGGTAGTTTTGTTGCCCGACCGGTGCATGGATGTTGCGCGTGTTTTTCTGGAGGGTGTGAATCTGGGATATGTGTCCCCCAGCGGCTATGTGGCTCCGGCCTTTTATGACCATGTGGGAAACGGATTTTTAAAATCCTTTTCCGCCGGTTTTTTGACCACCTGCGGGCTGACCGCAGCAGGAGCCGCCTGCCGGGACGGAGAGGAAGAGGTTGGCCTGCACGGCCCCATTTCCAATACCCCCTGCGAGCATTATAGTTGGGAGGAAACGGAGGACAGCATTACCATCCGGGCGGAGATCCGGCAGGCTTGGCTGTTTGCTGATCAGATGAAGCTGACTCGGAAGTACGTGATTTCCAAAAGGGAAAATGAGCTTGCGCTTTGGGACTGTGTGGAAAACATTGGTCAAGGAGAGTCTCCCTTGATGCTGCTGTACCATTTTAATATGGGCTATCCCCTGCTGACGGAGCGTGCGGAGCTGGTGATTCCGCACCACAGCGTAGCCCCCAGAGACAAGGAGGCGGAAGGGGGCTTGGATCACTGTCTTGTGATGGAGCCGCCCCAGCGGGGCTACCGGGAGCAATGCTTTTACTATCAAATGAAATCCAAAGAGCAGACGGCATGCGCCGGGATTTATAATCCGGAGATTCAAAAGGGTCTTACCATGTGCTTTGACAGCAGCGCTCTGGACTGCTTTACGGAGTGGAAGATGATGGGAGAGCATGAATATGTGTTAGGGCTGGAGCCCGGCAATTGCACGCCAGACGGCAGAGCCGTTCTGCGGAAGGAAGGCCGGCTGAAAACGCTGCAGCCCGGGCAGCAATACCATACCGGCATCACTCTTTCCTTTCTGTCTGATGAAGGGGTCTTTCACAGCAGGGTAAAGGAATTCGATTAAAATGGAATTTAGTTCAGCGGAACAATTGAAATAAGGAGGCTTTTTATGAAACGATCAGTAAAAACATTTTTAAAATTCTTACTGATTTTCGTATTAATTCTTTCCATCCTGGCAGGCTGCACCGTGGGTGCGATTATGCTGACAACCAGCGATGTGTTTACCGAGTTTAATACGGATGATATCACGTTGAATTTTACTTCTTTCCTGTACTATACAAACGAGAATGGGGAGGATATCGAATATCATCAACTATCCGGAACGGAAAACCGGATCTGGGCAGATATTGAAGACATTTCTCCGTATTTGACCGATGCGATCGTAGCCATTGAGGACGAGCGGTTTTGGAGTCATAAGGGGGTTGACTTGAAGCGCTTTTTGGGTGCTGCCCTGAACTATGTAATTCACAGTGACAACAGCTACGGCGGAAGTACCATTACCCAGCAGCTGATTAAAAATCTGACCGGAGACGATGAAACCAAAGTCAGCCGTAAGCTGCGGGAAATTGTGCGGGCGATTCAGCTGGAGCAGCAGATGGACAAGGAAAGCATTCTGGAGCTGTATCTCAACACCATTTATCTGGGAGAAGGGTGCAACGGTGTGAAAACCGCTTCCCTGACCTATTTCGGAAAGGATGTCAGCGAGCTGAATCTGGCGGAGGCCGCTTCTCTGGCCGGAATCACCCAGTATCCCACCCAGTACGATCCTCTGGTCAATCCGGAGGCAAACCTGACCAAGCAGCGGGTGGTTCTGAGCAAAATGCTGGAGCTGGGCTACATCAATCAGCAGGAATATGACGATGCGGTGGCTTATGAGATTAATTTCGGCGCCGGTGTCAGCCGGGAAAATGAAATTCAGTCTTATTTTGTGGATGCTGTCATTGAGGAGGTTTTGGCTGACCTGCAAAAAGAAAAGGGCTATGCCCCCAATTATGCGGCCAAGCTGTTGTATAACGGAGGTCTGAAGATTTATACCACCTTAGATCCGAATATTCAGACCATTATGGAAGAGGAATATGCCAACGATCAGAATTTCGGAACCCCCTCGGGAGAGGAGCAGATGGAATCTGCTATGGTGATTATGGATCCCTATACAGGGGAAATCAAGGGTCTGGTCGGCGGCCGAGGCAACAAAGAAAGCAACAGAACCTTAAACCGGGCAACCCAAACCACCCGGCAGCCCGGTTCTACCATAAAGCCTATCGCAGTGTATGGCCCTGCCATGGAAGAAGGCCTGATCGGTCCGGGAACGATTATTGTGGACAAAGCCATCAATATCGGCGGCTGGAAGCCGAATAACTATGACTTTTCCTTTTCGGGTGCCGTAAGCGTTCGTAACGCTATCGCCCGCTCCATTAATATTGTAGCGGTAAAAACCCTGCAAATGCTGGGCGTGGACACAGCCTTTGATTATATGACGGAACGGTTTCATTTTTCCACCCTGGTGGACAGCCGCAAGGCAGAAAACGGCACAATAGAAACAGATAGAAACTTTGCCGCTCTGGCTTTGGGAGGCTTGACAGACGGGGTGACCGTAAAGGAAATGACGGCGGCCTATTCCACCTTCCCCAACGGAGGCGTGTATTTAACTCCCCATACCTATACCAGAGTGCTGGACGCAGAAGGAAATGTTCTGTTGGAAAAAACTGTGGAGCAAACCCAGGTGTTTGGAGAACAGGCAAACAGCATGATGCTGAGCTGCCTCCGTTCTGTGGTCACCTCGGGAACCGGTACTGCCGCATGGCTGGGGAACGGAATTTCCTCTGCAGGAAAAACCGGAACAACGGATAACGCATATGATCTTTGGTTCTGCGGATTTTCTCCTTATTACGCAGGAGCGGTCTGGTGCGGCTTTGATCAGCCCAAGGATTTGTATCTGTATACCTATGACGGGATCAGTACAGCCATTTGGGGAAATATTATGCGCCGGGTGCATGAAAATTTAGGACCTATGGACTTTAACTGGCCTAGTAATGTGAATTATAATCTGTCAATTAATAATGAGGCAAACAGCGAAGATAAAGACAAGGATGAGGATGAGGAAGAGGAAAGCCCCACCCCGTCTGAGGAGCCGTCGGAGGAACCCTCTGAGGAGCCGTCGGAGGAACCGGAGGAAACTATGGAGCCATCTACAGCACCTACTCCGTCAGAGGAGCTTCCTCTGACGCCGGATGCTCCTCCCACACAGACTCCCACCGAGGAGGTGCCGGTCGTTTCTACCGACCCGGAAAACGGCGGTACGGTTGAAATCCCACCTGATCAGACGGAGATCCCCTTGGAGGAATGATTGTTGCATAGAGGAAACTAAGAAAAAGGGCTGTCAAAAGCCCTTTTTTGGTACAAAAAACCCTTGCCATCAGCAAGAGTTTATGGGGTTTATGGAAAAGCCGGATCGTTTCGATATCCTCTGCGCCGAAGGCGCAAACTCGTGAAAAGTTGGTAGTGAAGAGAAGGCGCGATGCCTGCGCTTGCAAAGGCATAGCCGCAGCAAACGAGGCTTTTCACGAAAGAGGAGGAACAGTGGAGTGGGTGACTGATTTTTTATGATAATAAAAAATCGGAACAAGCGAAACTTGTTCCGACGTGGCGTGCCGCAGAGGATTCGAACCCCCGGCCTTCTGATCCGTAGTCAGACGCTCTATCCAGCTGAGCTAGCGGCACATATCAAATATTCTAAAGGATAACAAAAAGATTATACCACACTTTTTAAGAAAAAGCAATCATTTTTTATAAAAAAGATAAAAAATTTTCTTGTTTTGCAGTAAGCCGCCTGTGCCCGTTCCTACCGGCGCAGCCAACATCCCATAAAGCCTTTCAACGAAAAACAAGGGCGGGATTCGTGCGGAAAAATCTTTTTGATAAGGGATTGATTTTTCACAAAAAATAGGATATAATAAATGTAAATGTATGTGAATATTGTAAAGAATGCAAACAACAGAAAAAGGAGGGGGTTTTTTGGATCAGACAATGTTTCTTTTTTGGCTGGGAGCTGCGGTGGTACTGGCCATTGTTGAGGCGGCAACCGCCAGCCTGGTGACCATTTGGTTTGCCGGGGGAGCAGTGCTGGCGATGATTTGCGCATGGCTGGGGATCGGCTATACAGGGCAGCTAGCGGTGTTTGTCATTGGCAGCCTGGTGCTTTTGATTTTGACGCGTCCTTTTGCAAAGCGGGTGCTCCATCGGGACGGGCAGCCTACCAATGCAGATCGAATCATAGGCCAGCAGGGAATTGTGACCGAGCAGATTGACAAAACCAAAGGCACGGGAAGAATTACTGTGCTGGGGCAAAGCTGGTCGGCGGTTTCTGCGGATGAAAGCATCCTAGAGCCGGAAACAGCGGTAACGGTAAAAACAATTGAAGGGGTAAAGGCGGTTGTAGAAAGAAGGGAGAATGTATAATGGGCGGTATGATAGGATTTTTGGCTTTTTTAGTGATTGTGCTGATTATTTTGATTTCCAATGTAAAAATTGTGTCTCAGGCTACCTGCATGGTGGTGGAACGGCTGGGCGTGTTTCATGCGGCTTGGAGCACAGGATTTCATTTTAAAATTCCGTTTATTGAACGAATTGTAAAAAAGGTGTCTCTCAAGGAGCAGGTGGTGGATTTTGCCCCTCAGCCCGTGATCACCAAGGATAATGTAACCATGCAGATCGACACGGTGGTTTACTTCCAGATTACAGATCCGAAATTATACGTATACGGTGTGGAGCACCCCATGGCGGCCATTGAAAATCTGACGGCCACAACCCTGCGAAATATCATCGGTGATTTGGAGCTGGATGAAACCTTAACCTCCCGTGATTTGATCAACACCAAAATGCGGGCCATTCTGGACGAGGCCACCGACCCCTGGGGAATTAAAATCAACCGGGTGGAGCTGAAAAATATTTTACCCCCGAAAGAGATTCGCGACGCCATGGAAAAGCAAATGAAAGCCGAGCGGGAGCGCCGGGAATCCATTTTAAAGGCAGAGGGCGAGAAAAAAGCGGCGATTTTGGTGGCAGAGGGAAATAAACAGTCCACCATCCTGGAGGCCGAGGCGGCTAAGGAAGCGGCCATCCGCAATGCGGAGGGGGAGGCTCAGGCCATTTTGACGGTGCAGGAGGCCATCGCCCAGGGAATTCGTCTGGTGAATGATGCAGCTCCCGGGGAAGGTGTGATTGCGCTGAAGAGTCTGGAGGCGCTGGAAAAGCTGGCAGCCGGCAATGCCACCAAAATTGTGGTTCCATCGGATATTCAATCTCTGGCAGGCTTGGCCGTAACAGCAAAGGAATTGCTTTCTAAAGAGTAAGTTTGAAGCCTTGATAAAAAGAGTTTTTTGGATGAACTGATTTGAGAAGGATTTTTATAGTAATCTTGCACAAAAATTGATTTACTATTCGTGCAGGGTTACTATTTTTTTATTTTTTTAAAAAACCCCTTTTCAAAAATTGTTTTTTCATGTATAATATAAAAAGTAACAATGGTGCACAAAACGATTTGTGCGATCTAAAAGGAGGAAGAGTTATGTTTAAAAAAGGGAAGAGGCTGGCCGCAATGGCATTGGCAGCAGTTATGGCACTGTCTTTGTGTGCCTGCGGAAAAAGCGGCAGCGGAACCACCGCTTCAAAGGATGATTTGAGCGAGGAAGTAAACCTGAAATGGTACATAATGGCTCAGGAGCCGGCAGGCTTTGACCGGGTCATGGAGGAAGCCAATAAGTACCTGAAGGAAAAGCTGAATGTGAATTTGGAGCTGGTTTGCATCCAGGCCGGTGACTATCAGCAAAAGACCCAGATGATCATGGCATCTCAGGAAGAATTTGATCTGATGTGGATGAATGCCACCTATTATGAACCCAGCGTAACCAAGGGAGCGTTCATTCCTTTGGATGAACTGCTGGATACCACTCCCGATTTGAAGGATCTGTTTGAAGAAGGTACCTGGGACGCTACTCGTGTAAACGGTGAGATTTACGGTGTTCCCATGCTTCAGGTGCTGTACGATCAGCCCGGTTTGTGGTTTAATAAATCTATTGTTGACAAGTATGATCTGCCGGTAGAAGAAATTAAATCTTTGGATGATTTGACCCCCATTTATCAAACGGTAAAGGACAATGAGTCGGCTGATATCATTCCTATTCGTCAGACGATAGCCACGAATTTTAATCCTTACATGACTTCGGTAACAGGCACCACCTTCTTTATCGACGATAACGGAAAGGTTACAGATAGAAGAGAATTGAATGTTGCAAACAACAAGATCATGCAGGATTGGTATTCCAAGGGCTTTTTCCCGGCAGACGTAACCACCCTGACAGATGAAACCTCTCTGATTAAGGCAGGAAAAATCTTTAGCCGTTACAGCAGACAGCTGCCCGGCGTCAGCG
>JAXEOR010000104.1:0-3797 GCA_034117945.1 Clostridia bacterium | reverse complement strand
CGGCTGGGGACAGGCTGCAAAAACAGCCTCCTCAATTCCCTCATAGCCCTTCTGATTTTCCAAGGGGACTGTTAAAACGTGATATTGTCTGCCCTCCATAGGCACAAAGAAAAGGTCTGCTCCCTCCCTGTCCACCTTGCCGGCAATCACACCCTTTTGCCCCGTTTCATCAAAGCCGCCGCCTAAAGGAACCCCGCAGTAGGCATAAGCCCCCCTGCCGTTGGGAATGATACCGGAATAGGAATGCACATGCCCCAAGGCGCACTAGGAAAAGGGGGCCAGCTCCTCTTTGGTAAAGGGATTGTAATCTCCATTCCCTCCCAGATCCCCGTGAACGCAAAGGAGATTGATCCGCTCCGGATCAACCGTCACCTGTCCCACAGGGCGGCCGCAATTTCCGTATACCACAAATTCACCGCAGTCCACACACTCTGTTTCTCCCCGGAACACATGCACATGATCTCCAAAATCAAACAAGGCATAGGGGGAATTGGGCGTGTAAGGGTCGTGATTTCCGGGAGAAATAAACACACGCACCTGCGGGATAGACGCAAATTTTTCCCGCATCAGCTGAAGCTGAGACAAATCAAAATAATTACTGTCAAACAAATCCCCGGCGATCAAAAGAGCGTCAGCCTCTTTTGCCAAGGAAATAATATGGGAAAACACGTCCATCTGCTCCGCTCGGGCGGCCGCTGCCTTGACGGAACTGTTCATTCCGGCAAAGGGTCGGTTCAAATGCAGATCTGCGCAATGCACCAGCTTCATATCATCCCTCCTGACCCAACTCTTTTCGAATGATCGTTCCCACCGGAAAATCTCCGGCCGGCGCGTCCATTTTTAACATCATTTTGGCATGGGGGGCAGAAAGAATGTCCTCCCCCTGCTCGTTTTGCAGCACCTTGATTTGATGGGAAACAAATCTGCCGGTTGGCGGTACAAATTCCACCCTGTCTCCCAAAAAGAACCGATTTCTCTGCTCCACAATGGCATAACCTTCTTCCATCCCTGCTACAATTCCCACAATATCATAGGTTCGTATATAGGAGCTGCTGCCGTAAATCTGCCCCTCTGCGCCGGGATTTCCCAAAGCAAAGCCGGTACTGTAATCCCGGTGACTCACCTTGCAAAGCTCCTGATAATAATAAGGATCCTTCCGATACTCTGCGCCGATTTCCTCATAAGCGTCAATTGCCTGACGGTAAGCCTTGGTAACAACCGCATTATAGTAGGCGGTTTTCACCCGCCCCTCAATTTTCAAGCTGTTTACCCCGGCTCGGTCAATCTCCTCCAAATAATTGATCAGGCACAAATCCTTCGCATTGAACAAAAAGGTTCCGTGCTCATTCTCCGCAATCTCCATGGGCTGTCCCGGCCTCTGTTCTTCGGTCACATAATACTTCCAGCGGCAGGGCTGAGCACAGGCTCCTCCATTGGCGTCACGACCGGTTAAATAAGAACTGAGAAGACACCGGCCGGAATAGGCCATGCACATGGCTCCGTGCACAAACATTTCAATTTCCAGCTCCGGTGAAACATGGGCTCTGATTTCCCGGATTTCCTCAAAGGAAAGCTCTCTGGCCAGCACAATGCGGGAAGCCCCCATTTTATGCCAGACATTGACCGAGCGATAATTGGTGTTGCTGGCCTGGGTGCTGACATGGAGTTTAATTTTATCTCGATACCGGCTGGCAATCTCAAAAGCCCCCAGATCGGAAAGAATCAGGGCATCTGCTCCGGCCTCCACAGCTGTCCGGCAAAGACGGTCAAAGTCCTCCAATTCATGATTATGCAGGATCACGTTGGCAGTCACATACACCTTTTTCCCCACGGAATGAGCAAGCTCCACCCCCTGCGCAAGCTGCTGGGGGGTAAAATTATCCGCCGCCGCCCGCAGGGAAAATCGGTTCAGCCCGCAATAGACAGCGTCCGCCCCATACTGCAAAGCTGTTTTCAGCTTGTCCGGACTGCCTGCCGGAGCCAGCAATTCAAATTTTTTATTCATAGCTCCTCCTCTTTTCGATAAGCCAGTGCCACTCCATCCCCCAAAGGCAGGAGAGAGGTCACATAGCGGGGATCATGCATTAGTCCGTTCAGAAATGCTCTCATCCGCTTCACAATGGTAATTTTCCGGCGCACCACCAGCTCGTCAGTTGCAGTCATTCCCTGATACAGCACGTTATCACATACCAAAACACCGCCTGTGCGCAAAGAAATCTGCTTCAAAAAGGTCTCATACTGACTTTTGGCCGCATCAATAAAGACAAGATCAAAAGCCCCTTCCACCTGCGAAAGGGTTTGTGCGGCGTCTCCTTCCAGCAGGGTAATCCGCTGCTGCAAGCCGTTTTCCTGAATATTCTTTTTGGCCAGAACAATCATTTCCGGATCCCGCTCCAGCGTTACAATTTCCCCTTTGCACACCTTCGCCATAGAAATGGCGGAATAGCCGATGGCTGTTCCGATCTCCAAAATCCGTTTTGGCTGCTTGACGGCGCATAAAAACCGTAAAAAGGCGGCAGTTTCCCGCTGGCAGACCGGAATTTCATTGCCTTCCGCAAACCGGCGCATTTCCGAAAGCATGGGCTCCCGATCATCCGTCATCTCCCTTAAATAGCGAATAATATAGTCGTAATTAATGTTATTTTCAATCATCCTTATCCCCTGCCAAATAATTGGATTTGCACCAATACATACCCCGCAAGTGTTAACAGCCCCGGCAGACTGAAGATGGTTCTCCCCAATTCATAAGCAACACTTTTTTTCTCGGGAAGATCCACTCTGTTTTTATTCTCCAGATTGTGCGCCCGGAAGGCACGCAGCAGCGGAAACACCGCAAGCACTGCCGCTGCAAAAAACAGCGTTAACAAAATTCCCTCCCAAGGCTGCTGCAGATGCCGTTCCAAAGCATAGCCGATCAACGCAATCAAATTATTGACCAGATGCAAAATCATTCCCGCCCAGATAGAGCCGGTTTGCAGCACTGCATATGCCAGCACCGCTCCAAGTAAAATGGTAGAAAACAGGCTTCTCACATCCAGATGCAAAATACCAAACAAAAAGGCACTTGCCGCAATGGCCGCTTTGTTTCCCCGCCACACATAGGCATGAAGCACCACGCCCCGCATCAAAAGCTCCTCCATGACCGCCGGTACCATCACCACCGCCACCAAGGCCAGCAAAGCCGCACCAAAGCTGTCCGGCACCGCAAGGGAGCTCACAGGGCTATCCGTCCCCAGGCTTCTCAGCAGCAGCACCATCAGGGAGTTGAGCATTCGACCGATATATTGCATACAAATCCCTAAGCCCACCAGAAAAAGAACGTTCTTCCGGTTAATCCGGTGGATCAGAAAGGTTTCGGTAATGTCAATATTTTTCGGATACAAATAGAGAATCGTAGGCAGCATAATGGTAAAAATCTGAAGATACATCAGCTGCAAATAACCGTTTGGTTTTTCAAAGCTGAAAAAGGAATGCAGGATGGAATAAACAAAGGTGAAAAAAAACCACAGCAAAATAATGGTAAACAACAGCCACTGCACTCCTGATGGGCTTAGCTGATGGCTGTTTTTTATCTTTGGCATCTCATTTCCTCCGTTTCTACCGATCGTAAATCTGCTGCCGGATTTCCTCTGCTTTTTCCTCATCTACCAGTGCGCTGATAATGGCATAAGCAAACCGGTTGGCAACCCCTGCCGATTTTGCGGTAATGATATTTCCGTCCCGCACCACAGGCTGGTCTGCCACCGTAGCTCCTTTTAATTTTTCTTCAAAGCCGGGATAGCAAATAGCCTGTTTTC
>JAXEOR010000103.1:0-5944 GCA_034117945.1 Clostridia bacterium | reverse complement strand
ATCGTGATGCACCGGGGGAATCTGGTGCGGCTGGTACAGGGCAAGGAACGAAAGCTGGGAGACAAGAAAAAGAAACCGGAAAGGATGGAATGAAAAATGGCAAGGATCGGAATCATCGGAGCCGGGAGCTGGGGCACCGCCATGGGGGCGATGCTGAGCAAACGGCATGAGATTACCCTTTGGGTGTACGATCCCGCTCAGGCGGCAGAAATGGAGCAATGCCGGGAAAACAAACAGTTTTTGCCCGGAGTGCCCTTGGGAGAATCGGTGAGACTTGTAACAGAGCTGGGAGAGGCCATGGAGGGGGCGGATTTGGTGATTACCGCCGTGCCCTCCCATACGGTGCGGGAAACGGCTTGTAAAATGAAGCCCCATTACCGGGGGCAGACGCTTTTGAACATCTCCAAGGGGCTGGAGGAAGGGAGTCTGCTGACCCTGTCTCAGGTGCTTTTGGAGGTGATTCCGGAGGCCAGAGTGGCAGTGATGTCCGGCCCCTCCCATGCGGAGGAGGTGGGCAGAGGAATCCCTACCACCAACGTGGTGTCCTGCCGGGATATGGAGCAGGCGGCAGCCATCCAGGAGATGATCATGTGCCCGGAGTTTCGGGTGTATACCAACCGGGATATGATCGGGGTGGAGCTGGGAGGCTCTTTGAAAAACGTGATCGCCCTGTGCGCCGGGATTTTGGACGGACTGGGCATGGGAGACAACACCAAGGCAGCCCTGATGACCCGGGGACTGGCGGAAATCACCCGTCTGGGCAAAGCCATGGGAGCGGAGGCCGAAACCTTTTCCGGCCTGTCCGGGGTGGGAGATCTGATCGTGACCTGCACCAGTATGCACAGCCGCAACCGGCGGGCAGGGATTCTGATCGGCCAGGGACACAGCCTGGAGGAAACCCTGTCAAAAGTGAATATGGTGGTGGAGGGCGTGAAAACCGCCTCCGCAGCCCATGCCCTGGCGAACAGATACGGGGTGGAAATGCCCATCTGCCGGCAGGCGTACGCAGTATTGTTTGAAGGAAAGAATCCCCGGGAGGCAGTAAGGGATCTGATGTCCCGGGAGAAAAAAGAGGAAACGGCATATTTAAACGGGTGAGGAAAGAAGGTACAAAAATGAAAAGGACAGATTGGGCAGAGGACGTTAATTTGACCATGCTGACGGATTTTTATGAGCTGACCATGGCCAACGGATATTTTGAGCACGGGCTGAAGGATCGTATTGCGGTGTTTGATATGTTTTTCCGCAAGGTGCCGGACGACGGCGGCTTTGCCATCATGGCAGGGCTGGAGCAATTGATTACCTATCTGAAAAACCTGAAGTTTGAGGAGGAGGATATTGCATTTTTGCGGAGCAAGGGCATTTTCTGCGAGGAATTTTTGCAATATCTTTCTGAGTTTACCTTTTGCTGCGATGTGTGGGCGGTGGAGGAAGGAACGCCCATTTTTCCCCAGGAGCCGGTGGTGATCGTTCGGGGGCCGGTGATTCAGGCACAGTTTGTGGAAACCATGGTGCTGCTGAGTATCAACCATCAAAGCCTGATCGCCACCAAGGCCAACCGGATTGTCCGTGCGGCACAGGGACGGGCGGTGATGGAGTTTGGCTCCCGGCGGGCCCAGGGATCTCACGGAGCGATTATGGGCGCCCGGGCGGCCTATATCGGCGGGTGCGTGGGAACAGCCTGCGCCATCTGCGAACAATATTATCAGATTCCCGCTCTGGGCACTATGGCTCACAGCTGGGTGCAGATGTTTGACAGCGAGTATGAGGCCTTCCGGAAGTATGCGGAGGTGTACCCCCAAAGCTGTACCCTGCTGGTGGATACCTATAACGTGCTGAAATCGGGAATGCCCAATGCCATCCGGGTGTTCAAAGAGGTGGTGGTGCCTGCGGGGTATCGGCCGGGAGGAGTGCGGATTGACAGCGGAGATATTACCTATCTGTCTAAAAAAATGAGAAAAATGCTGGATGAAAACGGGTTTGAGGATTGCCCCATCGTGGCCTCCAACTCCCTGGATGAAAAAATCATTCAGGCCACCCTGGCCCAGGGAGCGAAGATTGATTCCTTTGGGGTGGGAGAACGGCTGATTACCTCCCGGTCTGAGCCGGTGTTTGGCGGGATCTATAAGCTGACGGCAGTGGAGAACAAAGAGGGCGAGTATGTTCCCAAAATCAAGATCAGCGAGAATGTGTCTAAAATCACCACCCCCGGCTTTAAAAAGGTGTATCGGCTGTTCTCCCGGGAGAATGATAAGGCAATCGCTGACGTGGTCACCGAGTTTTCCGAAAGGATCGACGACTCCAAGGAGTATGAAATTTTCGATCCGGAGCATACCTGGAAACGGAAGGTGGTTACGGATTTTTACGCAAAGGAACTGTTAAAGCCCATCTTTGTGAAGGGGAAATGCGTGTACCAAAGCCCCACCGTCCAGGAAATCCAGCGTTTTTGCAAGGAGCAGGTGGGAACTTTGTGGGACGAAGTGCTGCGCTTCGATAACCCCCATCAGTATTATGTGGATCTGTCCCAAAAGCTGTGGGATATCCGCGCAGATCTGTTGGCCAAGTGCGGAAAGTGAGGGGCGAAGGAGTTATGAGAAATTTTATTTGCTATGGTTTGAGTTTGTTGTTGGGAATTTTCTATGTCTATTTATTAATATCCGGGATTGATCCGGAAGTTCCGTTGGAGTATAAGATGTATTATATAGATCACACTCTAATGGATTGGCCGGGGTATGACGGGTTGCAATATGAATCAGGAGAGAAACTTAATTTTTGCAGGATATCGAAAGATCCCAATCGTGTTCGCCGCAGGGGGCAGGGTTGGGAAGAATTGACTTCTTCTGGGTGTGGATGGACACAAGAACAGGCAAATTTATATTTTTCAGAATTAGAAAAAAAAGAATATGTATTGGAAGCTTCGCTTGTCGATCTAAAAGGAGATATTTTTATTATTGCGAATCAAACAAAACTTGGACTTCTTTTGTTGGAACAGGATGGAGTTTATAGGATTAAAATTCCGGCGGAGTGTATTACTGAAAATGGCTGGTTGACCCTATCTCTTTGTTTACAGCCTTATTCCTCCGATACAATGTTGAAACAATTAGTTTTACATTGAAAAATAAAATTTTATGATGGGAGGAGAATGAGAGATGGATGCACTATATTCTAAATGTATGGAATTATTTGGAGATTTGAAGAAAAACAAAAAAAATATAGCGGTGCTTGTTTGCTTGATGGTGGTTTTATCTAGATTGGTAATGTTTGGGTTATATTTAATATGGAACAGCAGACATTGTGATGAAGTAAGTTTTTTTGAAGCATTTCGCCATTATGATGCTAATTGGTATTATGGAATTGCTGAACAAGGATATAGACCGCAGCCTTTGTATAGCGGCTCTGTGGAATGGGCGTTTTTTCCTTTGATGCCTATGATATTGCGTATTTTTTATTTGCTAGGGTTTCATAATCTTGATGCAATTGGGTTTTTTTTGAATACGATTTCATTTACTGTGGCATTGTATTTAGCATTTCTATACATATTATTTACCAGAAAGAATTTGAAGATTGCGATACTTTTTTGTTTTTTCATGAGTTTTGGAGTTTACAGTTTTTATTTTTCTTCCTTGTATACAGAACCATTATTTTTACTATTTTTAGTAGCGGCTCTTTATTGTCTGGAAAAAAAGCGTTACCTGGCAGTAGGGATAATAGGCATGCTGTTATCTGCAACCAGAAATACAGGGGTTATGCTAATATTTGCTGTGATAACATATTATTTATTTTTACAAAAGCAACAGTTGGGAAAAGATTTTTGGAAACAAATAATTCCTGATTTTATACGGAATCGGAGATTGGTTTTATGTATTGCGCTTATCCCATTAGGGTTATTCTTATTTATGTTTTATTTGAAATACTTGACAGGGGATCCTTTGGCATTTATGCGGGTGCAGATAGCATGGCATAGGGTCGTTGGAAATCCGTTTAAAAACTTATATGTAGCATTGCGATCCACAGAAAAACATCCTGCTTTACAAGCATTTTGGGCACTTGGTGGATATTACATGATTTGGAGTCTTTTGAAAAGAAAACGATATTCGGAAGGTGTTTTGGCAATATTGTTTTTAACAATTCCTCTTTGTACAGGGATCGAATCAATTTCTAGATATATGATTGGCAGTTTTGTTTTTGTTTTGGCATACACAGAGGATTTACTAAGTTGGAATGGGAAAGACAAAAAAATAATTGGTTGCGTAGTTCCATGTATCGTGGAATTGTTTTTAATTATGATGTGGTATAGTAATGTGGGATTAATTTAAAATGAATAAAATAGGAACGGTGACGAATGTGGATTTTACTTATGAAGAAAAAACAACAAAAACTCCTTTGGAGACCTATGAATGGGACAATATTTGGTGGGATCACCCTTCAGCGGAGGGAAAACGGGTGCTGCTGATAGGAGATTCTATTTCCTGCGGATACCGCCGGATGGTGGGAGACTGCCTGGAGCAAAAGATCTTTGCAGACGGGTTTGGAACCTCCAAGGCCGTGGATCACCCCAAATTTTTGGAGGGGCTGAAGTATATGGCTGGTCAGCAAAGCCGATGCGACCTGATTCACTTTAACAACGGTCTGCATGGTTGGCACTTATCCCCGGAGGACTATGGGGCGGCCTATGCCAAGCTGCTGAAGGAGGTGCAGGCCTTGTTTGGCGGTGTTCCTTTGATTGTGGCGTTAACCACACCGGTGCGGGACGGGCAGGATCTAACCCGATTTGCAGACAGAAATGAACTTGTATGCAAACGAAATGAAATTGCCGGCAGCCTTGCGGCTGATTTGGGGGCGGAGATCAATGATTTATACACCCCTCTTGCCGCTCGGCCGGAGCTGTATTTACAGGATGGCGTTCATCTGACCCAGCAGGGATATCAGCTTCTGGCCGATCAGACAGAGGAAATGATCCGCCGATTGCTATAGAGAATCCCAGCCCAAGGCTTCCCGGGCATGAGGCAGGGTAACGGTTTTACCGTTTAAATACTCCAGCCCCTCTGCAGGGGTGGTAAAGCAAAAGGTCAGCCGGTAGGAATACAGAGCCTGGTGCCTGGCACCAAAGGGCTTATTCTGCTGATTGGTGCCGTACTTTCCGTCCCCCAGCAGGGGATGGCCGATGGATGCCATATGCGCCCGGATTTGATGGGTTCGCCCGGTAACCAGAGTGATTTCTACCAGACTGAGATGTTCTTTGGATTCCAGCACGCGATATTTGGTGACTGCAGTTTTTGCGCCTTTTTTAGGGGCAGAAAATACAGTCACCTTATTTTTTTCACAGTCTTTATACAAATACCCTTGTAACACAGCCTCTTTTGGGCGGGGGGTACCGTGCACAATGCAAAGATACTGCTTTTGGATTTCTTTATTTTTGATTTTTTGGTTCATGACACGCAGCCCCTCTGCCGTTTTGGCGGCGATGACCAGGCCGCCGGTATTTCGGTCAATGCGGTTGCACAGGGCAGGGGTGAAGGAATGCTCCTGATGGGGCTGATAGTCTCCCTTTTGATACAGATAGGCTTTGATATAATTGATGAGGGTATGAACCTGCTCGTCAGCGTCCTCATGAACCACCAGCCCGAAGGGCTTTTCCACGATCAGGATATGCTGATCCTCATAGGCCACAGACAGCTTTGGCGTCAGCGTTTTGTAGAGCTCTTCCCGGCGGGGAGGGGTTAAAAAATCGTCACTAATATAAAGCTCCAGCAGATCACCCTCCTGTAGGCGGGTGGAAATGTCGGCGCGTTTATGATTGAGCTTAATCCGTTTTTTTCGGATATATTTATACATGGCAGAGGAGGGCAGGGCGGGAAAGGCCTTTTGCAAAAATTTATCCAGCCGCTGACCTGCGTCATTTTGATTAATCTGTAGGGTCTGCATCACAAGATCTCCTTTTTGT
>JAXEOR010000102.1:0-20433 GCA_034117945.1 Clostridia bacterium | reverse complement strand
CCTTACCGTATTCTTGTATTCTCTTGTTAATGCATCCAATATCCAACCATTTTGGTTTATTATAACACACTTTTAATATAAGCAAATGCCATTTCCCGTATTGTCATTGACAAAACAGGAATTTTTATGGAATTTTGCGATATTTTATGCTATAATTTATTATAAGTAATGAAAAGTAATGGAAAGGGGTGAGAGTATGGGTTTTTCCGATGTGCTAAAACTGTATCTGAACAAAACGCAGTCTACTGCGAAAGAGCTGTCCGCAGCTTCGGGTATATCGGCTTCTGCCCTAAGCAGATATCGTTCCGGGAAGAGAATTCCTGATCAGGAACAGATTGAAAAGCTGATTTGTGGATTTGTTCATCTGGCAAGTGAGAATAACCCGGAACTTGATGAAGCAATCATCAGAAACGCTTTTTCAGAGTTTACAAAGAAGCCAAAGCTCGATTATGATGCCATCATTAAAAATCTCAATACTGCAATTGAAACGTTAGATATCAGCGTTTCAGGTCTTTCAAGAGCGCTGAGCTTTGATTCGTCATATCTGTCAAGAATTCGGATGTGTCAGCGTAAACCTGCCGATTTAGATAAGTTTCTTATCGAAACAGCAGGGTATATCGCAAGAACAAACTCGCCGTCGGCCATTGCAGGTCTTATTGGACAACACGCAGAAGAACTTGTTCCGGTAGGTCGGTGTACATTAAAACTGTGTAGCTGGCTAAATTCCAAAACGATTAGTCAGCATGATTATCTCGGAGAGTTTCTGTATCAACTGGATGCGTTCAATATTAAAACATATATGAGCAATAATCATTTTCCTGAGGCGGATTATGCTCAGGAGTCGGAAATTTTATCTCTTCCGAAATACTATTACGGGTTTGACGAGATGAAAAAGGGCGAGCTGGATTTTTTCAGGACAGTTGCCTCTTCGGGAGCAAATGGTACTGTCTATATGTGTAACAGTATCCCTATGGAAGACTTGACCTTGGATGCGGCATATATGAGAGCATGGATGCAGACCATTGCAATGATGATTATGAAGGGCGCGGATATCCGGATGATTCATGATGTTGATCGCCCGCCCGATGAGATGATGCTCGGGTTGATGAGCTGGATTCCGCTTTATATGACCGGAAAGGTCACTTCTTTCTATCTGAACGATTCTTCAAACCGTATCTATTGCCATACGGACTATGTATCGGACACTGCCGCACTCTACGGGGAATGTATCAGAGGGTATCATAATGAGGGGAAATACTGCCTGACGCAAAATGAGACTGATCTTGCTTATTACAAAAAGCGGGTGCAGCGTCTGTTCTCAAAAGCAAAACCGCTGATGAAGACTTACAGGACAGCGGATAAGGATGCGTTCTTTTGTTTTGAAGATTCTGAAGCATTGTCCGGCGGAATGCGATTCAACATTCTTTCTTCCCTGCCTATCTATACGCTACCTAAAGATGTTCTGGAAATTATGCTGGAAAACAATTCCTTTGGGGAAAAAGACAAGGCAGATGTCAGAAACTATATGTTCAGGCAAAGGAAAATGACAGAAGCAATCCTTGAAAACGCAACGATATGTGACGAGGTTTATGTGCTGAGTGAAGAAGAGTTTGGAAAAGAGCCGGTTTATTTATCTCTTTGCGGTATGTTTTCGGAAAAAGGACTGAAATATACCTATCCGGAATATCTGCAGCATCTTGCGGCGACCATGCAATTTGCTGAAGATTATGACGGATATAACCTGCATACAGATGCTGTGCATACTTTCAGAAATATTCAGATTCTGATCAATATGGGGAAATGGGTGATCGTATCAAAGAACAATGCTCCTGCCATTCATTTTGTCATCAAGCATCCCAAAATGATCCGTGCTTTTGAAGATTTCTGCAGGCCGGCAGCTGAACCATAAACGGTTTTTATTTTATCCTTACAAAAATGTGAAGATCTCAAAAAAGGATGTGTAGCCTATGAAACGAAAGTATTAACGCTTATGGAAGAAGCTCTCCTTGCCGTGTGGGAGAGCCGATAAAACAATCCACACGGTCAAAGCATCCGGCAAAGCGCCGGAAAGAAAGGTAATGTATATAGAATTCAGATTTTTATTCATTATGATTATTGAGGAGGAAAAAACATGAAATTGAAAAAATTAATAATAATGGTGGTATGCTGTGTAATCATAGCATCTATGGGAATCGCACTGACAGGCTGCGGTAACAGCAGCAGCGACAAGGCTGCCGGAAACAGCAGCGGCACGAATGTCGAAAGCAACACCGACACGAATGTCAAAAGCAGCGACGACATGACTGCTGAAAGCAACACCGACACGAATGATGAAAATCGGTATTTGGGAACATGGGCAGCAACAGTTATGGAATCAGATGAAGGCGATGTATATGACGTTGAGGAAAGCATCGGCGCCTATGAGTTCACTTTTAATGCTGACAATACATTTTCAGGCGGCATAAATGGCGATGTCTCTGACGGTACATGGGAGCTTACTGAAGATGGTGTAAAAATCATGGAGCCTAACGGCGTGTCTGCTGAATTTACCTATCAGGACGGAGAACTGATATGGAAGATAGATATGGCAGATGTAAAAGTGACTTGCCACTTCGTAAAGAAGCAGTAGTTCGCTGAACATTTTGTCATCAAAAATTCCAAAATGATCTGTGCTTTTGAAGATTTCTGCAGGCCGGCAGTCTAACCATAAACGGTTATTATTTTATCATTATAAAAATTTGAGGTTTCGGAAAAAGAGACGTGTTCTATGAAAATGAAGAATCAGCGTTTCTTTTGATAATCGTAATAAAGAAAGAAGAGTGATTTTTATGACAGCTATTGAAATTTTAATTAGTATCGCATGTACCCTCTTCGGAGCATTCGCGCTTGTGTCAGGCATTAAAACAGTCACGAGATGCAAGAGTAAAACCATCGGCACAATAACCGGCGTACATGAATCTGAGGGTAAAGACAGAGAGGGCTACCGCACCACTTATTATTCGCCGGAATTTGAATACGAAGTCAACGGGCAAATCTATCACGGCATCGGAGATACCTCTTACGAACGCTACAAAAAAATTAAAATCGGTGGTAATATCAAGGTATTTTACAACCCCGAAAATCCGGAAGAGCATTTTACCAAAGGCGGTGGAATACTTACGATTTTTTTTGGTGCTTTTTTGCTATTCATCGGTGTATCAGGTGTATTAATGTTTCTCAGCTCATTGAAAGCGTGACGCTATGCATGACATATTCTTTTTAGCTGTAGGTGTGATGCTTACCGGTATCGCTCTGCTTTTGATTACGGCAAAGGTTATGACTTACATAAAATGCACTGCACCGATAAATGCAACTGTTGTAAAGCCGGAAAAAGAACATACATATTTCCGTGGCGTAAAGCATACCCATTATCGTCCGGTTGTGAGGTATGTCGTTGACGGCAAAAGCTATACCGAAAAGGCGTATTTCAGAACTTATCGGAAAACGAAATATCCGATTGATTCAGAAATAGAAATTTGTTACAACCCCAAAAACCCTGAAAAAATGCGATTTGTCGGGCATCCGTTTCCATTGCCAATGGGACTGGCGTTTCTTTTCATTGGCGCGGCTCTGATTTGGTGCTGTTTTCTTTAAACTCAACTAAAACGATCTTTATTATATCATTTCCCCCGGCAAAATGCAGGAAAGAAACAAGGAGGACTTGCTTATGAAAGCAAAAACAAAAATCAAAAGACTATGGAGCATCCTGCTCTCTCTTGCGATGCTGGTAGGATTGCTGCCCACCGTAGTGCTGGCAGCGGAGTCGACAGCAACGGCGGAGGAGTATATGTTTCTCAAAACGGTAATCTCAATGTTTACGGAGCACTTGTAATAAAAGGCAACTATGCTTGCGGCGGAACCGGTTCACGCGTTCACGATGATAGCTGCAAAAAATCAGATGTATACCTTTGCTCAGATAAGGTAATCAATTTGACAGGCACACTTACAGACGGTGCGCAGATAGGAGTTGCATGCGAAGTTGAACCAACAGCAGGCAATCCTGTTGTCATTACAAGTGGATATTCAGATTTCTGTACAGAAAATCCGAGTAAATTCTTCTTCAGCAATGACGAAAACTATGAAGTTCGTTGGAATAGAACACACACCGAGGCTGCGCTTTATTTGAAATCCGATCCTCCGGTAGAATTCAGTGTTACAATCAACGGCTTATCAGAAACGGTTACTTTAAATGATGTCTATGAGGGCACCACAATCATTATCGCTTTTTATAAGGACAGCGGTGAGCTGGTTGAAGCGAAAACTTATCAGCCGCAGCCTATTATAAATGCAGAACATCCTAACGAAGCTGATTCTTATGCTTATACAAAAGTTTTTTGGTGGAGAAATCTGTCTGCATTACGTCCATTGTGCGATGCTGTTACATTAATGCCTACTGAATAATAGCTATTTCCGAAACATTATAAATTTCTAACAGTTTTTGAAACCATGATAAAAAAATCGGTAAGGTTCTTTTGACGGAAATTTTAATGTTGGTTCAAAACCTGCTCCGAATTTACAGCTTTCCAGAAATGTCAAGTAAAATTGGTAGAATGCAACCATGATTATGTGTAAAATTATTTCGAAAGAGGGTGTTCATATGATTTTTGCAGATAAACTTCTCTTATAATGAAATGATGGAAAAATATCTAGGTGTGATGTAAATCATTAGGCGCAAAGTGAGAATTTGCTTGCGCCAATCTTAATGATATCATATTGTGAGTTGTCAAGGTAGACGGTAGTATTTTCTTGCGAAAATCTCCACCGCTCCACCTTGACAAGGGTAATTTGGAGTGAAACTTTTTAATTCTTTAAGAAATGTATCACCCATCATTGACAATTGAACATACAAAGAAGAAAGACTCAGGAAACGGGGATTGACTTTTCAACGGGAATATGGTATACTGATTTTTATGAGTAAGCCAGACAGTCGCGGGCGTGCTGAAGAGCACGAATGAGGAAAGTCCGAGCTCCATAGGGCAGGGTGCCGGGTAACTCCCGGTGGAGGCGACTCTAAGGAAAGTGCAACAGAAAGAAACCGCTGACGCAATTTTTCATTGCAAGCAAGGATGGAAAGGCGAGGTAAGAGCTCACCGGCGGGCGGGAGACCGTCCGGCCATGTAAACCCCACCTGGTGCAACACTGATACGGAAGGCGTTGTTTTGACGCGCGCCGGCCCGGCGTATTTGATTCCGTGACGTGGCTTGAGCCGTATAGAAATATGCGGCCTAGATAGATGACTGTCAAATACAGAACTCGGCTTACAGGTTTGCTCATAACCAGTAAGGGGCTGCAGCAAAACGATTTTTTGAATCGGATTGACTACAGCCCCTTTGTTTGTAAGGTCTCCTTTGCAGGTTATTCCTCTGTGTGATTCCATACTTTTTTCAGCTGATAGATTCTGTGAGCCGCCCAAAGGCCGGAAAGGGCTTCATACACCATAATGCAGCCTATGAGTATCATCAAAAAGCTGCCAAACAGCTCAAAATTAAAGATGATCAGAAAGCCCAGAATGGTTGTGAGCACAGACAACAAAGCCAAAACCCACCAGCCGGGAAAGGCAAAGGCCTTGAGCAGGGAGGCATGGCGCATGGAGGAAAGGCTGTTGAGCACAATCAGAATCCCCAGTGTGATAAACAAAATCCCCTGAATGGCAGAGGGGCGAAACAGGGTGTAAATACCAAATGCGGTGGACAAAACCCCGATTAACAGGGAG
The DNA here is from genome assembly GCA_034117945.1 of Clostridia bacterium. Taxonomy (GTDB): domain Bacteria; phylum Bacillota; class Clostridia; order HGM11514; family HGM11514; genus SIG438. The sequence goes on along the minus strand of JAXEOR010000102.1, from coordinate 14,681 downwards.
GTTCCTGTTTTGGTGGCCTTCATGGCAAAGGAGATGAAATAAAAAATACCGTAGCCGGTGAGGGCAGCCCCGATCACATAGCAAAAAAACAGGCTGCTTTCATGAGGCTTTAAGATAAAAATCAAGCCTAATACCAGATAAATCAAGGCAGCGGAAATGGCGCTCCAGCGCAGCTCCTCTCCCGCCTGCTCCAAGGGGGATTTTTTTTGCAGCATAATGAGGTCAGCCTTTCTGCTCACAAAAATCAATTTTTTCATATTCTTTCCCTGCCGTGAGCCGGGCAGGGGCTTTGCTCCTATGTACTCCTTTTTGTGAAACCAGGCGCACTGCTTTAGCACGCCCGGTGTTCCAAAAGGATTTGATCCAGTATTTCCGCCATAGCTTCTACAAAGGCAACACAGGGGCGCTCCTTGTAGTATCCGGCGGTTCTGGCCGCAGGGACGGAGGAATGACTGACGGTGCGCAGCAATTCCCCGCAGGACAGGGTTCCGAACCGCTCCCGAAACCGGCCTGCCATATCCTGCAGCATGGCATAATGCTGTTTTTTCTTTTGATGATCGGTGCCTTCGTCTCCCAAAATCAGGCCGGCGGCCAAAAAGGCGCCGCTGACGGCACCGCAAACCTCCCGCAGACCTCCCATTCCCCCTCCCATAGAGGAGCAAAGGCGCATGGCCTGGGAAAACTCCATCCCGGTTACGTCGCAAAAGGCGCCAAAAACAGCTTGAGCGCAGTTATAGCCTGATAAAAACAGCTCTCTTGCTTTTTCCTTATGGTTCATATTCTCTCTCCTACCCTTATTTTCCTTTTTCTTCTTCACATTTATTATAGCAGATCCAAAGGAAAAATGCAAGCGGTAGTTATTTTTTTCCTGACAATTCCGATTTCAGCTGATAGGCTTGGTACAGCATCTGAGCCGCCTGAGCCTTGGTCACCTGCTCATAGGGGCGGAAGGTGTTGTCGTCGTATCCCTCAATCAGACCGTAGCCTACCATATCCTGCACCATTTGGTGAGCCCAGAAAGGAATACTGTCCCGGTCGGCAAAGGGCAGCTCGTCGGTATTGTGAGCGTCAATGCCGATTGCCTGATACATCATCATGCATGCCTCTACCCGGGTCAGGGAATCATAAGGGTGCACATACAGCTGGCCGTTTTCCAAGGAGCCCTTTAACAGACCGTGCTGGTAGGCGGGCTGGAGGGGTCGCAGCACCCAGGGAGGCAGACCGGCCAGATCGGCAAAGGGTAGCTCCTGAGCCTCTCCGGGATAAAAGTCAAACACAGAGTTGGCCAAAATGATATACCGGATTCTGGTCAGCTGTTCCTCCGGATAAAAATAGCAGATTCCGCCGATGGTTTCCCCGTGCAGCTTGTCAAGGGCGGTCAGCTTTTCTGCTGAATAGGCGGCCCAGTGATTCCATAAATCCAGATAGACAGGCTCGGGGGTTGCCTCAGGAGAGGGAGTGGGGCTTGCCTGGGGTGAATTGTCGGGGGATGCTGTGGGCAGGGCGGTTTCCTTTACTGTCAGGGTAACGGTTGCCCGGTCGGTTTCCCGGGTTCCGGCAACCAGATAGTAGGTGAACCGATCCTCCCCCAAATAGCCGGGATCCGGTGTGTATGAAAAGGTTCCGGCTTTGTTGTCGGTGATTTTGACCTGGCCGTGCTCCGTGCTTGTTTCAATGGCAAACAGCCACTGGGTGTCTCCCTCCGGCACTACCGCCGCCAGCAGACTGTCAAGAGCGGTATCCATCTGCACCTCCAGGTTCATATCATATACTGCCGGCTTTTGGGTATCCTGAGCAAAGCCGGTGGTTTGACTCAGAATTACAAAAAACAGAAATGAACATAAAATTCGTTTCATTTTGTCACATCCTTTCCCTGTTATTTTACATCCTTTTTGTCTGATTATGCCCCGGTTTCCTTTGTAATGTCTGGCAGCATAACCGAATGCTGTCATGCCGATTTTTCGGCGCACTGAACAGAAAAAGAAAAACACAATTTTTTGTTTTTTTGATAAAAGTTTGACAACGGCGGGAAAATGCACTATAATAATACTAACAGAAGGAAAGAAGGGTGAGACATTTGAATATTTTTCGATTAAAAGAAATGACCCGGGAGCAAAAGCAAAAAATTTTGCGCCGGGCAGAAACAGACATTAGTGATTATATCCAGACGGCTCGGGAGATTTCCCAGGACGTGAAGGAAAACGGGGACAAGGCAGTGCTGGCCTATACCAAAAAGTTTGACCGGGTGGAGCTGAAACAGGGCATGAGAGTTTCGGCAGAGGAAATAGAGGCCGGTTACCTTCGGCTGGATGAAAAAACCCGGGAGGCCATTGTGTATGCTGCGGGGAACATCAGAACCTTTCATCAGGCGCAAATGCCGGAGGAGCTTTGGTTTACCAATGTGAACGACGGTATTATGGCGGGGGAAAAGGTAACCCCCATTACAGACGTTTGCCTGTATGTGCCCCGGGGAAAGGGTAGCTTTCCTTCGGTGCTGCTGATGCTGGGGATTCCTGCACTGGTGGCGGGGGTGCCTAAAATTGTGGTGGTAACACCCCCCAACGAGCAGGGCACCTTAGACGACGCCATGCTGGCGGCGGCCAAAATTATTGGAATTACCGAAATTTACATGGTGGGCGGAATTCAGGCCATTGCCTCTGTGGCATACGGAACGGAAACCATCCCCAAATGCAGTAAGATCATCGGCCCGGGCAACGCCTATTGTACGGCGGCAAAACGGGTGCTGGCTAATGAAATTGACACCGGCCTTCCCGCAGGTCCCAGCGAGTCTATTATTTTGGCGGATGAATTTGCAGATCCCCACAAGGTGGCTCTGGACTGGATGATTGAAGCGGAGCACGGCCCTGATTCCGCCGCCCTGCTGGTGACTCATGACGCCACTTTGCCGGATCGGGTGATTCCCATTGTGGAGCAGCAGCTGGAAAAAATTTCGGAAAAGCGGCGCAGCTTTGTGACCACCAATTTTTCCACCTACGGCGGAATCATTCTGACCGATTCCTTGGAGGAATCCATTGATTTTGTCAACGAATATGCCCCCGAGCATATGGAGGTGATGACAAAGGATCCCTTTGCGGTGCTGCCCAAAATCAAAAATGCGGGAGAAATTTTGTTAGGGGATTATACCCCCATTACCATGTGCAACTTTGTGATGGGGCCAAATGCCATTTTGCCTACGGGAGGCTTTGCCAAAACCTGCTCCTCTGTGTCGGTGAATGACTTTTTGAAACGGAGCTCTGTGGGATATGTGACTAAGGAAGGCTTTGAAAAGGCCAGAGAGCACGCCTACCGGATGGCGGTGGCGGAAGGGTTTGACACCCATGCTCTGGCAGTGAAGGAACGAAAGTAAGGAGGAGAAGGTATGCTGACAGTAACCAGAACCACGAAGGAATCTCACATTCAGGTGAGCCTGGATCCGGCAGGGCTGGAGCAGGACTATAAAAAATATCTGCAAACCCCCTGCGCCATGCTCAGCCATATGCTGGAGCACCTTTCCTATCGGTCGGGGGTGGGAATCAAGGTGAAGTGTGAATATGACGGATTTGTGCTGTCCCATGTGCTGTTTGAGGATTTGGGCATTACGGTGGGACGAGCCTTTGGAGAGCTTTTGGAGCGGTCGGTTGACCGGGGCTGCTATGGCTACGGGGACGCTGTGGGAATGATCGACGAGGCCTTTGTCCAGGCGGCTATCAGCTTTGAATCCCGTTCTTTATTTGTGCTGGACGATGCTCAGGTGACCATTCCGGCTGCCTGCGAGGATACCAAAAGCGAGGATCTGGCCACCTTTTTGGACGGCTTTTGCCAGGGCGCCCGCTGTACCCTTCAGGTGGTTGTAAAGCACGGGAGCAACGCCCATCATATCTGGGAGGCGGTGTACCGGGCGGTGGGCTCCTGTTTGGAGCATGCCCTGTGCCCCAACCCGGCTCGGGCGGGAAAAACCTCCGGCGTAGCGGGAAAAATTAAATTTGAGGTTACGGAAGAATGATGCGCTATCCTATTGTTTTGTTTGATATGGACGGGGTGATGACCAAGGAGCTGTATTATTGGAAGGCGGCGGCCATGACGGTCTGGGAGTTTCTCTATCACCAGCCCCCTGATGAAATGGCTGCCCGGGAGGCAGCAATTTTTGAACGGGTGTTCTGCGGGCGGAGCATCATTCATTATGCTAAGGAGGCGGGGGTCAATACCAATTACGATCTGGCCTATGTGACCGCCGCTCTGGCCTATTCCTTTCGGGAAGAAGAAAATCCCTTTACACGGGTGCTGGAATTTTTTCAGCACCAGCCCTGCCGGGTGCCGGCACTGTACGACCGATGCCGGGAAAGAGCGGGAGGAAAGGAATGGGAGTATCAGGGAGAGATCTGGCAGCAGCTCCATGACCTTTTTCAAAGCTGGTATCTGGGAAACGGCCGGGACAAGCCGGGGATGATGCAGCTGGAGCAGCCCCTGTTTCCCGTTCCCAAGCTGAAGGAATTTTTAGAACAGCTGCAGGAAAAGGGAATTTCCGCCGGCATCGGAACAGGGCGCCCCAGGGGGGAAATTGTTCCTCATTTAAAGCGATGGGGACTGCGGGAGCTGTTTGATCCTGAAAGAATTGTCACCCAAACGGAGATTGAAGCCGCCCAAATGACCGCCCGGTCTTTGGGGCGGGAGGTGGCCTTAAGCAAGCCTCATTTTTATATTTTCGGCAAGGGAATGTGCGGCCTTTCCTATGACGATATGGCCATTCTTGACCGAAAATTCCCCTCCTGGCTCCAGGAGCAGACCCTGGTGGTGGGAGACGCAGGAGCGGATCTTTATGCTGCCCGTGATTTGGGGGTGGATTTTGCCGCTGTGCTGACCGGTGTGTCGGGCGAGCAGGAGAGGGGCTTTTTTGAACGTATGCATGCGGAATATATCTTTCGGGATTTGTTCGGCCTGCTGGAAGTGCTGTAACGGGTCTGTTTTTTACATCTTCAAAACAAATACACCCGCCGGCTTTTGAGCCGGCGGGTGCGTTTTTATTTTTTCGTTATTCTTTTAGATCAAGATGATCCAGTGCCCGAACGGTGGCGGCCAGTACCTGTCCGAGCCGCTCTGTCTGCCCGTCCAGATACAAATATCCCACCAGGGCTTCAAAGCCGGTTGCCCGGTGATAATCCTTCACGTCCGCATGCTTGGCCACAGTGCCGGGCTTGGCGTTTCTGCCCCGTTTATAAATCCGCAGCTCCTCCTCGGTAAGCTCCGGCTCCAAGGCCGATAGGGCGGCGCTCTGTGCCTCCGCCTTCACATAGCTGATGGCGGCCTTGTGCAGTCGGTTAACGGGATAATTTCCCTGACTGACCAAATGGGAGCGAATATACAGCTCATAGACCGCATCTCCCAGATAGGCCAGCACCAGGGGAGAATATTCTGCCGGTCTTTTAGCAGACTCCTCCCGGGCCTGGAGGGCGGCCAGGCTGCTTTCTATTCCCGTCTCCATTTCACACCCTGGGGGGTATCCTCCAGCAGAATCCCCTGCTCCTTTAACAAATCTCTGATCCGATCCGCTTCCTGATAATTCTTCGCCTTTCTGGCCTCCTGACGCTGCTGGATCAAAGCGTCAATTTCCCCATCCAGCCCCTGCTCCTTTTTTTGCCCGAACAGACCCAGAACCCCGGAAAATACCTCAAATTCCTTGAGGAAATGCTCTGTCAGCTGATGGGAATGAGGCTGACCATCGTTGATCAGGGTATTGATGTCCCGCACCATGTCAAACACAACGGACAGTGCGTCGGCGGTATTCAAATCATCGTCCATGGCCTGTTCAAATCGGGCTGTGTAATCTTTCTCCATCAGAGCCTGCTCTTCCTGGGTGAGAGGTGCGTCCTGTCCCCGGCGGAGGAAGGTCAGGGTATCGATGCAGGTTTCAATCCGTTCCAGAGAGGCCTTTGCCTGGCTCATCAGCTCCTTGCTGAAGTTGATGGGGCTTCTGTAATGGGCGCTGAGCATAAACATCCGCATAACAGGATAGTCAAATTCCTTGGCAATATCCCGCACGGTAAAGAAATTTCCTGCGGATTTTGACATTTTTTTGTGATCAATATTGATGTAGCCGTTGTGCATCCAGTAATGGGCAAAGGGAACGCCGTTGCAGCACTCGCTTTGGGCGATTTCGTTTTCGTGATGAGGGAAGATCAGATCCCGTCCGCCGCAGTGAATGTCAATGGTGTGCCCCAAATATTGATTGGCCATGACGGAGCATTCAATATGCCAGCCCGGCCGGCCCATCCCCCAGGGACTTTCCCAGGCGGGCTCCCCTTCCTTTTGCTTTTTCCATACGGCAAAGTCCATCGCGTCCTCCTTGCGCTCGTCAACGCCGATCCGGGCGCCTGCCTCCAGCTCCTCCAAGGGCTGGTGGGACAGCTTTCCGTACTCCTGAAACTGTTTGGTTCGGAAATAAACATCCCCGTCAATCTCATAGGCATATCCCTTCTCTACCAGGGTTTGAATCATTTGGATGATTTGGGGAATGTGCTCCGTTGCTCTGGGGTGCACCGAGGCGGGGCGGATGCCCAAGCCCTCTGCGTCCTTTTTATATTCCGCAATAAACCGTTCTCCCAGCTCTGCCACCGTAATGCCCTCCCGGTTGGCGCGCTGGATCATTTTGTCGTCAATATCGGTGAAATTCTGCACAAAGGTGACCTGATAGCCCTGATATTCCAGATATCTGCGCAGGGTATCGAAAATAATGAAGGGGCGGGCGTTTCCGATATGGAAATAATCGTATACCGTAGGGCCGCAGGCATAGATGCTTGCCTTGCCCGGTGTAATAGGAACGAATTCCTCCTTGGTACCGGTTAACGTATTGAAAATTTTCATACTGAATCAACAACACCTTTCTGCCTGCTCGCTTTTTTTGAGGGATTACCGGCAGGCGGGTAACCATTTTCTCTGTATTCTTCTATTTTACCAGCTTTTTTAGAAAAAGTCAATTTTCACTTGACAAAATTTCTTGTTTTTAATATAATTTTAATAAGCGTTTTGTGATGATTGAAAATGGGGGAATTTCGGAATTTTGCCCGGGGCGAAATTTTTTGATAAAGGAGAAGATGGTTTCGTGGATAAAAAAGAACAGATTTTAAAGCTTTTGGAGCGTGACGCGGCCTTGGCGCCGGAGCAGCTTGCGGTGATGGTGGATCTGGATCCGGAGGAGGTTCGGGAGGCCATTGCCGGGTTTGAAAAGGCGGGAGCCATTGTCTGCCGCAAAACGGTGATCAATTGGGAAAAGACGGAGTATGAGCGGGTGTCGGCTCTCATTGAGCTGCGGGTGACCCCCCAAATGGGAGAGGGCTTTGACAAGGTAGCCACCCGGGTGCTGCAATATCCGGAGGTGCGCTCTACCTACCTCATGTCCGGCGGCTTCGACCTGATGGTGATTGTAGAGGGGATGACCATGAAGGAGGTTGCTCTGTTTGTGGCCAAATGTCTGGCGCCTATGGACGAGGTGATCAGCACCGCCACCCATTTTGTGCTGAAAAAATACAAGCAGGACGGCGTGATTTTTGACGCTGACCATAAGGACGAAAGAAGAGTGATCACCCTATGAGTCAGTTTTCTATGGAGAACCGGATTTCCCCTGTGGTGACCGAGCTGCCCTCCTCGGGAATCAGAAAATTTTTTGATATCGTGGAAGAAATGAAGGACGCCATTTCTCTGGGAGTGGGCGAGCCTGATTTTGTCACCCCCTGGCACATTCGTCAGGCGGGTATTTTTTCTCTGGAACGGGGGCATACTTATTATACCTCCAATGCGGGGATTTTAGAGCTGCGGGAGGAAATCTGCCGTTATTTAAACCGCCGTTTCGGGCTGACCTATCAGCCCAAGGGCCAGACCCTGGTTACGGTAGGGGGCAGTGAGGCCATTGATCTGTGCGTCCGGGCGGTGGTGTCTCCCGGAGAAGAGGTGCTGATTCCGGAGCCTTGCTTTGTGTGCTATGCCCCCATTGTGACCATGGCGGGAGGGGTTCCGGTGCCTATTGTGACCCGGGCGGAGGATCAGTTCCGGCTGACGCCTCAGCTGCTGAAGGCGGCTATCACCCCCAAAACCAAGCTGCTGGTGCTGCCCTTCCCCAATAACCCCACCGGTGCGGTGATGGGTCGGGAGGATCTGGAGGCCATTGCACAGGTGCTGCGGGATACGGAAATTGTGATCCTGTCCGATGAAATTTATGCGGAGCTTACTTACGGAGATAAGCATGTTTCCATTGCGTCCATTGAGGGTATGTATGAGCGGACGGTTCTGGTCAGCGGCTTTTCCAAGGCCTATGCCATGACCGGCTGGCGGCTGGGGTATGCCTGCGGGGATCCGTCTGTGATTGCTGCTATGACCAAAATTCATCAGTATGCCATTATGTCCGCCCCCACCACCAGCCAGCATGCGGCTGCGGAGGCCCTGCGCAACGGTGACGCCGATATTGAACGGATGAAAAATGAGTATAATTACCGCCGCCGGGTGATTTTAGAGGGGCTGCGGGATATGGGGCTGGACTGCTTTGAGCCAAAGGGAGCGTTTTATGTGTTCCCCAGTATTCAAAGAACGGGGCTGAGCTCCAATGATTTCTGCAACAAGCTGCTGCAGGATCAGAAGGTGGCTGTGGTTCCGGGAGACGCCTTCGGAAAAAGCGGGGAGGGCTTTGTTCGCTGCTCCTATGCTTATTCCATTGATAAAATCAATGAAGCCCTGAACAGAATCGAGCACTTTGTTCGGAAATATATTTGACGGGAAGGGATGGCTATGGTTTGTTTGCAGGCCTGCGGCAGCTATGAGCAGGCGGAGGTGAGCCAAGGGGTGGATCAGCTGCTGGAGCGGCTGGGAGGATTAGAAGCGTTCATTCAGCCCGGGGATCGGGTGCTGATCAAGCCCAATCTGCTGGCGGCCAAGGCAGTTTCTACCGCCACCACCACCCACCCCTCTCTGGTAGCGGAAATCGCAAAGCGGGTGGTGCAGTGCGGGGCGTCCGCAGTGATTGCAGACAGTCCCGGAGGGCCCTATCAAAAGACGCTGCTGAAAAATTTATACCATGTGTGCGGCATGGACAAGGCTGCCGCAGAGTCCGGGGCGGAGCTGAATTTTGACACCTCGGTGGAGGAGGTGCCCTTTCCTCAGGGGGAAACGGCCAAAAGCTTTTCCCTGATCAAGCCCTTTGTCCAGTGCAATAAACTCATTAATCTGGCCAAAATCAAAAGCCACAGCATGACCTATTATACCGGCGGAATCAAAAATCTGTTCGGTCTGGTAGGGGGGCTGACCAAGGCGGAATATCATCTTCGGTATCAGGGGAAGGAGACCTTTTGCAATATGCTGGTGGATTTGTGCCAGCTGGCATCCCCCACTCTGACCATATTAGACGGGGTGGTTGTGATGGAAGGGGACGGACCCTCCAACGGAACACCTCGGGCTATGGGGGTGCTGGTGGGCAGCCAAAGTCCTTATTTGTGCGATCTGGCGGCGGTTTCTCTGATCGGCGCACAGGCGGGAGATGTGCTTCCTTTGGCTTTGGCCATTCGGCGGGGGCTTTGCCCGGATCGCTTAGACGGACTGCTGACGGGGGATTCGCCGGAGCAGTTTCGGATTTCCGATTTCAAATTTCCCCAGGCCAAATCCGTGACCTTTGACGATCATTTGCCCGGGTGGCTGATGAAGCTGGCAGATCGGGTGCTGCTGCCCTTTCCTCACTATGATCACGAAAAATGCGTGGGCTGTATGCACTGCCAAACGGTGTGTCCGGCAGGGGCGCTGACCAAAAAGAAGGGCTTTCCCGCCTTGAATAAACGAAAATGTATCCGGTGCTACTGCTGCCAGGAGCTTTGCCCCAAGAACGCAGTGGTGCTAAAAAAAAGGATTTGATGACCCAATGAAAAAATTAAATATTGTGCTTTTGGAGCCTGAAATTCCCCAGAACACCGGGAATATCGCCCGCACCTGCGCAGCTACGGGAGCCGCCTTGCATTTGGTAGGCCCCATGGGCTTTCAGATTGACGATAAAAAGCTGAAGCGGGCGGGGCTGGATTACTGGCATCTGCTGGATATTACATACTATCAGAGCACACAGGAATTTTTTGAACGAAACCAAGACGGCACCTTTTATTACGCCACCACCAAAGCCCCTCAAACCTATTGCGACGTTTGCTATCCGGAGAATGTGTTTTTGGTGTTCGGGAAGGAAACCGCCGGGATTGACGAGGCCATTTTGGTGAATAACCAGCCCTACTGCATCCGGATTCCCATGATTGACCGGGCCAGATCGCTGAATTTGTCCAATGCTGTGGCGGTGGTGGCCTACGAGGTGCTGCGCCAGCATGGGTTTTCCCAGTTAAAGCAGCAGGGGCAGCTGACCAAATTTCACTGGAAGGAAGGATAGGGAAACACCCTAAGCCTTTTTTGCAAAATTGCCTGTGCCCGGACTATGTTGGGAAGGCAGACGGGCAAAAATCTCTTATTCTTTTCTCCCCTGCGGATAAGAGAAATTCTATCAAGACGTGCCGGCGCAGGGCGGCGGAATGGAGCGTATTATGATTAAAATTATCGGTGACAGCAGCTGCGATATGCCGGCTTGCTACGAAAAGGAGTACAATATTTCCATTGTGCCCCTGACAGTAGAGATTGACGGGAAAATTTATAAGGATCGGATTGAAATTACACCGGCGGAATTTTTCGAAAAGCTGCAAAGCAGCAAAAACTTCCCCAAAACCTCCCTGGCAGGTCCTGAGCTTTTTTTGGAGCAGTTCCGCAAGGCCTTGGAGGAGGGATATGATACCATTATCGCCATCACCATTCCCGCTGTTGCCAGCGGCACCCATCAGGCGGCCAAGATTGCGGCGGAAATGATGAAGGAAGAGGCGCCCCAGCTGGATATTACGGTGGTTGATTCCCTGTATTTATGCTATCCCATTGCATATATGCTGATAGAAGCGGGCAGACTGGCAAAGGAAGGGGCCTCCAAGCAGGAAATTTTAGATCGGGTTCATTACATTCAGAAGCACATCGATGTATATTTTACGGTGGATTCTCTGGAATATCTCCGTAAGGGCGGCCGGATCAGCGCAGCCAAGGCGGTGCTGGGCACCATGCTGGACTTAAAGCCTATTCTCACGGTAAGAAACGGCCTGGTAGAGCAGGTGGAAAATGTTCGGGGAGAGAAAAAGGCCATGACCCGGATGGTGGAATTGATTGCGGAGCATAAGGGAGAGGCTCCCTTTGAGACGGTGGCCATCGGCCACGGCACGGTGCCGGGCAAGGTGGAATTTATCCGAAAAAAGCTGGAAAGTGTTTTAGGCGTTACGGAGGACGAATGTTTTGAGGTGGGCGTTGTGATAGGTGCTCATGCAGGCCCCGGTTTTTCCGCTGTTTTTGTCATAAATCCCGAATTTACGAATGATTGGGTAAAATAAGAAAAAATACTTGAAATTTTTGCTTAAATGGAGTACAATAGAAAGAGATTGAGAATGTTTTAACAAGCAAAATAAAATATGAGGTGAAGCTGTTATGTACAACAAAAAGTCTATTGAGGATGTTGCAGTAACCGGAAAAAGAGTGCTGGTGCGCTGCGATTTCAACGTTCCGTTGGATGAAAATCTGAATATTACCGACGAAACTCGTATTGTGGGTGCTCTCCCCACCATTACTTACCTGATTGACAAAGGGGCGAAGGTGATTCTTTGCTCTCATCTGGGTAAGCCCAAGGGAGAGGCGATTCCGAAATTTTCACTGGCTCCCGTTGCAAAGAGACTGTCTGAAAAATTAGGCAAAGAGGTTGTGTTTGCGGCGGACGCAAACGTGGTGGGAGAGCATGCAAAGGCAGCCGTTGCGGCCATGAAGGACGGGGACGTTGTTTTGCTAGAAAACACCCGCTACAGAGCGGAGGAAACCAAAAATGAAGATACCTTCAGCAAGGAGCTTGCCTCCTTGGCGGATATTTTTGTGAACGATGCCTTTGGAACGGCTCACAGAGCCCATTGCTCTACTGTGGGAGTTGCTAAGTTTATCGAGGGAGAAGCGGTCTGCGGATATCTGATCGAAAAGGAAATTAAATTCCTGGGAGATGCGGTGAACAACCCGGTTCGTCCCCTGGTGGCAATTCTGGGCGGCTCTAAGGTGTCCAGCAAAATTTCTGTGATCAACAATCTGCTGGAAAAGGTAGATACCCTGATTATCGGCGGCGGAATGGCCTACACCTTCTTAAAGGCACAGGGAGAGGAAGTGGGAAATTCTCTGCTGGAAGAGGATTATCTGGATTATGCCAATGAAATGATTGCAAAGGCAAAGGAAAAGGGAATCCGGCTGCTGCTGCCGGTGGATACGGTGGTTGCACAGGAATTTTCCAACGATGTTCCCTTTAAAACGGTTCCCAAGGGCGGCATTGAGCCGGGCTGGGAAGGCCTTGATATCGGGGAGGAAACCATCAAGCTGTATTCTGACGCACTGAAGGATGCCAAAACCGTTGTTTGGAACGGCCCCATGGGTGTGTTTGAAATGTCCAACTTTGCAAAGGGCACCAATGCCATTGCAAAGATTTTGTCTGAGATTGACGCTACCACCATCATCGGCGGGGGCGACAGTGTTGCGGCAGTGAATCAGGCCGGCCTGGGAGATAAAATGTCTCACATTTCCACCGGCGGCGGCGCATCTCTGGAATTCTTAGAGGGCAAGGTACTGCCGGGCATTGATGTATTGGATAACAAATAAGTAAAAACGAGAGGATGAACTGTGATGAGCAGAAAATATGTAATTGCAGGCAACTGGAAAATGAACAAAACCCCTTCTGAGGCAAAAACGCTGGTGAAGGAGGTTGTGGAGGCCATCGGCACAAAGCCGGAACATGTGGACGTGATCGTTTGCCCTCCCTTTGTGGCTGTTGATGCGGCCATGACTGCTGCGGAAGGCAGCTTTGTGAAGGTGGGCGCTCAGAATCTGCACTTTGAGGCAAAGGGCGCTTACACCGGCGAAATTGCGGCAGACATGCTGAAGGATCTGGGTGTGACCTATGTGATCATCGGCCATTCTGAGAGAAGACAGTATTTTGCCGAAACAGATGAAACGGTGAACAAAAAGGTGCTGACCGCGTTTGAAGCGGGGCTGACCCCCATTGTATGCGTGGGTGAAACCCTGGAGCAGAGAGAACAGGGCATCACAGCGGATTTGATCCGGATGCAGGTAAAAATTGCATTCAGAAACGTAACGGCGGATCAGATCAAGGGCGCGATTATCGCTTACGAGCCTGTTTGGGCGATCGGAACGGGAAAAACCGCTACCAGCCAGCAGGCAGATGAGGTGTGCGGGATCATTCGCGCCACCGTGGGCGAGCTGTTCGGAGAGGACGCCGCACAGGCTGTTACCATTCAGTACGGCGGCAGCATGAATGCAGGAAACGCAGCGGAGCTTTTGGCAATGCCCAATATTGACGGCGGCCTGATCGGCGGCGCTGCTTTAAAACCAAATGATTTTGCAACCATCGTCAAGAGTGCAAAATAAGGAGAGTAGATCAGAAAAAAGCGGGTTTTCACCCGCTTTTTTCAAACAGGGAAAGGAAGCGGAGCAATATGAAACAGTTAATGAGCTTGATTATTTTAGACGGGTTCGGAATCAACCCCAATCAGGAGGGCAATGCCATTTGTGCAGCCAAAACCCCTCATCTGGACGCTTTGTTTGCCAAATATCCTCATACTCAGATCGGTGCCAGCGGCATGGATGTTGGCCTGCCGGAGGGGCAGATGGGAAATTCCGAGGTGGGGCATACCAATATCGGCGCCGGCCGGATTGTGTATCAGGAGCTGACCAGAATTACCAAGTCTATTCAGGATGGGGATTTTTTTGAAAATCCTGCCTTAAAGGCTGCCATGCAGAATTGTATCGACAAGGGAAGTGCCCTGCATTTGCTGGGGCTGCTGTCCAGCGGCGGGGTGCACAGCCACAATACCCATTTGTATGCCCTGATCGAAATGGCGCACCGGATGGGCGTGAAGGATGTGTGGGTGCACTGCTTTTTAGACGGCAGAGACGTTCCGCCCCAAAGCGGCAAGGAGTTTGTGCAGGAGCTGCAGGATCAGCTGGACAAGATCGGAACCGGCCGGATTGCAACGGTGATGGGTCGGTATTATGCCATGGATCGGGACAATCGCTGGGAGCGGGTGGAAAAGGCTTACAATGCCATGGTGAAGGCAGAAGGGAGTAAAGCCAGCTGCCCGGTGCAGGCTGTGGCGGATTCCTATGAGAGGGATGTAACGGACGAATTTGTGGTTCCGGTTGTGATAGACGGATTTTCCGGCATCAAGGAGCAGGATTCTATGATTTTCTTCAATTTCCGGCCGGATCGGGCAAGAGAAATTACCAGAACCTTTGTGGATCCTGACTTTGATGGCTTTGCCCGCACATATTTTCCCGTGCATTATGTGTGCATGACCCAGTATGACGCTACCATGCCCAACGTGTCTGTGGCCTTTTTGCCGCAGGTGCTGAACAATACCTTTGGAGAATATATCAGCAAACAGGGCTATAAGCAGCTGCGGATTGCAGAAACGGAAAAATATGCCCACGTTACCTTTTTCTTTAACGGCGGCGTGGAGAAAACCTATGAAGGAGAGCATCGGATTCTGGTGAATTCCCCCAAGGTGGCAACCTATGATTTGCAGCCGGAAATGAGCGCC
>JAXEOR010000101.1:0-29267 GCA_034117945.1 Clostridia bacterium | reverse complement strand
CAGGGGCAATTTTTGCATGAGATAAAAGCAGCGTAAAAAGAGAAAAGCAAAATTGAAGAGTTCGTAAAATGACGAGCTTCGTTTTGTGTACCCAAAATTCAAAAAAATTTTAAAAGTTATCCACATTTTGGGCAGAAAAAGGGGGCGTTGCCTCAATTCAGTGAAAATTCACTTATTGAGACACGCCCTTACATTATATAATTTCCAGCTGATTTCTGTCCGGGATAGGGGGGAAGGTTTTACAAATGGTACTCTGATACCAGTAGGCCACCGAGGAAATGTCATCCTGCAGGGGAAGATAGCGTCCCTCTTTTCGCCAGCCCAAGGCCTGTATGGTTACCTTAATGTCCTTTTTAAAATAAATAGGGTCGCAGATATGCCAGCGGTACATATGAAACCTCCGCTGTGACAAATAGGTGGGATCGGTTGCCTCCACCTTATACATGCCGGTATAGGGGGAGGTAAATTCCTGATAGCGGCCCTCCACATCGAAGTTGTGGGAACCGCAGAAATAATCCTCCGTACCCGTTCCGCAGACGGTGGGGAATTGCCCGTCGCCATCTAAAAAGAATTTCATTTCGCCCTCGCCCCACCAGCCATTGTTATGCACGCCCCAAAACAGGTAGGTGCCAACGTAATGGCCATTTCCCTGCACGTTGTCTAAAATGGTGAAGGGCTGCATGTAGGGCAGGGGATTTGTCCGGCGGAATTGGGCATGAAAATACAGTGCATCCTCCGGAATTTCCTTTTTTTCGCAATCAATTTGATAATAGGTTCTGATCATCTCGCTTGAGCGGTTTTCCAAAGTCATATGAAAGCCTTTGCGGAAGGGCATTTCCCAGTAGCAGTTAAAGCCGCTTCTGGGATTGACGCACACGGCCAGGCTGGATAGGGGCCGGTATTCCGTACGGGTGGCGGAGGCAAAGAAATCTCCGAAGGGCACCTCCACAGAAGGGCAGTCGCTGCCGTCCCAATAAAAGCGGAGAATCAGCTCCCGATAGTCCTGGGCGGAGGTGGTAATCCAGATATGCTTGATGGCGCCCTGGCATTGGATGTTTGCCAAGGAGGCGGTTTGTCCCGACTCAATGCAAAGATAAGGGGAGACCTTCCATCCCTGCCCCAGCTCTCTGGCGGCACCTAGGGCAGGCCCGTCTGTTGACATGCCGCCCTTGCCCTTTTCTCCGGTGGTGTTTTCCGGGGAAACAGAAAAGGTTTCCCGGTTATGAAGTTTGCAAAGCTGATTTAACATTTTTTGTTCCTCCCATCTTTTTTTGTTGACATTATATCAAAAATTTACTATAATAAACATAACATATGTTGCCTTTTATTTAACAATTCTTAATGAATGGAGCATAGGAAAATGGATTTATATACATGGAATCCCTTTATCAGACGGGCAATTCATTCGGTTCTTTCCGGTGATTTTTGTATCAAGGAAAGAGTAATTTTTGATTATGAGCTGATTTATGTGGAGCAGGGGAGATTTCGGCTCCGGTATGGGGAAAGGGATTATTTTTGCCGGGGTGGGGAGATTTTGCTGATCCGCCCAGGGGTTCCGCACGGCTTTTTTTGCATGGGGGAACAGGTGGTACAGCCCCACATTCATTTTGATTTGGTGTATGACCGCTTCAGCAGACAGATTGAAATTTCCTTTCGCCCCTTTGACCGACTGTCCGAGCAGGAGCGGCGCATGATTCGGGAAGATCTGCTTCCCGGTTCGGGTGAGGAGCCCTTTGCAGCAGTTTCAAAGCAAAAAGAATTTTTGAAATTGTTATTTGAAATTATTGAATTGTATGAACAGGGATCATCCTTCCCGGTATTGCTGGGAAAGGCCAAAATGCTGGAGCTGCTCTCCCTTCTGCTGGAGGATCAGCTGCCCAAAACAGAGGAAAAGCCCAGCCCAATTCAAGAGATCAGACAGTATCTTGACGAAAATTTTGACCACCCCGTTTCTCTGACCATGCTGGAAAATCAGTTCCATTACAGCAGATTTTATATCGAGAAGGAATTCAAGCGCCTGACGGGAGAATCGGTCATCAAATATTGTGCCGCTCGCCGCCTGAATGCCGCCAGGCAGCTGCTTGCAGACTGTTCTGTTACCGAAACGGCGGAGCGGTTGGGCTTTTCCTCTGTTTTTGTATTCAGCAGAGCCTTTAAAAACCAATGGGGCATTTCTCCTGCTGGATATCAGAAACAAGGAGTGGGAAGGCAGCCCTGAGGGCAAAAAAAGAAAGGGGCTGTCTCACCAAAAAAGGTGAGATAGCCCTAAAAATTTGCACACAAAAAGCCGCCAAAGTATAGAAACTTAGCGGCTTTTGTGGTATAATTGATGTATAAGAAATAACACAAAAATACAAGTTGATTATACAACAAAAACTAAAAATTTTCAACACGCCCTTTTATCGTTAGTATCAGTTTGCTCAAAACTTTCTAGGAGCAGCCGGGCGCAATTATAAATAGCCCAGATCCCGTGCTGCAAGAGTCAGAAATTGCTTGTTGGTCAGCTTTCCCTTGGATTCCTTGGTTTCCACCAGATATTTTTGAAGCTTGCTGGTGTTTTCCGTTGTAAAAATCCGTTCAATTTCATATTGAATTTTGCGGTCCACCGCTGCAGGCTTCACAGATAAACGGCGGGCAATCTCGGGATACAGTATTTTCGTAACTCCCTTCAGCATGGTTTTGTCATGGCTGATCAAAAACAGAGCCTCCTGCAAAAACCGGTATCCGTCCGTGTGAGGAAGAGCGCCGATCTGATTCAAAAAGCTTCGGATGTTTGCCCGCTGCTTTTCTTCCTCCTGCTCTTTTCTTTGAACAAGCCTTAAAATTCTTCCCTCCAGCACCTGAAAATCGAGAGGCTTCCGAATGACATAGTCCACCCGTCTTTTGACAGAATCGTCAAACACATCATCCAAATTCCAAGCACTGATCATAAAAATAACTGGATGATACTCCTTACTGCTGTAATCTTTGATGATTCGTTCAATGACTGCAATTCCGTCAATGTAAGGCATACAATTATCCAGCAAAATCACGTCAGGATGCAGCTGATCAATTTTGCGGCAGGTTTCATCGCCGTCTAACGCAATGCCCGCCAGTACCATAGATGGATGAAAGCGAATCATTTCTGCAATGCAGGTGCAAAAATCTTCGTCATCATCTGCAATTAAAATTCGAATTGGCTGCATAAAAAAATTCCTTCCTAAAAAACTCTCTATTCATTATAATTCTTTTTTTGTATTTTTTCCATTGGCTTTTTATACAAAAAATTCAGTAACTTTTTGTGCTTTTTCAAAAAACAAAGTATTTTTACAAAAAACTCTGGTCAAACGTTGGATTTTGTGATATAATAATATAATAAATCTATTATTGCAATGTCTCCCGAGGGTAAAAAGGGTGCCGGGGGAACGATGAGAAGGTATAAGGAAGTGAATGAAAATGAAGAAGGTGTTTGCGGCGGCTTTGAGCCTTTGGGTGGCTACTTTTTCGGCCGTGCCGGCTTGGTGTGTAGCACCGTATACGGTGGAGCAGACCTATCGGGTGCTTCAGATTACGGCAGAGGATTTTATCGCAGATCTGAAGGGAGCCGAGGTTTCGGAGCAGGATATCGCCTCTTTTTTGAAGGAGCTGGGGCAGGAGATAGACAGTCAGGAGGCCTTAACCGAGGAGAATTTTGATTCTGTGCTGTTTGCCGCAATGTATCGGATTTTGCAAAGCGGTTCATATAACAATTTGTATATCGCTATGGTTTCTTTGTATTCAGAGCAAATGAGCACTATGCTTGCCACCCGGGAGATCCCGGAGGAGTTTCAGCCCTTGTACCGGACGGTCAAGGCCTGCCTGTTGGGTGCGGAGGAGCTGCAGATTTTTTCGGATGTTCCGGCCGGGCATTGGGCAAAGGAGTCGGTTGAAGCACTGGTGGTAGACGGCATTGTAAACGGTATGGGCGGCGGCCGCTTTGCGCCGGAGGAAACGGTGAGCCGGGAGCAGTTTGTGAAAATGGCGGTGGACTGTTTGGGGCTGGAGGCTTCTGAGGAACCCCTGCCCTTTACGGATGCGAAAAAAGGCGAATGGTATTATCCTTATGTGGCGGCGGCCTATCAAAACAATATCATCAGCGGTGTTTCCGATACCGCTTTTGGCGTGGAACAGCCCATGCAGCGGCAGGATATGGCGGTGGTGATTGATCGGATTTTGCAAGCTAAGGGCGTGAGCCTTCCGCAGCAGGCGGACGTGTTTGAGATCTTTAAGGATGGGGACCAGATTGACTTCTATGCCCAAGAGGCAGTCAAACGGCTGTGCAGGGGCGGGCTGATTGCCGGCGTTTCTCAGAGGGAATTTGCCCCGCACGCCTTGGTAACCCGGGCTCAGGCGGCGAGAATGATAGATCAAATGAGATTGGCATTAGCACAATAACTCTTAAGAGAAAGAGAGGTAGGAAAGAGAATGAAATGTCCATATTGCGGTGTGGAGGACAGTAAGGTGATTGATTCCCGTTCCACCGAGGAAGGGGTAGCCATCAGGAGAAGAAGGGAATGCTTGAATTGCAGCAAACGGTTCACCACCTATGAGAAGGTGGAAAACGTTCCTATTATGGTGATCAAAAAGGATTTGAGCCGTCAGCCCTTTGACAGAACGAAAATTTTGAACGGGCTCAAGCGTGCCTGTGAAAAGCGCCCCATCTCCTTGGGTGAAATTGAAAATATCGTGTATGAAATTGAAACGGCGATTTACAATTCCCTGGAGCGGGAAATTTCTACTGCGGAGATCGGGGAAATGCTGATTGAAAAGCTCAGGCAGCTGGATCAGGTGGCTTTTGTGCGCTTTGCCTCTGTTTATCGGGATTTTCAGGACGTGGAAACCTTCCGTCATGAGATTGATAAAATATTAAAGAAATAAGATTGTGATTATTGCAAAAAAAAACGATGTTATTTGTGCATTCTAAACAAAATTTCAAAAAACCTTTACATTGTTGAAAAAAGATGATATAATGTTGTTGAAATACATGGAGAGGAGGAATGCATGTGAAGCATTATGAAAAGCCAAGCTTAAGTTTGGCACTGTTTTCCTCCCGGGAGGCGATTGCCTCTGATCCGTATACTTCTCACGGGATAACAACCGAAACCGTTGAAGGTGTTGCTGTTCCTGTTACAGTATATGAGATTAGCAGCCTGTCTTCTGCTTCTTAAGCAAGAGAACGGGCTGGTGGCATTCTAATCCCTGATTGGAAAGCTGAATGATTGTATTTTGAAAAAGAAAGATCGGTGCCCCCGGTCTTTCTTTTTCGTTATAAGGAAGATTTGCTTTTGAAGGGAACAAAAAAATCGGTATTGAAGACAGGGTGGGGAGAGCTGCCAAGATTACTTCAGAATCAATAGAAACAGCCTTGTCGACCTCGTTGGTTCTTGTGAAAAGTACTGCTGCAATAAAATAAACAGACCGCTGATGATTATTTTATCAGCGGTCTGACTGTTTTGCCTGGGGCAAAGCAGTTTTTTTGTATTCCATGGGAGAAAGGCCGGTGTATCGCTTAAATTCCCGATAAAAGGTTCTGAGCGAAGAAAAGCCACATTCCTCTGTAATGGAGGCGGCTGAGCGGTCGGTGGTGCCGATCAGTCGGCATGCCTCCTGGAGACGGAGCAAATTAACGTATGAATGAAAGGGCAGTCCAACGGTTCTTTTGAAGAATTTAGAAAGATAGGCATAATCATACCGAACCTGCTCTGCCGCTTTTTTCAGCAGACATTCAGATTTGTAGTTTTGGGCAATGAACAGTAAAAGCTGCGTCAGCAGCTCGCCTTTTTGTCCGGATGATTGGGTGTAGGCTGCGTGCCGGTCAAAAATACCGCAGATTTCATAAGCAAAGGCTTTTTGTAAAAAAATATTATCCTGATTCGGTGGGGGTTGCAGAAAAAAATCAAACTGATTAGACAGAGGCAGGTGATTCTTTGTTTTTTGATAAAAGCTGGGGACAAGCCAGGGAGAAAAAATGCACATAAAAAATGCTGCGTCCGGCTCAGAACGATAGGAATGCACCTGATATGGAAAGATCAGAACGGCTTGAGAGGGCTCCAGCCGATACTCTTTTCCATCCACCGTAACATAAGCCCGCCCCTGAGTGACCGAAAAAAATTCAAAGGACTGGTGCAAATGAGGCAAAAAGTCCAGCTCTTTTCCTGTTGCTGTATGAAATTCATTGTCATTTAAGGAATGACTCGATTCAAAAAACATGCTTTCCCCTCCAAAAGACTATTTTTGACTATTATTATACTAGAAATTGCATTTCATGTCCAGCTTTTTTGTGTTACAATAAAGCTACAAATAAAAAAGAAGGGTGGTTTTGCTTAATGAAAAAAGCTTTGATTGTGTATGGAGGGTGGGAAGGTCACGAGCCGGGACCGGTTTCAAAAATTTTTGAACAGATTTTGACAGAGGAAGGCTTTGAGGTGACCCGGTCTGATACGTTGGATTCTTTGCTGGAGGATTTGCTTTCGTATGATCTGATTGTTCCCGTCTGGACCATGGGAACCTTGCCGGCCGAGGCGGAGAAAAATGTGTCAGGGGCAGTGGCAGCGGGAGTTGGTATGGCAGGATGCCATGGAGGCATGTGCGATGCCTTCCGTAACAGCACCACCTGGCAGTTTATGACCGGATCTCAATGGGTGGCCCATCCGGGAAACGGGGATGTAACCTACCGTGTTACCATGAAAAAAGCCTCCGACTCGCCGTTGATCAAAGGGATTGAGGATTTTGATGTAACCAGCGAGCAGTACTATATTCATGTGGATCCGGCGGTTCATGTGCTGGCAACCACAGCTTTTCCTACGGTGGATGGATATCATGCGGCAAACGGTCGGGTAGAGGTTCCAGTTGTGTATACCAAAATGTGGGGCAAGGGTCGGGTATATTACAATAGCCTTGGCCACAACAGCGCTATTTTTGACATTCCCCAGGCCAAGGAATTAATGCGCCGGGGATTTGTATGGGCAGCCAGAGAAAAGGAGGAGAAGAAATGATTCGGATCGGTGTGGTAGGATGCGGAAATATCAGCGGAATTTATTTTAAAAATTTAACCCAGGTGTTTCAAAATGTTTCTGTTTATGCCTGCGGTGATCTTGATCGGGAAAAGGCGGAAAAAGCGGCGGAAGAATGGAAAATCGAGCACATTATGAGCCTGGAGGAAATGCTTTGCTGTGAGGAAATTGACCTGATTTTGAATCTGACAACTCCAAAAAGTCATTATGCAATCAATCTGAAATGCCTGGAGGCAGGGAAAAGCGTTTATGTGGAAAAGCCTCTTGCCCTGACCTTTGAGGAAGGGAAAAAGCTGGTGGAGCTTGCCAGAGAGAAAAATCTGTATTTAGGCTGCGCGCCGGACACTTTTATGGGCGCGGGAATTCAGACCTGCCGCAAGCTGGTGGAGGACGGCTATATCGGAGCGCCTGTGGCGGCCTCTGCCTTTATGATGTGCCATGGGCATGAATCCTGGCACCCAGCACCGGAATTTTATTATGATGTCGGGGGCGGCCCCTTGTTTGATATGGGGCCCTACTACATTACAGCCCTGGTGAATCTGTTAGGACCGGCTGCGGAGGTTTGCGCAATGTCAAGCCGAACCTTCCCGGAGCGGATCATTACCAGTCAGCCAAAGTTCGGAACGGTAGTGCCTGTGAAAACAGATACCCATATTGCCGGGCTGATCCGGTTTCA
The DNA here is from genome assembly GCA_034117945.1 of Clostridia bacterium. Classification (GTDB taxonomy): domain Bacteria; phylum Bacillota; class Clostridia; order HGM11514; family HGM11514; genus SIG438. The sequence continues at coordinate 21,560 of JAXEOR010000101.1, read as the reverse complement.
AAACGGTGCTATTGCTACGCTGGTCACCAGCTTTGATGTTTGGAAGCACAGTATGCCCTGCATTGAGCTGTATGGCACCATGGGAAGTATGAAGGTGCCGGATCCCAATTGCTTTGGGGGGCCGGTGCTGTGCGCCACCCGGGAGGACAACAATTATCGGGAGATTCCTCTGGTAGGCGCATATTCAGAAAATTCCCGGGGAATCGGGGTCAGCGATATGGCACTGGGAATGGAGCAGGGAACCGGACACAGTGCCTGCGGACAGCAGGGACTGCATGTGCTGGAGATTATGGAGGCCATGGTTACCAGCAACCGAACCGGCGGCTGGGTTTCCATTCAGTCAGACTATACGCCCTTTTCTCCTGTGAAACGGGGTGCCCCTGTGGGAATGCTGGAACGGAATTAAAGAAAAGAGCCACCGGTTCGACGGAGCCGGTGGCTTTTTGTATCCAATGAGCAGAGATTTTCTTAAAATTTAATTTTTTCTGTGATAAAGGCTTCTACCTCTTCCATCTTGATTCTGTGCTGTTCCATAGAATCCCGCTCACGAATGGTCACGCAGCCATCCTCCTGGGAATCAAAATCATAGGTAATGCAGAAGGGGGTTCCGATTTCATCCTGCCGGCGATAGCGCTTGCCGATGCTTCCCGCATCGTCAAACTCGCACATAAAGCTGCCGGACAGCTTGGAAAACACCTCCTGAGCCTGCTCGGAAAGCTTTTTGGACAAAGGCAAAACGGCCGCTTTCACCGGCGCCAGGGCAGGGTGCAGCCGCAGCACCACACGGGTATCCTTTTCGTCCAGCTGCTCCTCGTCATATGCGTCTACCAAAAAGGCCAGAGTTACCCGGTCAGCCCCCAGAGAGGGTTCCACGCAATAGGGGATATAACGCTCATTGGTAGTGGGATCAATATAATCCAGGGTTTCACCGGAATACTGACTGTGCTGCTTCAGGTCAAAATCCGTTCGGTCGGCAATGCCCCACAGCTCGCCCCAGCCAAAGGGGAACAGGAACTCAAAATCGGTAGTGGCATTGGAATAATGGGACAATTCCTCCGGCTTATGATCCCGCAGCTTCAGATTTTCCTCTTTCATTCCCAGAGAGAGCAGCCAGTTTTTGCAGAAGTCCTTCCAAAAAGCAAACCACTTTAAATCCTCTCCCGGAGCGCAGAAAAATTCCAGCTCCATTTGCTCAAACTCCCGAGTGCGGAAGGTAAAGTTTCCGGGAGTGATTTCGTTCCGGAAGGATTTTCCGATTTGGGCAATCCCGAAAGGAATCTTTTTCCGGGCAGTTCTTTGCACGTTTTTAAAATTTACAAAAATTCCCTGGGCGGTTTCGGGACGAAGATAAATTTCCGCTTTGGAATCCTCCGTAACACCCTGGAAGGTTTTGAACATCATATTAAATTTCCGAATATCTGTAAAATCATGCTTGCCGCATTTGGGGCATTTGAGCTGGTGCTCTTGAATGTAAGCGGTGAGTTGTTCGTTGGTCCAGCCCTCGGTAGCAATGCCGTCTACCTCTTCAATCAGCTGATCTGCCCGGTAGCGGGCTTTACAGGACTTACAGTCCATCAAAGGATCGTTAAAGGAGGAGATGTGTCCGGAGGCCACCCAGGTTTGGGGATTCATTAAAATGGCGGCGTCAAGCCCTACGTTGTAGGGGGATTCCTGCACAAATTTTTTCCACCATGCCCGTTTTACATTGTTTTTCAGCTCAACTCCTAAGGGGCCGTAATCCCAGGAATTGGCCAGACCGCCGTAAATCTCACTGCCGGGATACACAAATCCCCGCCCTTTGCACAGAGCCACGATTTTGTCCATTGTTTTTTCTGTATTCTGCATCTTTTTACTCCACTTCTGCCAGTCGGCTTTTTTCTTCTACCTTATATCATATAAAATTCCGCCCGTTTTGTCAAGTGCTTTTAGAAAAAAGAGGCCATTTCCCGGAAAAAACAGGAGGATAGAAGCAACCCCGCCTTATAAAGACGGGGACTCAGCGTGTCGATAAACGATCGACACGCTGAGCAGACTTTGAAAAAGGAAGTTATATTTTGTGAAAACAAATTCGTCGGCGTACAATGGTACGGTAGAGTTTGTTTTCGCAAAAAGCAAGCAACCGCAAGGGAAATTCGATGTGTCCCTTGCGGTTGTACTATCATTTTTGTCCTGCAAAAAGATAATAATATTATTTTTCAATTGATTCTTGCTTGCGGTAGAACGACTTTTTCGACAGTCTGAGCCCCGCCTTATAAAGACGGAGACTGGTGGGTGCCAATCAATTCCTTTACTGTGCCGTTGTTTACGATTAGGGGAGCAGGGGGGCATGCGGTAAAGTGCTGGGCGATGTTGTCCAGCGCCAGTCGTTCAATGACTGCGGTTTCGTCAATCCGAATGGCGGGTGCCTGAGTTTGGGACTCTTCCCTTCGGTGAAGGTTGGAAATGGAGATGCTGCCGCAGCAAACGCCCTTTGCAAACCATATGATCGGCTCATGCTTGACTGCGTTTGCATGAACCCCCTTGCCGTAGCTTTTGTCAATGCATTCTATGGGGCGCGTGTCCAGCGGCTCTGTTTGAGGCGGCTTGGAGCAGTACACGTTGCTGATGTCAACATGATCGATCCACACCTTTGCGCCGGGAATAACGTTGTGATGCGTGAAGGAAGCACCGTAAAAACGGTAGGTTCCGAAAATGTTGCGGATGCTGATGTTTCTGAGCTGATTGCCGCAGGACAGCAGACGAACCCCTGTATATCCGTTTTCTGCAAAGAGCCCGTCTATCATGATGTTTTCAATGTCGCCCGAGGAGATGGATTCTGGTTCCCAATCCTGAAACGCGTCATTACAATTGAGCGCCACAAGGTCGTCGTTGGTAGCCCCTTTGATGTTCCGGATCACCCCGTTTTTAGCCGGACCCTGAATATGCACCCCGTCCATGTTGGGGTTAATCAGATTGTAGTCAAAGGTGATATTTTCCACAGTAAACCGGTCTGCGTTCAGAATCTGCATGGCATAGGCGGAAGGGTCTTTAAAGGTAACGTTTTTCAGTGTGAAATCCAAAACGCCGTCAAAGCGCATGATGTGCCCGATAAAGTAAGGCCTTTGGTCTCCGCGAACCCCTCTCTTAGGCTGATGTTCATTGTTGCCGTCCCAGATGCCTCCCTCCACCGTAATGCGGTGGTTGAACCCTTCCTTTTCACACCGGTCATTTTCCAGCATAAAGCAGCCCCCATTGTCTGCAAGACGTATGACAGCGCTGTTGGAAAGTTTAAGATGAGTGTTGTCATGTATTTTTAGGGGCTTTGAAATGGTGTAGCATCCTTCCGGAATAAAAATATCTCTGCTTTCGCCGTCCAGCATGGCCTGGAGCCTGGCGGTATCATCCTTCATAGTGCATTCCTCCTTTTTTATGGGCACATTATACCATAGCAAGCAGGGCATGTCAATAAAAATTGAAAAGAAAAGGTAGGATAACTTTAACGAAATCCTAACACCTCATGTTCTTGTCACAGATGCATTTTCATGGTATAATAATTCTAAAAAGCGAATGGGAAAGGAGGAGATGGCAGCGGTGAAAAGAATGCTGAAGGAAAAAATCAAGGAAGCCTTATCCTCCGTTCTGCCCATCACCCTGATCGTGCTGCTCTTGAGCTTTACGGCGGCACCTTTGTCCAGCGGAACTTTGGTACTGTTTTTGCTGGGGGCGGCGCTGCTGGTTGTGGGAATGGGCTTTTTTTCCTTGGGGGCGGATCTGGCGATGATGCCCATGGGGAACGAAACAGGAAGGCGGCTTTCTGCCTGGAAAAGCCCCGGGTTGATGCTTGTAGCTTGCTTTGTCATCGGGGCGGCCATTACCATTGCGGAGCCGGATCTGCAGGTGCTTGCCAAGCAGGTGCCGGAGGTGCCTGATCAGGTGATTATTTACACGGTAGCCGCCGGAGTTGGCTTATTTTTAGTGGTTTCTATGCTTCGGGAGCTGTTTCATATTTCCCTGCGCAGACTTTTGCTGTTATGCTATCCGGCGGTATTTCTCCTTTCCTTTTTTGTTCCTAAGGAATTTTTGGCAGTGGCCTTTGATTCCGGCGGCGTAACAACGGGGCCGATTACCGTGCCCTTCATTATGGCCTTGGGGATCGGAATTGCCTCTATGAAAAAGGACGGAGCGGAGGAAAATAATTTCGGACTGGTGGCGCTTTGCAGCATCGGGCCGATTTTGGCGGTGATGATTATGGGACTTATTCTGCATTCCGCCGATATTGCTTACGAACCCTTTGCCATTCCTCAAATTTCGGATTCCCGGGAGGCGGGCAGGCAGTTTGCCGCCGGGTTCCCTCTTTACATGAAGGACGTAGCCCTGGGGCTGCTTCCGATTCTGGCCTTTTTCCTGTTGCTCCAGTTGTTCTCCAAGGAGTCCTTGAGCAGACGGAGTAAAATGAAAATTCTGGTGGGAACAGGGTATACTTATCTGGGACTGGTACTTTTTTTAACAGGGGTAAACGTTGGATTTATGCCCACAGGCTATGCCCTGGGATGCCGATTTGGGGAAATGGAGCAAAACTGGCTTTCCATTCCTTTGGGACTTTTGATGGGTTATTTTATCGTTGTGGCGGAGCCGGCGGTACATGTGCTGAACAAGCAGGTGGAGGAGATGACAAACGGAGCGGTTCCCCAAAAGGCCATGCTTACCAGTCTGTCGGTGGGAGTGGCGGTCTCTGTCGGGCTGGCCATGATCCGGGCACTGTTTGGTATTTCGATTTACTGGTTTGTTTTGCCGGGGTATGCCGTTGCCCTGGGGCTCAGCTTTTTTGTTCCTAAGGTATTTACCGCCATTGCGTTTGACTCGGGCGGTGTTGCCAGCGGGCCGATGACGGCAGCCTTTTTGCTGCCCTTTGCTATGGGTGTGTGCGAAAGCAGTCCTGGGGGAAATGTGCTGACAGACGCCTTTGGGATCATTGCCATGGTTGCGATGACGCCCTTGATCTCCATTCAATTCTTAGGGCTGGTTTATAACAGAAAGCTGAAAACCGCTACCGACATCACTCCCGCAGAGATGAATTATATTACAGATGAAATTATTGATTACGAGGAGGAGGAGAACTATGGCGCAGCAATCGCTGGAACGGATTAAGCTGGTGGTCGGCATTGTGAAGCGAGACGAAGGCGCCCAATTGGTCAATTTTTTTCGTTCTCACAAGCTTCATTACGATTTTATCTGTCTGGGTCAGGGAACGGCTGATTCTGAGGTGCTGGACGTGCTGGGGCTGGAGGATAAGGAAAAGGACGTGGTGTTGACCATGGCACCTGTTTCCAAAATTCCCATGCTGCTGACCAAGGCGGCTCAGACCTTCCGGTTTGCTGCGCCGGGGCAGGGGATTATATTCACCCTTCCCTTAAGCTCTGTCAGTGCGCGGATTCCGCAGATTTTGTGCAAGCCCGAAAATATGAACGGAATTGAGGAGAGTACATTGAATACAGAAAAGCAGTACCGGCTGATTGTGATTGTTTGTAATCGGGGTAACTCTGATGTTGTGATGGAGGCGGCCAAGGGAGCGGGCGCCAGAGGAGGCACCTTGCTCCATGCCAGACGGGCGGGCTTTGAGGATGTGGAAAACTTTTTCGGATTTACCATCCAGCCCGAAAAGGACGTGGTGGCAATTCTGGCCGAAAAGTTTCAGTGCAAGGGCATTATGGAGGCGGTGACAAAAGCGGCGGGGATTCAAACGGAATGCCGGGCGCTGACCTTTGCGCTGCCTGTCGATGAGATCATGGGAATGTAATAGTGGCAGAAAAAAGCCATAAAAAATACATAAGGAGAAGTTCATATGAAGCGTATTGAGGAGATTGATCAAAATTTACAGGGCAAAACCAGCTTGTCAGAGGGAATGAGCTGGTATGATGTTCGGAAACCTCCCTTTCGGATTTACGGCCTGTACCGACCGGAGGAGCCGGGCAAATGGAGGCGGCTTCCTACAGAGGTAGCGGAGAAAATGAGCGAGGGTGCAGTGTTTTTGCACACCAACACCAGCGGCGGACGGATCCGGTTTCGGACGGATTCTAAGCGGATTGCCCTAAAGGCATTCCTGCCCTCTGCCTGCATCATGCCGCACATGGCGGCGACCGGCAGCTGTTGCTTTGATTTGTATGCGGACGGGCACTGCATAAGTGCCTTTGTGCCCAAAGTTACTTATGTGGATCAATTTATGCCCACCTTTGATTTAACGAATGGCTGTGAAGCGGAGCTGGAATTTGAGGACAGAACAATGCGGGACATTTTGATTCATTTTCCTTTGTATAATGATGTAACTGAAGTGTTGATCGGCCTGGAGAAGGGAGCGGCGCTGGAGGAGGGCGGAACATACCGGCAACAGAAGCCGGTTGTGTTTTACGGTTCCTCCATTACCCAGGGAGGCTGCGCTTCCCGGCCGGGGAACAATTATCCGGCGGTGCTGTCCCGGTGGCTGGATTTTGATTTTATCAATCTGGGCTTTTCCGGGAATGGCAGAGCGGAGGAGGCCATCGGAGACTACATCGCAGGGCTGTCCATGAGCGCTTTTGTGTATGATTATGATCATAACGCGCCTACCGTAGATTATTTGCGAAAAACTCACTACCGGATGTACCGCACGGTGCGGGACAAGAACCCCCGGCTGCCGATTATTCTGGCCTCCCGGCCAAATACCTGCGGAAGCGAGGCGGAAATTGCAGAGCGGGTGGAGATCATTTTGCAGACCTATGAGCGGGCAAGGGAGGAAGGTGATCAACATATTTATTTTGTCAGCGGCCAGGATATTTTGAACTCCTATGATCGGGAAATTTGCACGGTGGACGGCTGCCATCCCAATGATTTTGGATTTTTCTGCATGGCAAAGGCCTTTGCTCCCGTGCTGGAGAAGGTGCTTTTTGGAGAGAAGTGAAGCAATTGGGGGATTTGCCCCCAAGTAAGCTGAAAAGAGAGTAACAGTAAAGCCTCCCTACGGCCAATTTTGGCAGCAGGGAGGCTTTCGATCCTTTATTTGTCGGATGACGGGATATTCCAGCAAATGGTTTGAGGTTGATTTGCTTTCAGGGAAAGGGTCTGGGGCAGGCCGTTCAGAAAAAGGGTTACAGTTGTATCCCGGGGGGCGGTCAAGACCGCCTGAGTGCTTTCCTGATTCCACTCCAGATCAACGGTAATGCCGCCATGGGCATAAAGCCCTTTGGCACTGCCACAGCCCCATTCCTGAGGCTTGGCGGGCAGCAGCTTGAGAATGCCCTTTCCGCTTTGCACCAGCATATTGGCAATGCCTGCGGTGATACCGAAATTACTGTCAATCTGAAAGGGAGGGTGGGCGCCCAGAAGATTGGGATAGCTTCCTCCGCCTGTTACTTTCGTTTGCTGCCCGGGCTGGCACAAATGAAACTGCATGTTCAGAATCTTCAGTGCATGAGCTGCATCTCCCAGCATAGCCCACAGGCTCACCTTCCAGGCAAGGCTCCAGCCGGTTCCGTCATCCCCCCGGACAAGCAGGGAATTTTTTGCCGCCTCTGCCAGAGCGGGAGTGCTTTCCAAGCTGATGGAGTGGCCGGGATACAGACCGTACAAATGGGAGACATGCCGATGATGGGGATCCATTTCCGTCAATTCTTCGTTCCATTCCAGCAAGCGGCCGTCTGAGCCGATTTTAGGCGGCTTCATACGATTCAGAGCGGAGGTGAGCTCCGGCACCAGCACCTGATCGCCCAGCAGCCTGCAGCATTCCAGGCAGGCAGAAAACAGCTCTGTTACAATGCTGATTGACATGGTCGTGGTTTTAGCAACAGCCAAGACATTTTCTTCTTTTACAAATTGGTTTTCCGGAGAGGTGGAGGGAACCAGAAGAAGGGTGCCGTCTTCATCCTCTCTCATAATATCCAGATAAAATCTGGAGGCCTCCTTCAGATAGGGGAAAATCAGAGTTTTTAGTTTTTTCTGATCTTGATGATACAGCCAGCTTTCATACAGCATACAGCCGATCCAGCCGGAGGAAAGGTTCCAAAAGGCAAACCCGGCACAGTTTTCACGCTTGTTTCCCACAGGATTGGTATGACACCACAGATCAAGATTGTGATGGCTGACGATCCCCCGTGCGCCATAGTAATGCTGTGCAGTAAAGGCGCCTTCCTTTAAAATGCGGCTTGCCAGCTGCTCCAAGGGCTGAAAGCACTCCTCCAAATGGGTGGGATAGGTGCACCAGTAATTCATTTCCGTATTAATGTTTACAGTATAATTAGAGCTCCAGGGAGGAAGCATGGCTTCGTTCCAGATGCCCTGGAGGGTGGTAGCCTGAGAGCCGGCACGGGAGGAGGCCAGGGTTAAATAGCGGCCGTAATGAAACAGCAGCTCGTGAAGCCCCGGATCTCCTGAAAAATCCTCCAGTCGCTGGATTAGATCCCGCTGATCCTGATGTTTCGTCAGGCAAAGCTCTGTGCGGCTGTATAGGGGTTGATAGTCCTTCAAATGTCTTTGGCGCAGACTGTCTGCCGGCCGGGACAGAATCTCCAGCACACGGCTGACATGCTCGTCGGTTTCCTCCAGCTCTCCTGTTTCACGGTTGAAGTTGGTACAGACGGTAAATAAAATCACTGCCCTGTCAGCCTTTGAAAGGGTGATCCGTCCCGGCTCCAATTGCACCTCTCCTCCCTGGGGAAGAACCCGAATCCCCTGGGCAAACACAACACTTTCTCCCTCGTAGGTAAAGGCCTGCTCCGGAGGAACGTAACTACTGCCGAAGGAAGGACATCTGCCTTGGGTCAGCAAAAGATCTCCCCGCACCTCTTCCTTTGTCAGCCGAAGGGGTGTTTGGGTTTCTAAGGAAAAGGACAGACCTCCGGGGGAGTCGCAGGAAAGGGTTAACACCATCAGCTGATCCGCTGCGCTGACGTAGCATTCTCTGCGATACTGCACGCCGTCCTGCTGATACTCTACCGAAGCGGTAGCGGTTTTTAAATCCAATTCCCGGCGGTAATGCTGGGGGGAGGTGTGTCCGAAGGTGAGAAACAGGCTGCCGAGAGGAAGATAAATCTGTGACCAGCTGCCGGTGAATTCCTGCTCCAGCAGCTTTTGTGCCTTTTGATATTCTCCTGCCAGTGCAAGGCTGCGGGCGGTTTCAAAGGCTTCCTTGGCATGGGGAGGAACCGGGTTTTGACCGGGATGACCTGACCAAAGGGTATCCTCGTTCAAAGAAAGACGTTCCTTATCTGCGCCGCCGTACATCATAACGCCCAGCCGGCCGTTTCCCAAGGGAAAGGCCTCTTCAAAATGCTGCGCGGGAGAGGAAAAAAATAAAGTATGTTCATTCATAATAATCTCCATTCCGCCGCCCTGCGTCGACACAAATAGTATTTAAATTTCTCTTATCCGCAGGGCAAGGAATGATAAGAGATGATTGCGCCCATGTGCGTTTCCGAAGGCTTGCCGAGGAAAATTTCGCACGGGCAATGAAATCCGCCGGAGGCATAACGTGAAAGGAACTTTCATGTTATGCTTCATTGCCTTTCTGCCCGCAATTTGTGAGATGAAATGATGCGAATTCCCAGTTGCGGACAGATAGGGCGCATCATTGGAATTGCGTGCACCCTTTTTTTCCGCCCATAGGGCACAGTGATACTGTAAAAGGGAAAAATTTGACGACTGCACAGCAATGCCGTTCTTATTGTACCACATCCCCTCTGGCCGGTCAAGCAAAAAAAACTTGTATTTTAATAAGGATTGTTATATAATAAACAACATAGAAGAGGAATAAAGTGAAAATGATTTGGATGGTTTTGAAAGTAAGAGAAAGGCGGTTACTGATATGGACGCTTCTTGTTATTTGTTTGATCTGGATGGAACGGTAACAGATCCGGGAATGGGCATTACCAATTCGGTCATGTATGCCTTGCGCAAGTTTGGAATCGAAGAAACGGATCGGGAAAAGCTTTACCGCTTTATCGGCCCGCCCTTGGCAGAATCCTTTGAAGAGTTTTACGGGTTTTCCAAGCTGGCGGCAGTGCTGGCGGTGGATTATTACCGGGAGTATTATTCCGAAAAGGGGATTTTTGAAAACAGACTGTATGAGGGCATGAAGGAGCTTCTTGCCGATCTGAATGAGCAGGGGAAAAGAGTGGTCCTTGCCACCTCTAAGCCGGAGGTGTTTGCCCGGAAGATTTTAAAGCATTTTGAAATTGACGGCTATTTTCATTTTGTCTCCGGCAGCTTTTTGGACGGGGGCAGGACGAACAAGGCTGAGGTCATAGCCTATGCTCTGGAGCAGTATCCGGAGGAGCGGGCTGTGATGGTAGGGGATCGGAAGCATGACGTAATCGGTGCCAGAAAATGCGGGCTGGATTGCGTTGGGGTGCTGTTCGGGTACGGTTCCCGTCAGGAGCTGACAGAGGCGGGAGCAAGATGGCTTGCAGAGGATGTTCCCGCCTTAAGAACGCTTTTGCTGGGATAGCCTTTACACCGCCTGAAACAAGGCGGCCTCCTGCTTTCGTTCAATAACCACAGGAAAGGAGGGGGTGCCGGAAATGACGGTGCCGGGATGAATGACGGTGTTTTTTTCTATGATGGCATGGCTGAGCCGAGCGCCCTGCTGAATCACTGCTCCCTGCAGGATAATGCAGTTTTGAATGGTGCTGTCAGGCGCCTGAAAGACAAACCGAGACAACACGCTGCCGCTTACCTTGCCGGACAGCCTGCATCCGTCTGCGATCAGACTGTCTGTGACCTGGCTGCCTTCCCGATAGTCGGTGGGCGGGGTGTCCTTAATTTTTGTATAGATCGGCCGATCCGGGCTGAACAGCTCCTTTCTGACCTGAGGCTGCAAAAGCTCCATATTGGTCTGATAATAGGCCGCAACGGAATTGATACAGGCGGCATAGCCGTTATAGCAATAGCCGCCGGTTTGATAAGAGCAAAGGTTTTGCATTAAAAATTCGGAAAAGGATGACTGCACGCCTGACCGAACCGCCTGGTAGATCAGCCGGATCAGCAGGCTTTTGCTCATGCAAAACATTTCCATACTGATATTTGCGCTGCTGTCAACACCGATGTTTTTGCTGTGGCCGGTGACCATTCCGTGGGAGTCAATCTGCAGGCTGTCACAGTTGAGAAATTCCCGGTAGGCCCGGCGGGTGGGTTTATATACGGCGGTAATGTCGTTCCCGCTTTGGCAGTGCGCCCAGATCATCTGTTTCAAATCCAGATTGCACAGCATGTAGGATGAGCAAATGAATACATAATCCGCTTCGCTCTTTTTTAAAAACTCCATGTTGTTGCAAAAAATTTTGGAATCGTAATTGTGGTATCCCAGCAGGGTGTGATCGAATAAAAACAGACCGCTGTGCTTGAGATTCAAATCCCAGGGCTTTCCTGTGCTGATGTGATCGACCAAGGAGCGGTTGCTCTTTTTTGAAAAAATGCCCACCTGGCGGATGCCTGCGTTAACGATATTGGACAGGGTGAAATCGATGATCCGATACCGTCCTGCAACGGGGACGGTGGCAATGGGGCGGAAGGCGGTCAGGCTTCGGATGTCCCTTTCCTCTTCCTCCAGATTGATAATAGCCATAACATTTTGTTTCATAGTTTTTTCGATCCCTTCTGCCCACAGGATGAATGAAGCGGGAATGCGGCCTTTTCTGTGGGCTGAAAAGGCGGGCCGTTTCTTTTTTCTAAAAGGTAAAATTTATCCTGCAAATTCTGCGGCGGTCTCACAGCGGAGCCTGGTACCGGCGCTTACCACCTCAATGTCAGTGCCGTTTCCTACAGTGACGGAAGGCTCTAAAATGACTCGGTCGCATAAAATGGCCTTTTTGATGCGGGCACCGGAGCAGATCCGGCAGCCGGGCATAATGACCGAATCTTCAGCCGATGAGCCTTCCTCTACGGTGACTCCCGGATAAACCACGCACCGGCGCAGAGTGCCGTAAATGAGACAGCCCTGAGAGATCATGGAATTTTCTATTTTGGCTGAGGGGGCGATATACTGAGGGGGAAGATCGGTTGATTTGGTATAAATCTGCCAGTCTTTTTGATACAAATCCAAAGAACTGTCCCCGGCAAGAAGATCTAAATTGGCTTGCCAAAGGCTTGTAACGGTGCCAATGTCCCGCCAGTAGCCCACAAAGGGATAGGCATAAAGCTTTTGACCTGCGCTCAGCATAGCGGGGATAATATTTTTTCCAAAATCATGGGCGCTGCGTTCTGCACGGCTGTCCTCTTCCAAGACCTGTTTTAAAAGGGCATAGTTAAAAATGTAAATTCCCATGGAGGCCAGGTTGCTTTTGGGACGCTTCGGTTTTTCCTCAAAATCCAAAATTCGTCGGTCTCCGTTAATATTTAAAATCCCGAAGCGCTTTGCTTCTTCCGGGTCAACATTGATCACGGCAATGGAGACATCTGCGTTCTTTGCCTTGTGATAGGCCAGCATTTGGCTGTAGTCCATTTTATAAATATGATCTCCGGACAGGATCAGAACATATTCCGGACGGTACTGCTCTAAGTAGGCCAGGTTTTGATAGACTGCATTGGCGGTGCCCCGATACCATTCTCCCGAGGTTTTTCGCATGTACGGCGGGAGCAGGGTGATTCCGCCCCGGCGGATATCCAGATCCCAGGGGGCACCGTTGCCGATATGAGCATTGAGATCCAAGGGCTTGTACTGGGTAAGAACGCCTACCGTGTCCACCCCGGAATTGGAGCAGTTGCTCAATACAAAATCAATGATTTTATATTTGCCGCCAAAGGGAACGGCGGGCTTTGCTACCTGAGAGGTCAGTGCGCCCAATCTGCTTCCCTGACCCCCTGCCAGGATCATTGCTACCAGTTCTTTTTTCATGCTTGCTTCGCCTTTCCGATCCGCTCCGATGAAAAAATCCCTTTTGCTGCGGATCAGCGCAAAAAGGAATTTTATGACAATTATAATATATGCAAAATGGGAATCCGTTAGAACATAATCTGTAAATTTCCGCATTTTGCACATGATTGATAACAAGCCGGGGTATCCTATCAAATATGTTGGTCAAAATTCCCCTTGAAAAAGAGAACAAAATATTATATAATAATTAAAATATTACATTTTTATCACAGAAAACGGGCGGACAGGAGTGAAGCGTAATGTACCAAAGGGAAGGACTGGCCATTCAGGAAAACGGTCATTTGACGATTGGCGGATGCGACGCTGTAAAGCTGGCGGAGCAGTATCAAACGCCTCTTTATGTCATGGATGAACAGACGGTTCGGAACAGCTGCAGGCTTTACCGGGAGTCGGTGGAACGGTTTTATGAGGGCAGAGGGCTGGTGCTGTTTGCCAGCAAGGCCTTTGCGGTAAAGGAAATGTATCGGATCGCTATGGAAGAGGGGTTGGGCGCCGATGTAGTGTCGGGAGGAGAGTTGTACACCGCTCTTTCTGTCAACTTCCCAGGGGACAAAATTTATTTTCACGGGAATAACAAAACAAAAAGCGAGCTGGAACTGGCGGTGTCTGCCGGGGTTGGACATATCGTGCTGGATAACCTGGAGGAACTGGAGCTGCTGGATCAGATTGCCGGAGAGGCGGGGATCCGTCAGAGGGTGCTGTTCCGGGTGAAGCCGGGGGTGGAGGCGCACACCCACGATTTTATCAAAACAGGCCATATCGACTGTAAGTTCGGCACCGTGCTGGAAAACGGAGAATCGCTGGAATTTGCCAAAAAAATTGTGTCCAAAAAGAATGTGGAGCTTGTGGGGCTTCACTGCCATATCGGCTCCCAGATTTTTGACGAAAAGCCCTTTTTGCTGGCGACGGAGCGGATGATGGATTTTGCCGCACAGCTGAGAGATGAGTTAGGGGTGACTGTCAGAGAGCTGAATTTGGGCGGAGGCTTTGGAATTCACTATACCGATCAGGATCAGCCCCTGGCTTATGACGATTATATGGCCGGCATTTCAAAGGAAATGAAGCGAATTGCGGCAGAGCGGGGCATGGAGCTGCCATTTGTGCTGCTGGAGCCGGGGCGGTCGATTGTGGGAGAAGCGGGGACCACCCTGTATACCGTTGGCTCTGTGAAGGAAATTCCCGGAGTGCGGACCTATGTTTCGGTGGACGGAGGCATGGGGGATAACCCCAGGTATATTCTGTACCAGGCTGAATATGAAATGTTGCTGGCCAACAAGGCAAATCAGCCTAAGGACGCTTGCGTGACGGTGGCGGGAAAATGCTGCGAATCCGGCGACCTGCTTGGAGAAAACGTGCCCCTGCAAAGTCCTCACGCGGGAGATATTCTGGCGGTGCTTTCCACGGGTGCCTATAATTATTCCATGGCAAGTAACTATAACCGGATTCCCAGACCGGCGGTGGTGATGGTGAAGAACGGTACCTCCCGTGTGATTGTGCGGCGGGAAAGCTATGAAGATTTGATTCGGAACGATTTATAAAAAAGGAGCGAGGGGATTATGGGACAGACGTTGCTGGAATGGGTGCTTTCCGCTGTTGCGGTGCTCCTTTGTATGACGGTGCATGAATGCAGCCACGGGCTGGTGTCCTGGTGGCTGGGGGATCCCACAGCGAAAAAAATGGGAAGGCTGTCCTTTAATCCGCTGCATCATCTGGATCCCATCGGTGCCCTTTGCCTGCTGTTGTTCCGGTTTGGATGGGCAAAGCCAGTGCCGATCAATCCCAATTATTATAAGCATTTCAGGCTGGGAACGGCGCTGGTCAGCATTGCCGGCCCCTTGTCTAACGTTCTTTTTGCCTTTGTTGTGCTGCTTTTCTATGGTGTTTGGCAGCTGTTTTTGCCGGTTCATGAGCTGGCTCTGACCTTTATCTGGGCGCTGGTGGGAATGAATTTGGGCTTTGCGGTGTTTAACTGCATTCCCATTCCACCTTTGGACGGATCAAAAATTGTGCTTGCTTTGCTGCCGGAAAAGGCTTACCGGGTGGTGCTACGGTATGAGCGGTACGGCTTTATTGTGCTACTTGCTTTGATTTATTTAAACAATTCCTTCGGCGGTCTGCTGAACTTGGGCGTGAACGGCGTGATGGATGTTCTGTTACATATTGTGAATTTGATCTTAAGCCTGATTGTGAGGGTGATGTGATGAATCAGCTGTCATACAGTCTGGAGGTGTTTGAAGGACCGCTGGATCTTTTGCTGTATCTGATTCAGCAGAACAAGGTGAGCATTTATGACATTCCCATTGCGGAAATTTCCAGACAGTATCTTGCGTTTTTGGAAACAATGAAGGAGCTGAACCTGGAGGTCACCAGCGAGTTTATTACCATGGCGGCTCAGCTTTTGTATATTAAGTCACGGATGCTGCTGCCGGTGAACCCTATGACTGAGCAGGAGGAGGATCCCAGAACAGAGCTGGTGGAAAAACTGCTGGAATATGCAAAATACAAGGCGGCCAGCGAATATCTGAAGGAGCGGGAGCCCATCGGAAAGCATATGATTTTTAAGCAGCCGGACAGGGTGCCGAAGGCGAAACCGGAAAATCATCTGGAGGGCGTGAGCGTTCAGGATCTGTTTGCTATCATGCAGGAGCTTTTGCAAGCCCGCAAGGAGGAGCAGGAGATGCCTCACCGAGCCTTTGGCGAGATTGTTGGGCGGGAAAAGGTGTCTGTTCAGTTTAAAATTGAGCAGCTGACAACGCTTTTAAAGGAAAAGGGAAGGTGCTCCTTTCGGGGGCTGTTTTATTCCCAGCCTTCCCGGTCTCATGCAGTAGCGATGTTTATGGGGATTTTAGAGCTGTTAAAAATGGGGCGGATTACAGTGACCGGCCAGCAGGAGCCGGTGATCTGCCTGGCGAAACAATAAAGCGGGAAAGGCGGGAAAGGCCATGGAACCAATGGATCAGCAGGAGCTGGACGCAATGCTTGAGGCAATGCTGTTTGCGGCCGGAGAGGCGGTTTCTGTGCAAAGATTGGCGGCAGCGCTGGAGCAGGAGCCGGTGCAAATGAAGGAATTGATGGACGGGTTTATGAGCCGGTATAATTATAAACGAAGAGGTCTGCGGATCATTCAGCTGGAGGAAAGCTATCAGATTTGTACCCGTTCGGAGCACTTTGATGCCATTCAAAGACTGCTCAGTCCGGCCTCCTCTCCGGAGCTGTCCCGGGCGGCACTGGAGGTGCTGTCTATTGTGGCATATCATCAGCCGGTGATCAAATCCGTGATTGAGCAGGTGCGAGGGGTGGATTGCTCCGGGGTGATCAACAAGCTGCTTGCCAGAGATTTGATTGAGGAGCGGGGCAGGCACCCTTCTCCCGGTAAGCCCATTTTATACGGAACCACCCAGGAATTTCTGCGCTGCTTTGGGCTAAGTTCCTTAGAAGAGCTGCCCGGCACCGATTTGCTTGCCGGCATGGAACAATTGACCATGGAGCAGATGAAGCAGGAGGGTTAGCGGGGATTGGTTGAGAAAGGGCAGATTGTAATGAAATACGGAATTGCTGTGTTGCTTCTTTTATTGCTGTTATTACTGCTGACAAAAATTCAGGTAACCTTTAAATATCGTGAGAAAAAGGCCTCTCTGCACATTCGGGTGTGGGGGATTTCCTTTCAGCCGAGGGTCAAAGAGAAAAAGCCCGGGAAAGAAAAGACGGCCAAAAAGGAAGAGCCGAAATCTCAGGATAAATCGGAAGAGAAATCCTTTTTGAAAAGACTTTCCGGCTGGAAGGCCTTTTGGAAGGAAAGTAAGCCGGTCTTTCAAAAGGCCTTGCGCCGGGCGGGAAAAAAGCTTAGAATCCAGCAGCTGGAGCTGTTTTACGAGGGCGGCTTTGAAGACGCCGCAGTTACGGCGGTTTCCTATGGAATCATCAGCGGGCTGGTGTATGAGAGTTATGCCATGATACAGCATTTTGTGGGAGTGGAGCAAAGCAAAATTCAGATTTTGCCCAATTTTCAAAAGGCAGGACTGCGGATTGAAGCAAAATGGCAGCTTTCCTTTCGCATTTGGCATCTGGGTTATATAGGAAGTGCGTTGCTGCCTTTGCTCCGGATCAGAAAAAAACTGTATTTGTAACATTTGAACAAAAATTTGTGTTGAATTTTGTAATATTCATACGAAAAATGGATTGCAAAATAAAGAAAATGGTGGTATAATAAACTTGTAACGTTGTTAAAGTTTTTCATTTTCCCTCCTTTTTTTATTTTTATATTGAGTGCCGGATCCTAGGATCCGGTCTTTTTTTTGTTTGAAAAGGGGCGGGAAAAAATGAAATCCCCTCAGGAGGCTTTGCCGCTGACGGAATTCGAAAAATTGATTGACAAATATGGTGCTTTTCGGTAAAATAAATATATCAACATTGAATTTCATAGAGAAAGGAACAAGCATGGAAGAACTACATGAAATTTGGAAGGAGCTGTACCAAATCGCACTTGAAATTCGGGATTTGGCACCTTGGGAGCTTTTGTGGAGTAAGGATAAAATTGCGATTTTACTGCCGGATCGGGAGCATCCGGTTTATTGTAGCGTGTTGGGAAAAGGGGGAAGCTGCTACGGCATTTGTGTGTATCACACCCTCCGTGGAATTTACGGGGCGAAATGGCTGGAGGAAAATGAGGTTCCGCCCCTCCAGCAATCCCGCTATCAGGAATGCCTCATTTATTATTTGGGAAATCGGGAGCAACTGTCTGTCCGGGACAGACGAGTTTTGGATGACCTTGGCCTGAAATTCAGAGGGAAAAACGCATGGCCTTATTTCAGAGCCCTGGAGGCGGGCTGTCCTCCCACAGAGCTGAACCGGGAGCAGGCAGAGCTGATGATCACAACCCTGCGCAATCTGTTTATGGCGGTTCGGGCTTTAAAGGAAGGGAGAATCAGCTGCCGTTTTGATGGGGGAGAAATTTTATACCGAAACTACGACCAACAGCAGGAATGCTGGAAAACCTATGCCAAGCAGGCGCCCCTGCCTGAAATTCATTACCCTCAGATGCTGATCACAGACGAGCTGCTGCTGGAACGGCTGAGAAGGACTGAGTTTACAGAGGATGTTCTGGAGATTGACATTGCCTCTTTGGGCATCTCGGTAAAGGAAAAGGGAAAGGGGAAAACCCGCTTTGCCCGGTGCTGCATGATTGCAGATCACGAAACGGGAAGGCTCGAGTGGAGCGAGAGGGTTCTTTGCGATAATCAAGTCCAGGATGTTTTGGTTGACGGTTTTGTGGCTTGGGTAGAGCAGTATGGGGTCAGGCCGGAAGAAATCCTTGTGCGGGACGAGGAGATGTATGTGATGCTGGCGGGGATTTGCAGTCAGCTGGAGATTTCTATCTGCATCGACCCCTGCCTGGAGGCGATTGATCGGCTTTTGGAGCGAGGATTGCGCTGTTCGGAGGAATGAGAAATGAATCATCGGTTTCGGATCGGCATTTATGAGACCCAGATTGCGGGCACTGGAAACCAGAGCCTATGAAAATATGACCGGTGTGGGTATGGCCAACCCTCCCGGGCAGGACGCAGGCTGTTCCTGCGCCTTTTCTTCTATTCCGTGGGACGAGGAGGGGAACTGTAAGGAAATGTGTCTGCTCCAGGCCGAGCCGCTGGAGGAAGGGCTTTTTTATGTGGATTATGACATGGAGCAGCTGCGCCGCTACAGAAGCAGTGAAATGCTGGGGAACACCTTTCGCAAGGTGGAGGCTTACGGCCAATTGCTGCATGGAGAGGTGAAGGAGCCTTTTCTCAGGGAGCCGTTTTGAGCCGTTTTTCTTTTTTGCTATTGACGAAACAGGATTTTTAAGGTAAAATAGTACCAGAAGATGAAAAGGAGTGTTTGGAATTATGGCTGAATTAAGATGGAATCCTTTGACAAAGGATTGGATTATGATTGCGTCTCACCGGCAGAACAGGCCTCAGATGCCCAAGGATTGGTGTCCCTTCTGTCCCGGCTCCGGGAAGGTGCCGGATCATTATGACGTGTATGAATATGATAATGATTTTCCCGCATTGTCTCAAACCCCGCCTCAGCCGGATGATGTGGCCACAGACTTTTACAAAACGGCGCCCAGCTACGGAAAATGCGAGGTGGTGCTGTACAGCCCGGAGCATACGGTAACCCTGCCGGAGCTGCCGGCGGAGCACATCAGAAAGCTGGTGGATTTGTGGGCGGAGCGGTTTACCGTTCTTTCTCAGGACGAAAAAATCAAATATATCTTTATGTTTGAAAACAGAGGCGCTGTGGTAGGGGTGACCATGCCTCATCCTCACGGGCAGATCTATGGCTATCCCTTCCTGCCCAAGCGGCTGGAGCTGGAGCTGGAGGCCTGCAAGGAATACAAAGAGGAAAAGGGTCGCTGCATGCTGTGCGATATGCTGGCGGACGAACAGCAGCAGGGGGATCGGGTGATTATTGAAAACGAGGATTTTGTGTCCTTTCTGCCCTTCTTTTGCGAGTATCCTTACGGAATGTACATTATGAGCAAGCGCCATGTGCAGAATATTACCCAGTTTACCGATTCGGAGCGGAACAATCTGGCAAAAATATTAAAGGAAACTGCCGGAACGCTGGATTCCTTGTTTGATTATACCTTCCCCTACATGATGTGTATGTATCAGAATCCAGTAAACGGGGAGGACGTGTCTGACTATTATCATTTCCATATTAAATTTTATCCTCCCATGCGTTCGGCGGACAAGCAAAAGTTCAATGCCTCCAGCGAAACGGGCGCCTGGGCTCACTGTAACCCTACCGCTCCGGAGGAAAAGGCTCAGGAGCTGCGGGCGGCGCATCAAAAGTTTATGAAAAAAGGGAATTAAGAGAAAGGTGGTCGTTTCGGTGGAAATCAGGCAGGTAATCGAGCTTTTTTTAAAACGGTACGGGGGCACGGAGGAAGGAATTCGTGTGTTTGCATCTCCCGGTCGGGTAAATTTGATCGGGGAGCATACGGATTATAACGGCGGATTTGTGTTTCCGGCGGCAATTTCCATGCGTTCTTTGATTGTGCTGCGGCCAAGGGAGGACGATGTGATCCGGCTGTCTGCCACGGATCTGGACGTGGTGGTCACGGCGGATCTTCACAATCTGGATCAGTATCGGGATTTGAAATGGGGCAATTATCAGCTGGGAGTGGCTTATGAGCTGCAGCAGGACGGCTATGAGCTGCAGGGCTGCGATCTGCTGTATGACGATACGGTGCCGCTGGGCGGGGGGCTTTCCTCCTCTGCTGCCATTCAGGTGGCAACGGCTTTGGCTCTTTCGACTATGGCGGATGAAAAGGCGGGGGTATCCCGTAAGGCGGACATGGTGTATCTGGCTAAGCTGAGCCAGCGCAGCGAGCACAATTATGTGGGTGTGAAATGCGGGATTATGGATCAGTTTGCTTCCGCTATGGGCCAGGCCAACAAGGCGATCTTTTTAAACTGCAAAACCTTGGAATATGAGCTGGTGCCGGTGAATCTGGATGGCTACAAGATCGTGCTGATGAATACCAATAAAAAAAGAAGCCTGGCGGATTCGAAGTATAACGAACGGCGGGGCGAATGTGAGGCAGGACTGGCAATGCTGCAAAAGAAACTGCCGGAGGCCTCCTGTCTAGGGGATATTTCCCTGGAGCAATTTCAAGACTGCAAGGATGTGATTACTGATCCGGTGGTGCAAAAGCGGGTGGAGCATGTGATTTCAGAGGATGACAGAGTGCTCCGGTCGGTAGACGCATTGAAGAACAATGATTTATCCGCCTTTGGAAAGCTGCTGGTTGCTTCTCACCAATCCCTACGGGATTTATACGAGGTAACGGGGATTGAATTGGATACCCTGGCGGAAGAAGCAATGAAGGCGGAAGGCTGCGTTGGCGCACGGATGACGGGAGCGGGCTTTGGCGGCTGTGCCGTTGCCATTGTGCGGGAGAATGCGGTGGACGCCTTTACCCGACAGGTTGGAAAAGCTTATACCGAAAAAATCGGTTATGCCCCTTCCTTTTATATCTCCGATATCGGAGACGGAGGTCGGGAAATCAAAAATTTCTAAAGATTGATTTGCCGGATCAATCAGAATGATGATCACAGAAAAACAACAGACCAAACAGGCAGCCGAACAGAATCGGCTGCCTGTGATGCTTATGCCGGGCAGAGGTATTGATTATCCTTTGGGACGGTTGCAATCAACGCAGTCCGGACCGGCATGAGTTTCTACACAGTAAGAAATGGGAATTTTAATGCAGATTTTTTGTGAAATCACCAGTTCACAGGCTTCTTTGCAGTGACCCTCGCAAAATTTCACCTGAGGCTCTCCCACGCATTCTGCCTCTATCTCGCCAACGATTGCCTTGGGCTTGATTTTAACGGGAACCTTTACGTCAGCATACTGATATACAACCTTATTGCAGGCCTTTTCGTGCTCTCTGCATTTTTCCTGGGGCAGCAGATCTTCCAGCATATCTTTTACAGTGTCCATTGTGATACCTCCTCTTTTGTTCATTATCATTGTATGCAATAACTCTCTCTATGGTTCCTGATGGCTCCCCTTTGAAAAAATGATTGACAAAATTGAAATATCTGTTAAAATAAAAATAGAAAGCATGTGAAAAAGAGGGGGGACGGTTATGAAAAAAAGGCTTATGGGGATGGTTCTGGCAGGGGCACTG
>JAXEOR010000100.1:0-2736 GCA_034117945.1 Clostridia bacterium | reverse complement strand
AATCCTTTGGTGAAGGGTTTTCAGATCTGCCGCATCCTGTGTATAGCCCAATGCCTCTGCTGCTCTGTGGGTTAGCTCAACAGAATGCGCATAAAAAGCAGTGGCGATCAGATCCTCTGAGGTAGCCCCTTGATAGCTGCCCTGCTGGGCGTCCAGTCCCAGCCAGTCCCCAAAATGAAAGCCGGTATTCCACAAAAATTCATTCTCGCCCTGACGGCGGATATATTCCACCCAAGCCTTCATAGAAGGATACTGTCTGGCAAGCAGCCTTCTGTCTCCATAGGCGATATAAATTTCCCAGGGACAGACAGTAGCCGCGTCTCCCCAGGCAGAGGAGGTTTGGAATTCCTGCATAGAGGGGACAAAGATTAAGGTTGCTCCTTCTTCTGTTTGATCTGCCACCAGGTCTCCCAGCCATTTATTGAAAAAGCCGGATACCTTCATATTGATGGCTGCTGTTTGACAAAACACCTGTGCGTCTCCCGTCCAGCCAACCCGCTCGTCCCGCTGAGGGCAGTCTGTGGGAATATCAATAAAATTGCCCTTTTGACTCCGTAGAATGTTGTCAAACAGCTGGTTGACTAAGGGCTCAGAACAGTGAAACCATCCGGTTTGCTCCATTTTGGTGTAAACCACCAGACCTTGAAACCGGGATAAATCGACCTGCCCCGGAAATTGATCCACTCTGACATACCGAAAGCCCTGAAAAGAAAATCGGGGGTGGTAGGTTTGGGTTCCGTCCTTTAGGATGTAGCGAACGGTTTGCTTGGCCGTTCGCAGATTTTTGGTATAAAAATTGCCCTCCCGATCCAAAACCTCTGCGTGAGACAGCACAACCTCCTGACCGGCGCAGCCTGTGACGGTGAATTGCGCCCAGCCCACCATATTCTGGCCAAAGTCAATCACGGTTTCTCCCTTGGGCGTGGTCAGCAGGGCAACCGGGGCGATCCGTTCCATCACGGTAACTACTTCGCACTGCTGGGCAATCAGATTGTCAAACCCCAAATCAAGCTCACAGGCTTCGTGAGATGTCTTTTCGGCTTGCTCCAACCTTGCGTCATAGGTTTCTCCGTCGTAGATTTCAGAGAACAAAATGGGGCCTGAGGTGCACCGCCAGCTTTTGTCTGTTCCCAGTACGGTTACAGCACCCGCCTCATCCTCCCAGCGCAGTTCAGCCAAAACGGAATTTTCCGGGCAGCCAAAAAAGTCGGTATGCTTCTGGAAGGGATACCGACCCTTGCACCAGCCCTTGGCCAAGGTAACGGAAATGAGATTGGTTCCCGGTTGGAGCAGCTTTGTAATGTCATAGGTCTGATACTGCAGCCGACTTTGATAGCTGGTTTGACCGGGGGCAAAATAGCTTTCTCCCGCCCGGCTGCCGTTGATAAAAATATCGTACATGCCATATGCGGTTGCATAAATGCGCGCCTTTTTCACAGGACTGCTGATGTGAAATTCTTTTTCAAAAACAGGACAAGCTTCTGTGTCCTGGCCGGCACTGATCCACTTTGCCCCCCAAGGGGTTCCCATTCTGCCTGTTTCAAAAATGCCCTCCTGCCATTGACTTTGGCGGCCGTGATTGTCCCACACCATGACTCTCCAGCGATATTGGGTGAAGGGGGAGAGGGCGGGGCCTGCATATTCTACAAAAACAGATTGATTACTTCGGCAAACACCGCTGTCCCACAAGCCGTCAATGCATAGCCGGTACGCCGTTTGAAGGGTGTGCTCCAATTCGCTTTTCAGCTTCCAGCTGAATCGTGGTTTTTGCTCATCCAATCCCAAGGGTGAGGCTTGGTATTCGCTTGTCAGGTTATACAAGTAGAGCATAAAGGATCCCTCTTTCTCAATTTTTCTTGACTTTATTATATCGAATATATTATAATAAGTCTATCCTATATTTTTTCTTTTTTCAGGGGGGATTTTAACCTATGGAATATTTAGGATATTCAAGCCGCTTGCAAAGAGATAAGGTGACCTTTCATATCTCCAGAGAGGGGGATGTGAAGGAGCACAGTCACAAGTTTTTAGAGCTTGCCTATGTTGCTGAAGGGACGGTCGAGCATGTGCTGAACGGAAACACCGATCTTCTTCACAAGGGTGATTATTTGATTATTGATTACGGTGTGAAGCACAGCTACCGGCAAATCGGCGAGGAAGCTATTACGGTGATTAATTTTTTGTTTTTGCCGGAGTTTATTGATAAAATTTTGGTAAACAGTTATTCCTTTCATGATGTGATTCAGCATTATCTGATTAAAATGAGCGATCCTTTTACGGTAATCAGACCCAATTCGCTTATTTTTCATGATCAGGGGAATATCTATGCACTGCTGATCCATATGCTGCGGGAATATGAAGAAAAGCAAATTGGTTATCTGGAAATTCTGAGAGGGAATTTCATTGAGCTGATCATTCAGATTATGCGGGAAATGAACCCGCCTGTTTACCAGGCCGGGAGAATCTGTGATGAAATTTTTCGCTATGTAAACGAAAACTATGCAAAGCCCCTTTCACTTTCGGTTCTGGCGGATGAGATGAATTACACCCTCCCTTACTTAAGCCGACGGTTCAAGGAGGAGACGGGAATGAATTTTTCCGGCTATGTGCAGAAGGTGAGAATTGAGCAAAGCTGCCGCCTGCTGGCAAATACCGAAAAAAATATTATGGAAATTTCTCAGCTGGTTGGATATTCGGACGTGAAATTTTATAATTGTATCTTCAAAAAGCAGAAAA
>JAXEOR010000099.1:0-3097 GCA_034117945.1 Clostridia bacterium | reverse complement strand
CATTGAGAATCAGCGGCAGAATACGTGCTCTTCCCACTCATATAAATAGGCGTTTTTTTGAATGAACTAGAGGGGGTAACCAGAGTGTATTCATCATATTCCTTCGGACGATTGTTTAAAATCATACCCTGCAGTTTGACGCTTGCAGCCACAGAGCTTGTTGATTTTAGCTTAACAGACATTTGATAGGTTTTGCCCTTTTCAATGGTCACAGGAGAACCATAGCGCAGTCTGTGATCCCATGAGGTGGCACTGGCCGCATATCCGGAGGACAGCAGCGCCATTCCGTTTCCTGCTTCGTTCGCATTTTCCTTTTGCTCCAGCGTTTGCACGCTGCCTTCCGCCTTCCAGGTTTCAAGCTGGGTCAAAGAGGTGATTTCCGTCCCTGATGCAAGCACAGGCCCCCCTATCATTTGAATGATGAACAAAATGCTTAGTATAAAACAGGCTTTCCTCATGCTCTTTTCTCTCCTTTTTTATATCAAAACCCCAATCTTTATTCTCCTGCTACAGTAACCGTTCCCTGTTCGGAACGAACCACTGTGTCAGACTCCTCCGGTGCTTTTTGTGCATAGCCCTGAACAGAATAGCTGTTTCCTGCCTGAAATTCCGCTCCGTACACCCGAATTCCGAAATTGCCGTCCTCTGTAGCTTGATTGCCCTTTAACGAAACGCTCTGCCCCTGGCCATCAACCCTTCCAAGGACAATTCCGTATTCCATCTGATTCCACTCCCATGCGTCCGGCTTGGTCACCTTGACGTAAGTGGTAAAGCCTCGATATGTATTCCCGTCTGTTCCCTGAAAGCTTCCCTGAACAACAGCTGCTTGATTCACAACCGCTTGGGTAACCGGTATTTTTCGGAACGTAACCGTCAAACTGCAGTCAGAAGTAATATTATCCAATGTAATCTGGTTATTATTGTCTACCGGAATTTCCGCTGTATAGTCTTCTTCTTCGCCATATATCACCCGATCCACCTCATAGCCATCATCCGGTACCAGGGTAAAGGTTTTGGAACCGCCGTCACTCACCCTTATACTAGAGCCGGTCACGTCGCTTTCGCCCTCCAAAACCTTGCCGTGTTCAGCGGTGCTGACAGACAGCGTTTTCTTCCCGTCATCCACCTCCAAAAATTCCAGCTTCTCAATATAAAAGCCTAAGCTTGCCGTCTGACCTGTCAAAAGATACATCTGGGGAACCACCTGCATAGAGGTAACAGAATTGTTGGATTTATCTAAAATATCCTTCACCGTCACCGTTCCTGTCCGAATGGTTTGCCATTGGGAATCAGCGGCAGAATACGTGCTCTCCCCCATCATATAAATGGCTTTGTCTTTAATAGATGCAGAGGGAGTTACCAAGGTGTATCCTTTATATGCCTCCGGACGGTTATTTAAAATCATGCCCTGAAGGGTAACATTTGTAGCCACAGAGCTTGCTGATTTCAGTTTCACCACCATTTGATAGGTTTTGCCCTTTTCAATGGTCACAGAAGAACCATAGAGCAGTCTGTGATCCCATGATGAGGTTGCAGTGGGCAAATATCCGGAGGACAGCAGCGCTATCCCCGTTCCTGCTTCGTTCGCATTTTCCTTTTGCTCCAGCGTTTGCACGTTGCCTTCCGCCTTCCAGGTTCCCAATTCCGTCAGGGAACGTTCCACCGGTGCCGCAGCCGCCTGCATCACCGACAGCATTACCATAGTCAATGCCATCATGAAACCGATCCATCTTTTCATCACAATAACCTCCAAAGTAAATATTTGCGATATCATTATATCATTTTTTTGGGCTTTTTTCTTGTGTTTTTATGTCAAAAAACTTGCAAAATCGTTCCTTTTATGCTACAATGAAGAAAAAAAGGGGGTGCGCCATATCGCCTTGTGGCACGTAGATTGATTTCATTTCAAAATTTTTAAAATGAAAGATTTCACTTTAAGCAAGCAAGATATTTTACAAGTATGCGCCATGCGGTGCAGATGACCATGATTTATCTGGTTTTTATCAACTAACCCCTGTTGAAAAAAAGGCTGTGACAAAACGATTATTGAATCGAGTTGTTCACAGCCCTTTTGCAACACCAAAAAATGAGAACTTTGGCTGCTGCAATTGTCCTTATTTTTGCTTTGCACTGCTATGGTAATTAATATTGTGCGGACAGCTGTCATAACAACTGTCCGCACTGTAAAAAGGAGATGGAGAAGACTTATTGAGTTAATAACCGCTTAATCAGGCTGGCTGCCTGGGCACGGGTTGCATTGTCAGCCGGTGCAAAGGTGTCGGAGGTAATGCCGTTGATAATGCCAACGCTGACTGCCTGATCCACCGCCGTTTTCGCCCAATCTGAAATTTCGTTGCGATCTGCAAACTGCTCCAGCTTGCCGGTGGAAGGGGATTTTCCTAAGAAGGTGTAGGCCTTCATCACCACCACTGCCAGCTCCTCACGGGTGATATTATCCTCCGGCCGGAACTGACCGTCATAGCCGGTCATCAAGCCTGCCGCTGCCGCCGCTGCCACTTCCTTGGCATACCAGCTGCTGCTGTCCACATCCGTAAAGACAAGGTCTGTGTTCGTTGAGGTCAGCTTCAGAGCACGGGTCATTAAGGCCGCAATTTCTGCTCTGGTGATCTCCCGATCCGGCTCAAAGGTAGTTTCCGTCACGCCGGACAAAATGCCCCGATCAGCCATTTCATTGATGTCATTTTCCGCCCAGTGACCTTTGATATCCTCAAAGGTTTTCTTAGCCGGTGTAGGACTGGGGCTGGGCTTTCCGCTGCCGCCGATGCTGATGCTTCCTCCCCCGCCGTTCGGCACAGGATTGGGAACATAAGGCGAGGGCTCCACTGTGGGAGAAGGAGAAGGAGACACCGCAGCTTGATAAACCACAAATTCTGCTGCATTCTTCGTCCAAACAATCAGATCATCTCCGGATCTAAACACAGCCGCTTCTCCTGCTGCCAGCTCCTTGTCTGCTGTTTGCTGACTGTCCTCTGTTACCTTTTTCGAAATTCTTGTAAATTTGCCGTTTGTAATGATGCCAACCTGCTTTTTGCCCTGTCCGGGGAACAAGATCCGGATGGCATGATCTGAGGTAAGG
>JAXEOR010000098.1:0-10409 GCA_034117945.1 Clostridia bacterium | reverse complement strand
AATATCAATACTGCCGAACTCTTCAACAGCCTTGTCCCTTACGGAGCATACCTGTTCATAATCTCTTACGTCACAAGTAACGCCCACTGCTTTCCCCTTGCCGTTTTTGTTGATTTCCTTGACCTTTTCGTCAAGAACCTTTTCATTTACATCACACATAACAACATTGCCGCCAAGCTCCGTAAAATTTTGCGCAAACAATAGTCCCATGCCCGAAGCAGCACCTGTCGATATGGCTGTTTTTCCCGTGAAATCCATGAAATCACCCTCCTTGAAAATTGTATATGAATATTATAATACATACAATTTTAATTTCAATGCGTAAAATGATACTATTTTGATTCTTTTGATACTTTTTTGAAATTTTTCCTTGATTTTATTGAACAAAAGAAATATAATGAATATATCAGTGTGAGGGGGGCGCAGAGACAATGCTCAATCATATCACAGTCTCCGATATCTCGGAAATTTTTACGGTTTTTTCGCCAAAGGGCAGATTTGAGAAAATACAAGACAGAAAAAGCTACGGTCTGTCCTTTTGCGAGGACGGACAGATCACATATACGCATAACGGACATGAAATCATATCTGACAAACATCATGCCGTCATTCTTCCCAAAGGACAGACCTATACTCTTTACGGCAATAAAACCGGAAGCTTTCCGGTAATCAATTTCACATGTACTCAGTTCTTATGCGATACCGTGATTTCCCTGCCTATTGAGAATTCCAAAACATATATCAGTGATTTTAAAAAGCTTCAGGCTCTGACCCTGTTTGAAGGAAACAGAGCGGAAATGATGAGTATTTTTTATCACATGCTTCACGGTCTTTCCTCTCAAAATTCATTATGCAAAGCAATCACACCTGCAATAAACTATCTTGAAAACAACTATCAAAATCCCAATCTTACAAATGCAGAGCTTGCACAGCAATGCAAGATAAGTGAGGTTTATTTTAGGCGAATTTTCTCAAAGCATTACAAAACAACGCCGAAACAGTTTCTGATAGACATAAGGATTCAAAAAGCAAAACAGCTGCTTTCGGAAGGGGCACTCAAAATCAATGCTGTTGCCGAACGCTGCGGATTTTCTAACCAGTACCACTTTTGCCGAGTGTTTAAAGAAAAAACAGGACTTACGCCTACTGAATACATGAAACAGAATAGGATTTATCAAATATAACATCGAGAAATCATTCCTATCTATTGATTTGAGCCTGAGAAAAACAATTGAGATCATCCATCTCTTGTTTTCCCTCATATCATCTGTTTCTTATTCGGAATACATTGTTTGATCGCTTTTCTTTGTTGCTCCATTGTGCCCTGACGTGAAAATCAGTCAGGCAGAAAAACAGCCGAATCAGCACTGTACAGAGGTGCTGATTCGGCTGTTTGTTGTATGCGGGAGAAATCTTGGTTACTCCTCGGGGAGAAATTCCTGCCAGACAGAGGAATTGATCCTATAAATTTCACTGCGCAGGGTAGGATTAAAGCTGTCAATCAAGGCTTGGTTTTTAGAAACCGAGGCCTGCTCCATGGTGGAGATCATAAACTGATAAGCAAACGCATAGCGAAGCTCTTCTGTTTTCTCCGGAAATTTTTCTTCTAAGGGCAGCCGCCAAATGATATGATACCCGTAATCTGTTTCCACCAGATCGCTGATTTCTCCGATCTGCAAAGCAAAGGTGGTCTTCTCAAAGGCCTCGGTCATTTCATTTTTTGTAAAGGTGTAGCCGTTAGGAAAGTTTTCTAAGCCGGGATCCTGAGAGTATTGCTGCATCAGCTCATCAAAGCTTTCTCCTTTCTTGAGCCGAGCCAGCAATTGCTCCGCCTCTTTTTTGACCTCTTCCTTTTCTTTTCCTTCTGTTGTCAGCAAAATATGCTTTGCGGTAACATAATTGTCTTGATAAAACTGCTGCAATTCCTGGCTGGAGCAGGATTCTGCTTTGTACTGATAGAGGGTATTGCCGTATGCTGATGAACGGGACATTAGGTCAAATTCCTCTTCTGTCAGTCCCAGGCGAAGCATATCCTGCTTTATTTCGTCATATTCCTGCTGTGAAGCTGCGTTCACGCTGTCCAGAATGTCTTGCTCGGTGAGAACTATTCCCGCCTCCTCCGCTATCTGATTAAAGGCAAACATAGAACGAAGATTTTCTTCGGTCAGCTCCGGATTTTGTTCAGAATTGCACAGGTGAAAATTATAAATGCCTTCTGTGATATCCGTGCCGTTAATGGTCATGACCACAGGATTTTCAGCGGTGATGGTAACGGTGGAGGTTGCTTCGTCCCAGTCAACCTGCGCCTGAAACCCTTCTGCGATATACCGAAGGGGAACCATAGTGCGGTCGTTTACGGTGAAGGGAGCCACATCCAGAACGCTTTCCTGCTTTTCATAGTCCTTTTCAATGGTTGCCTGAGGCACTCCCAGGGTCAGGGTTTGTCTGATGCCTCTGCGGCCGATGATCACCGTTTGGGTGTCCTCCATCCATTGCACACAGGCCCCCAGAGCTTCTCCCACAGCCCGGAGAGGAACCAGCACCCGGTCGTTTTCCATCACCGGGGTAACATCAAAGGAAACCGGAGTTCCGTCTGCAATTACGGTAATGCTGTCCTGCGCGAAGACCTGTCCCATGGGAAGACATGCCAGAATCAGCAGGAGGCTAAGTAAAACAGCTGATTTTTTCATAACAATAATTCCTTTCAGTATGATTTTGTCATTTATTATCATACCTTATTTTTTGCCAAAAGTCAATTGCTTTTCCTCAGGAATGAAAAATAATTTACGGCGCATAATAATGGAATATTTGACAAAAACAAATCCATCTGCTATAATAATGAAGAATAAACGTTTAGGAGGTAAGGAAACTATTATGAACCAAGAAAAGTTTTACATCACAACCCCGATCTATTATCCCAGTGGCAAGCCGCATATCGGTCATTCCTATACCACTGTTGCGGCAGACGCTATGGCACGGTATAAACGAATGCGTGGGTATGATGTTTATTTCCTTACAGGCTCTGACGAGCACGGCCAGAAAATTGAGCGCAAGGCGGCGGAAGCGGGTGTCACGCCTCAGGAATATGTTGACGGTATTGTAGAGGGCTTTCAGAAGGTTTGGAAAGCGCTGGATATTACCAATGATGATTTTATCAGAACTACCCAAAAGCGGCACGAGGAGATTGTGCAGAAAATTTTTAATAAGCTGTATGAAAAAGGGGATATTTATAAGAGCGAGTACGAGGGCTGGTACTGCACCCCCTGCGAATCCTTTTGGACGGAGCATCAGCTGGTGGACGGCAAGTGCCCTGACTGCGGACGTGAGGTGGAGCTGACCAAGGAGGAAAGCTATTTTTTCCGTTTGTCCAAATATCAGGATCGGCTGATTGATTTGATTGAAAACAATCCTGATTTTATTCTGCCTCAGTCCCGGCAGAATGAAATGCTGAATAATTTTCTCCGGCCGGGGCTGGAGGATTTGTGCGTTTCCAGAACAAGCTTTCAATGGGGAATTCCGGTCACCTTTGACCCCAAGCATGTGATTTATGTTTGGCTGGACGCTTTGACCAATTATATTACTGCCTTGGGATATTTGTCCGAGGATGATTCTAAATTTCAAAAATACTGGCCGGCAGATATTCATCTGGTGGGCAAGGAGATTGTGCGGTTTCACACGATTATATGGCCGGCTATGCTGATGGCACTGGATTTGCCGCTGCCCAAGCAGGTGTTCGGCCATGGGTGGCTGCTGCTGGAGGGCGGTAAGATGTCCAAATCCAAGGGGAACGTGGTGGATCCCTTGGTGCTGGTGGATTTGTACGGCGTGGACGCCATCCGATACTTTTTGCTGCGTGAGGTACCCTTTGGGGCGGACGGTGTGTTTACCAACGAAGCCCTGATTAACCGGATCAATTCCGATCTGGCTAACGATCTTGGCAATCTGTTAAGCCGCACCACCGCTATGATCGATAAATATTTCGGCGGCACGCTGCCGACCGTGCGGGAATCCGGGGAGTTTGACGATCAGCTGGAGGAGCTGGCGGCGCAAACCCCTGTGAAGGTGGAGGAGCTGATGGATACCTTGCAGCTGAACACTGCCTTGGCTCAGATCTGGAAGCTGGTATCCCGAACCAATAAATACATTGATGAAACGGCTCCCTGGGTGCTGGCAAAGGATGAGGGTAAAAAAGCAAGACTGGCCGGTGTGATGTATCATTTGGCGGAAAGTCTGCGGATTGTGGGGGTTTTGATTGCTCCCTTTATGCCCACCACCTCCAAAAAGATTTTTGAGCAGCTGGGTGTGTCCAGCCAGGAAGAGACTTGCTGGGACAGTGCGAAGCAATGGGGAAGTCTGAAAGAGGGCTTCAAGGTTTGCAAGGGAGAGCCCTTGTTCCCGCGGATTGATGTGGAAAAGGAATTGGAAAAGCTGGAAAAGCTCAATCCTACCAAGCCTGCCCAGGAGCAGCCCAAAGAAGAAACTCTTCCCGAAATTTCCTTTGACGATTTCACCAAGCTGGATCTGCGGACGGCCAAGGTATTAAACTGTCAAAAGGTGGAGGGGGCAGACAAGCTGCTGCTGTTTGACCTGGATCTTGGCACAGAGAAAAGGCAGATTGTTTCCGGTATTGCCAAGTGGTATCAGCCTGCTGATTTAATCGGTAAAAATGTGGTGATTGTGGCCAACTTGGCGCCTCGCAAAATTCGGGGAATCCTGTCACAGGGAATGATTTTATCCGCAGAGGACGGAGAGGACATTTCTTTGCTGACCTCCCTTTCCGATGTGGCCGGAGGATCTAAGGTTTGCTAAGGAGTGAGAGACATGTTTTTTGATTCTCATGCCCATTATGACGACGAGCGGTTTAACGCCGACCGGGAGCAGGTGCTGACGGGGCTTTCAGCCTATCAGGTGGATCATGTGATCAATGTGGGATCCGACATGGCCAGCTCCCGCACCAGTATCAGCCTTTCTCAAACCTATGATTTTATTTATGCGGCGGTGGGGGTGCATCCCCATGAAACAGAGCAGATGACAGAACAGGATTTGGAGCAGCTGAAAAGTTGGCTGACCCAGCCGAAGGTGGTTGCACTGGGGGAGATCGGGCTGGATTATTATTACGATCATTCCCCCAGACAGACCCAGCGGTACTGGTTTGACCGGCAGCTATCGCTGGCGGAGGAGTGCAAAGTGCCTGTGATCATTCACGACCGGGACGCTCACGGAGATACCTTAGAGCTGCTGCAAAAGCACGGACATGTCAGGGGAGTGCTGCATTGCTATTCCGGAAGCGTGGAGATGGCTCAACAGTTATTAAATATGGGGTTTTATCTCGGCTTTGGAGGTTCCTGCACCTTTAAAAATGCCAAAACGCTGCCCCAGGTGATTCAAATGGTTCCGGAGGATCGTTTTTTGATTGAAACTGACTGCCCTTACCTGGCGCCGGTGCCTCACAGGGGAGAGCGGAATCATTCCGGTTTGCTGCCCTTTGTTGCGGCAAAAATCGGAGAGCTTCGGGGCTGGACGGTGGAACAGGTGGCGCAGATCAGCGGGGAAAATGCTAAAAGACTGTTTGGCATTTAGCACCGTTTTTCCTTTCCTTCATATACTGATAATGAATCTTAGCTTATGAAGGAGGAAATTATGGCTGAACTTGATCATTGCAAAAAAGAACAATCCATGTCTCCCATGCCGGAGGGAATGGTTCCTTTCGTTGTGTATGGGTACCCCATGATGGGTGGAATGCCCGCTATGCCCATGTGCAGAATGGGCGGGATGGAGGATCGCTGCGGTATGTACGGAACGATGCCCCAGTGCTTTCCCCAGATGAACGTGATGAATCCGGTATTTTTCAAGCCCTATCAGCGCCCCGGCTGCGGCTGCGGTGTTTCCGATTTGGAGGAATAGGCGAACATAATGATTGAAAAAGAGGCATGTAGGATGCCTTGAACAGAAAGAGAATTTAATTTCATGCAACAAAAAACCCGTCTGAAAAAGGCGGGTTTTTTGATCATATGTTACATTTGAGTGCCCTATGCCTGCATTTGACCGCTGTGCTTGGCCAGGTGCTCCTTGATTTTGGAAAAGCTTTGATCGCTGATGTCATGCTCGATTTTGCAGCTGTCCTGATAAGCGGTTTTTTCGTCCACCCCAAGAGCCATCAGCGCCTGTGCAATCACCTGATGCCGTTCATACACCTTTCCGGCAATTTCC
This sequence comes from Clostridia bacterium, assembly GCA_034117945.1. GTDB lineage: Bacteria > Bacillota > Clostridia > HGM11514 > HGM11514 > SIG438. The sequence continues at coordinate 4,199 of JAXEOR010000098.1, read as the reverse complement.
ATTCCCTTCTCGGTTAAAAGAATATTCCCGGTGCTTTCCACCGTAATATAGCCCTCCTCCCGAAAGGCTTTCATCGCCACTGAAACGCTGGGCTTGGTAAAGGAAAGCTCATGGGCGATATCAACGCTTCTCACATTTCCTTTTTTCTTTTGCAGAATCAAAATGGCTTCTAAATAATTTTCAGCAGATTCTTTCATTTTCATGTTTCTCTATCCTCCGAAACCGTTGTTTTTTCTATTATAGCATACAATTTTACTCTTGTCAAAGGCGACGATTCTTTCTGTGGAAAAAAACTTGATTTTTGTTGAAAAATATGATATACTTGGTGCAAAGAGATGATTTTTCAAGCAATAAAAAGAAGTATAAGGGATATGCTATGAAATGAGGTCTCTTTGAAATGCGAGCGGAGGTGCACTATGCTCAAAAAAAGAATCAGCATTGTTTTATTTTTCTCCTTACTGGTTCTGTTATGCACAGGAGCGGGGAATAAGGCGGTAAATGAAGTCAATGCGCCTCAAAAATGCCCGATTTTGCTGTATCATCATTTGACCGATTCTATCCCTGAGGATTTTGATAATACAACCTCGGTGAAAAAATTTGAAAGCGATATGAAGCGGATACTGGAGGCGGGCTATCAGCCTATTTCTTTGGCAGAAATGTACGGATGCTTATCATCCGGAACGGCCTTGCCTGAAAAAAGCGTTGTGATCACTTTTGACGACGGCTACGAAAGCAATTATACCCTTGCTTTTCCTGTTTTGAAGCAATACGGGATCAAGGCGGATATCTTTATGAATAACGACCTGGCCGGTCAGACTTCCTCCAACGGGCTTCCCCATTTTTCGTGGGATCAGGCTCGTGAGATGGAACAATCGGGATTGGTGACCATTTACAGCCATGGATATACCCACCATGATTTTACCTCCATCAGCCTGGAGCAGCTTGCCGAGGAATATACTGCGTCCCGGGAGGAAATTGAGCGGGAGCTTGGGAAAAGAACCTATAATATGGTCGCTTATGTAGGCGGAGAGTTTGACAGTAAAACCTTTGAAACGCTGAAGCAGGCCGGGGCTGACGTGCAGCTTTTGGTTGCTTATCGAATGGATTACAGCAGTATCTGGGACTATTCCTTCTTCTCCCGTATGACGGTGTATTACACCTCAGACGTGGTGGAAATGCTGGATGAATATGCTGCAAATTAAAAAAGGGCGGCGCAAAATCTGCGCCGTCTTTTTCAGTATGAAGGGTGAGAAATATGAGTTACTTATCGGGATTGGGAATTTCAGAACGAACCGCTCAGCTGTTTGACCGAGCGGAGCAAAGGCTGACAGAGCAATTTTATCAAATTGAAAGAAGGGCGGAACACAACGCTGCCAAGGTGCTGCAGGCCTTTTGGAACAACGGCGTTAGTGACGCCCATTTCGGCAGCACCACCGGTTACGGGTATGACGATCTGGGTCGGGAAACGCTGGACAAAATTTATGCGGAGGTGTTCGGCGGAGAGGATGCGCTGGTTCGTCACAGCATCGTTTCCGGAACTCACGCCCTGGCTCTTTGTCTGTACGGGCTGCTCCGGCCGGGAGACGTGCTGCTGTCCGCCGCCGGAAAGCCCTATGATACCCTGGAGGAGGTCATCGGCATCAGCGGTCAGGGAAGTGGATCCTTGAAGGAGTTTGGTGTGGAATATCGTCAGGCGGAGCTGACAGCAGAGGGAAAGCTGGACATTCCCGGAGTGCTGGCGCAGATGGACGAGCGGGTTAAGGTGGTGTGGCTGCAAAAGTCAAAGGGCTATGGCTGGCGGGATTCCTTAAACAATAAGGACATCGGCCGGTTTTGCAGGGCAGTGAAGGAGCAGTTTCCAAAGTGCATTTGCGCAGTGGACAATTGCTACGGAGAATTTGTGGAGGAGCAGGAGCCGCTGGAAGTTGGAGCGGATCTGATTGCGGGCTCCTTAATTAAAAATCCGGGCGGTGGTCTGGCACCGGGCGGGGCTTACATAGCGGGAAAGCATCCATTGGTGGAGCTGGCCTCCTATCGGCTGACGGCTCCCGGTATCGGCCGGCACGAGGGGGCTACGCTGGGAAATAACAGAAGTCTGTATCAAGGCTTGTTTATGGCACCGCATACGGTTGCGCAGAATCTCAAAACAGCCGCTCTTTGTGGGGCGGTGCTGGAGGATTTGGGCTTTGCTGTGCATCCTTCCTTCGGCGCACCCAGATATTGTACCATTCAGGCGGTTCGCTTTGAGGATGAAAAAAAGCTGATCAGCTTTTGCCAGGGAATTCAAAAGGGGTCTCCGGTGGATTCCTTTGCGGCTCCTCAGCCCTGGGCAATGCCGGGTTACCAGCACCAGGTGATTATGGCTGCGGGAACCTTTGTGCAGGGGGCAACCAGCGAGCTGAGCGCAGACGCTCCCATTAAGGAGCCTTATATTGCCTATGTCCAGGGGGGGTTAACCTATGAAACCGCCAAAATTGGCTTAATGAAGGCGGTTCAGAATATGATGGACGAGGCCTTGCATTGAGGAATAAAAGAAAGGCAATAACCGATCATCCCGGGCGGAATGCCTGCTGGTGTACTCATGGGTCTTATTTGCCCGCAGTAAGAACGGAGCATGATCGGATTCATTTTTTGCGGGCAGAAAGGTTTGGAAAAGAAAATGGCTCATTTAACAATTGAAAGAAAATCATCTGCATTGGGAAAGGAAAGCTGTATTCACGTTCTTGCGCCGAATGCTCCTGTGGAGCAGCCCCTGAAGGTTCTTTATTTGCTTCACGGCTTGAGCGACGATGCCTCCTGCTGGTCGCGGTATTCCTCTGTGGAGCTTTTTGTGAGAAATGAATCCACCGTTGTGGTGATGCCGGACGGGGGCAGAAGCTTTTATGCAGATACGGCTTACGGGGAAAACTATTTTACCTATTTGACACAGGAGCTGCCCGAATGGATTCAGTTTATGTTTCCGGTCAGTGAAAAGCGGGAGGATACCTTCATTGCAGGCCTCAGCATGGGAGGATACGGGGCTTTGAAAACGGCCCTGACCTATCCCGAGCGGTATGGCGGCGTTGCCGGCTTTTCCTCTGTCTGCGATGTGCGCAAGCGTTCAGATGAGTTGATTCAAATGACTGCCACCTTAGGTCACGATCCCGACTGGGATGGGCTGGATTTGTTCACTCTTGCGAAAAAGGCGGAAAAAGCGCCTCAAAAGCCGAGAATTTATCAATGGTGCGGCACTTCTGATTTTTTATATCAGGAAAATAAGGAATTTCAAAAGCTGATGGAATCGCTGGATTATGATTACAGCTTTTTTGAAAGCGAAGGAGATCACCTGTGGCGCTGCTGGAACGAGCAGATTCAAAAGGCCATGGTCTTTTTCGGTCTGTGCAGCCTTTCTTAACAAAAAAGCAATAGAATTGTAATATTGCAGTTCTTTACATGATTCGACTTTTTTGTTATACTTATTATGAAGAAGGATGGGGTCATATGAGGTTCCCCTCCTTGTATCCTGGGTATCATCGGTGAGGTGACTGATATGAATAAAAAATGGATTGCAATTTTTCTGTCTTTCGTTGTGGCATTGGGGGCTGCTTTTTCTGTGTTTGCAGAAAACGAAACCACCGAGACAAGTCAGAGCAGTACTTCTCAAAGTCAGGAGGATTCTGACGAGGCAGACAGCAAAAAGGAGCAAAAGCCTAAGGATTTTTCCTCCATTACCGCACCCAATGCCATTGTCATGGATCTGCAGTCAGGCTATATTTTGTTTGAAAAAAACAGCACAAAGCAAGCCTACCCCGGCGATCTGGTCAAAATGATGACAGCTCTTTTGGTGGTGGAGCGGTGCGATATGAACGATATTGTAACGGTCTCCCAAACGGTGCTCGACACCATTGATGTGTATCAGCACAGCACCATCGAATTAGAGGTGGGAGAGCAGGCCTCGGTGCAGGATCTGCTGTATGCCATGCTGCTGCCTTCGGCAGATGACGCCGCAGTTGCGCTTGCGGAGCACGTGGCAGGGAGCGAGGCGGCCTTTGTGGAGTTGATGAATCAAAAGGCTCAGGAGCTGGGCATGGAGCATACCAGATTTGTCAATGCCTCCGGTATTTTTGATGAAAATCAGGTGAGCACTGCCCAGGATATGGCGATTCTTTCCCGGGCTGTGCTGAACAATGATCTGCTGGCAAAGGCGGTAAGTACTCCTA
>JAXEOR010000097.1:0-7653 GCA_034117945.1 Clostridia bacterium | reverse complement strand
ATTGTGATGACGGTGAACGGAGAGGTTCTCTTTGATGAAACCAAAGCCCTTTCGGGACTGGTTTCCAAGGAGGGGTATATTGGTTTTGTGAACAGTCCGGGAACTACAGTGACCGTATCTCCGATCAATGTGGATAAAACCGAACTGAAACAGGCCATTGACTCGGCAAATGCTTTGCTTCAAGATGCAGAAGCCGGAACAGAATATGGTCAGTATCCGGCAGAACAGCTGGAGGCACTGAAAAAAGAGGTGGAAAACAGCCAAAAGATATTTGACAGCGAATACACCTCTACAGACGGAGCGCAAAAAGCAGCCGCTTCTTTGGAGGATTTGTATCAGGAATTGAAGGATGCTGTGGGCACGGTAAAAATCTTTACCCAAGATGAGGCGGTAGACATGATTGATTGGGTGCCGGAGTTGAAGTTTATCATCAATGCCGGTGTGAGAAAGCCGGTGTTGAAGATGACACCGGGAGAGAATTTGGTACCGCAAATCCGCAGTGAAGCGGACGGAGTGACCATGGAACTGGCTGCCGGTACTGTACTGACAGGCCGAAATTGGAACGGCGAGCTGCAGCTGCCGGTAAAGGGAGATTCTCCTTCCGGCACGTCTGCCTCATCTGCAAAACCGAAAGAGGTTTATTCCTTGGGAAGCAGCGTTCCCGTACAGGCGGATCAGTGGGTGAAAATTGTGTTGACCGGGCAAAAGAGTGCCAGAATCGCATATTTGAATGAGCAAGGCACTTACACAACTGTGAAGACCGTGCCATCCAGCGGAGACTTGTCTAACGTGACAATTTACAGAACAACGGAAGGGAACGATGCAGTGATTTACACTAAGCTGCTGACGGAGTTGGTTTCTTATGAAATCACCGAGCCTTCTCCCTCGCCGGTTCCCACTGTAGAGCCTGTAATTCCCGGAAACGGCGGCGGCAGTTCCGGCGGTATTTATACCGGAGCCATCAATCAGGGAACAGAGCAGCCTACAGAAGCTTCTTCCTTTACCGATATTATCGGTCATTGGGCAGAGAAGGATATTAATGATCTGTATCAAAAAGGAATTGTGGCCGGTGTGACCGCAACCACCTTTGAACCGGACCGGGAAATCACCAGAGCAGAATTTGCAACCCTGATTGTGAAAGCATTGAAGCTAACCGGTAATCCTCAAGGATTCTTTGAGGATGTGGAGCAGGGCGCTTGGTATACTTCTTATGTAAACCTGGCGGCGGAGGCTGGTTTGATTCAGGGCTATGATGGTAAGTTCCGTCCTGAGGATACCATTACCCGCCAGGAAGCGGCGGTCATCGCTGTAAAGGCATATGAATTCCTTGGAAAAGAAGCCACATCAAAGGAGCTTTCCTTTACGGATGCGTCTGACATTCAGCCTTGGGCAAAGGACTATGTGGAAAAATCTGTGGGAGCGGGCATCATTTCCGGAATGACCGACGGAAGCTTTGCACCGCTGGCCTGCACAACCCGCGCCCAGGCGGTAGCGATTCTGAAAAGAATTTTGTAATTATTTTCCCCTATCTCCACTTTTATACAAGCAGGCTGCTTGACAGCCAAATAGATTTTGCTGGATTCGGGATTCATCAAAAAGGATGGATCCCGAATTTCTTTTTTAGAAAGAAATTGGACAAATGTACAGCGTAGAAAGAGATCAGAAAAAATTTAGAAAATTTCAAAAAAGGTATTGCTTTTTTTGATCAGGTATGCTATAATATTTGTTGTTGGTGCGTGGGGGTATAGCTCAGCTGGGAGAGCGCTTGAATGGCATTCAAGAGGCCAGCGGTTCGATCCCGCTTATCTCCACCATGTCGGAACAAGTTATGCTTGTTCCTTTTTTTTTCAAAAATTCCGACCGAAACAAAATCATATGAAATTTTTGCAAATTGCTTGACATTTTATACCCTTTATGCTATAATGAAAAAGACATGGGGGTATAGCTCAGTTGGTTAGAGTGCTTGCTTGACATGCAAGAGGTCGCAGATTCGAGCTCTGCTATCCCCACCAAATGAAAAATCCGCATAAATGCTTGATAAAATAGTGTTTGTACGGATTTTTCTGTTTTTCATCAATGAAACGTAACTGGCTGGTTGCAAAAAGGAGTGGCAGTATGACGATTGTGGAGCTTTTGAAGATTGTTTTTTTAGGAATTGTGGAAGGAATTACAGAATGGCTGCCCATCAGCAGCACCGGACATATGCTTTTGGTGGACGAATTTTTAACACTACATATGAGCGAAGCCTTCAAGGAAATGTTTTTTGTGGTCATTCAATTGGGGGCAATTCTGGCGGTTGTTGTGCTTTTTTGGAATAAAATGTGGCCCTTCCGGCTGCGGGAAACCCCGGTATTTCAAAAGGATATTTTCTGGATGTGGGTAAAGGTGGCAGTGGCGTGTATTCCGGCGGCGGTGCTGGGGGTCTTGTTTGATGATTTTTTAGAGGAGCATTTCGGAAATCCGCCTACCATTGCCCTGATGCTGATTGTTTACGGTATTGCGTTCATTCTAATTGAAAATTGGAACAAGAAGCGCTCTCCCCGGGTGACGGATATGGGCGGGATCAGCTACAAAACAGCAATTCTGATCGGCCTGTTTCAAGCCTTATCCATGATTCCCGGCACCTCCCGTTCGGGAGCAACCATTATCGGCGCTCTTCTTTTGGGAGTGTCCCGGCCTGCTGCTGCGGAATTTACCTTCTTTTTGGCTGTGCCGACCATGCTGGGGGCCAGCCTGGTAAAACTGCTGAAATTCGGCTTTGCATTCCAGGGCGGGGAAATTGCGGCTCTGTTGATCGGGATGGCGGTTGCCTTTGCGGTTTCTCTCGCGTCTATACGCTTTTTAATGAATTATGTCAGAAAGCATGACTTTAAAATTTTTGGCTGGTATCGGATCGTTCTTGGGATCATTGTTATCCTATTGTGTGTTATTTAATCTTAAAAAAATGAAACCTCTTGAAGAAATCGATGGGCTGAGCCGCCGGGTTTCTTCAGGAGGTTTTTGTTTTGGTTGCCGCAGACAGGGCTTATAGAGTAACCCCATCCTTAAAAATGGCAATTTCCCGATATCCCTTTTGTTCGTGCTTTGCTTCTTGACCATTTGCGGTTTTTAATATCAGCTGATACAAACGGCCTGCCTCTGCCTCCCAGCTGCTTTGCTCTATCAGGCCGCCTGCGTTAAAGTCAATCCAGCCCGGCTTTTGTTCGGCCAAGGCAGAATTGGTGGATATTTTCAAGGTGGGAACACAGCTTCCCGCAGGAGTTCCCCGGCCGGTGGTAAACAAAATCATATGGGCGCCGGACGCGGCCAGAAGAGTCATGCTTACCAGATCATTTCCCGGGCCATACAGCAGGGATAATCCCCGTTTTGTGGCTTGCTGACCAGGCCGGAGCACATCCGTTACCGGCGCCTGCCCTCCTTTTTGGATACATCCAAGAGATTTTTCCTCCAGGGTTGTAATGCCTCCCTCCTTATTTCCGGGTGAGGGATTTTCCCAGATGGGCTGTCCGTGACGGATGAAATAGGTCTGAAACCGCTGAATCATATCCACTGTTTTGAAAAACAGCTCCTCTGTTTCGCAGCGATTCATCAGAATGGTTTCTGCTCCGAACATTTCCGGCACCTCGGTCAGAATGCATCCGCCCCCCTGTTCCACGATTTGATCACATATCCGCCCTACAAGAGGGTTGGCTGTGATGCCGCTCAGACCGTCGCTTCCGCCGCATTTGAGGCCGATTTTCAGTTCGCTGACCGGAATTGCCCTTCTTTGATCCCGGGCGGCATGGCGCTGGAGGCCTTGGATTGTGGCAATCCCCTGAGCCATTTCATCCTGGCAGTCCTGTGCATTGAGACAGGACAGGCGAGGGGAGGGGGTCAGTCCTAGCTCTTGGATCCTGTTGTTTTCGCAGCCTAAGCCCAGAATCAAAACTCCACCCGCATTAGGATGTCCGGCCAAGGCACACAGAATTGTTTTGGTCATTTCCAAATCCTCTCCCAATTGAGAGCAGCCGTATGGGTGAGGAAAGGCGAAAGCGCCTGTTTCTCTTGCTAGAGCAAGTGCAAGCTGGTTCACGCACCCCACAGTGGGCAAAATCCAAATATCATTGCGAATGCCTACCTCACCGTTCTCCCGACGATAGCCCAGAAAGGTATCTTTTGGTCGCCCAGGGGGCAGCTGATGATGGCTGGGTTGATAGTGGTACTGACCGCCCTCCTGCAAGGCTGTTTTCAGATTGTGGGTATGCACCCATTCCCTCTTGGCAATGGAGGCTGTGGCAATCCCGATGGGAAAGCCGTATTTGATAACCGGTTCTCCCGGGGAGATCGGCTTTAAGGCATATTTATGCCCGGTATAGGGATCAACCTCCACAGTATCTCTCGGATGAATTTGAATCACAGCTACCCTTCCTTTCCTGTTATAAGTTTGCTTGCAGATCCTTTGCAAATCTGCTGTAATTACCGCCCCAAAGGCTGACGTCGGATAGTATTTGCTCCAGGCTGCTCTGACGGATCCGGTGGATCACCGTCTCCTCATCCCGGGGCTCTCCTGTTTTGTACCAACGGATTAGCTGCGCCCAGGCCTGGAATCCTAATTCAGCTTTTTTGCCATGCTGTTCCAAATCCAAAATAACAGGCAGAATCCGCACCCGAAATTTGCTCACGCTGTTTAAGGAGATGGCAGACAGCGCATGGTGCAGATAGGGATTTTGAAATCTCTGCTGCACATCTGTCCAGAAGGCTTCACATTCCTGCCGAGGCAGCGGCACGGTTGGGATTGCCTCCTGTTGGATGTAGCGAGCCACAAAGTCGGAAATCACTTGGTGATTCATACAATCCTTCACTGTTTTCAGCCCCTCGTTCAAGCCCAGACAGGCAAGGACGGTATGGGCTCCGTTCAGGATCCGCACCTTTCGTTCCCGATAGGGGGTCAAATCCTTTGTTAGAATTACATTCAGTCCTCCCCGGTCAAGAGGAAGCTCCGAAAAAAGACCGTTTCCGCCTTCAATCGCCCAAAAATGGAAGGCTTCTGCGCTGTTGCAAAAGCTGTCAAGATAGGGGAGGGTTGACTCTTTTGGAAAGCCGGATACAATGCGATCCACCAGTGTGTTGCAAAATTTGTTATGCTGCAAAACCCAGTCGGCAAACCCTTGTTCCAGCCCCCAAAGGGCGGCATATTGCAGCACCAGCTCCCGCAGCTTATCCCCATTTTTCTCGATCAGCTCACAGGGCAAAATCCAAAAGCCCTCCAGCCCCAGTAAATATCGTTGATACAGCAGCCGGGTCAGCTTTGCGGGAAATGAGGAAGGGGGAGTATCCCCAAAGGAATCGGAGGGGCAAAAGGCAATGCCCGCCTCGGTGGTATTTGACACAATCAACCGAGCCTGAGGCAACTTTGCCAGATCCAAAAAAGCGTCAAAATCCCGATAGGGATGAACAATTCGATCCAGCACATCCACAACCTGCCTTTGTTCTCCGGCTGTGCCACGAATCAGGTTGGTGTAAAGATAGGTCTGATCTTCAAACTCCTTGATTCTGCCCTGTGAGGAGGTGGGCTTGACTACCACAGCGCTGCCGCAAAACAGCCCCTGATCGTTTAACTGTTGCAGCATCCAGTCAAAAAAGCCCCGCAAAAATACGCCTTCTCCAAACTGAATCACCTTGACAGGCCGCTGTTTTTTTGTATATACTTCCTGTATTTGTTTCATTGATAATCTCCTAAATAATGACCGGTGTCAGAAACCATACGGTCAAATAGTTTTTTTGCTTCAGGAACGGACAGCCGCACCAAGGGATCCTTGCAAAAGGCGGAAAAGGCGGGAGCCGGACGATGGGTTGCGGCAGCCTCCAGTATGAGCGCCTGGTTGGTAACAATAGGCATGGTCAGTCCAAGGGGATCCTGAGGCATGTTTCCTGCCAACAAGGGACGGACAGAATATGATGCAAAGGCAGCGTTGGTTTTTACTATGGCTCCCATTGGCAAATTGGGAATTTGCCCTCGGTTGGGGAGATTGACGTTTGTCACCAAATCTCCCAGTCCCATCAGCGCCTTGATTTGCGCAACCCCTTCCTCTCCGGAAGGCTTCAACACAAAAGGCTTTTCTCCTGCACACAGTCTGCGGCTTTCCTCCAGGCGTTTTTTCAGATCTTCCTTTCGATAGGAAACGGGGGTTAAGCTGAATTTCCATTGACTTACGGTTTCGGAATCCTTCAAATACCAGTCTCCGGGGCAAAACTCCGCTAAATGCCTGTCTCCTGCGGCGGCAATGGCGCCATAGCGCAAAAAGAGATCCATTTTTATCTGCTGTCCGCAGGTGAAGGGGTTTTCAGGATGATATTCTTCTGTCCCTTCTTCTGCGTGCTTTCTGCAATAGGCCTCATATACAGGGAACAGATCGATTTGCCGATACCGTGCCTGGGTCAGTCAGGTAAAATGATTGGTGCCCACCACGTTCACCTCGATATCCTGCCGCTTGATTTTACCAAGACCCAGCTCCTCTTCTGCCACTCTTGCCAAAAAGCTTTGGGTGCCGAATACTTCATGGCAGCATCCGAAGGCCTTGATTTCCGGGAAGGTCTGATACAGCATTCCCACGCACAGATTCATTGGATTGGTATAATTTATGACCCATGAATTGGGGCAGTATTGTTTGATATTCAAAGCGAATTCCTCCATCATGGGGAGGGTTCGCAGCGCCCGCAGGATTCCTCCGGGACCGGTGGAATCCCCTACAGACTGATAAATGCCGTATTCCTCCGGCTCATGCACGTCAGACTCCATTTCATCAAAGGTGCCCGGCAAAATGGAAATGACCACAAAATCGGCATTTGTCAGAGCCTCCTCCATTGTTTCTGCCGCTTTGTAACGGATCGGATTGGCTCCCGGGCAGTTCTGAGGAATACGGTTTCCGATAATTTCATTTGCCTTTGCCGCCTCGTAATCAATATCATATAGAAACACACTTCCGGAAATGGCCGGCTCACTCGCCAGATTGCTCATCAGCTTCCAGGCTCATCCTCGGGAGCCTCCGCCTAAATATGCGATTTTTACTTGGTGCGACTGTTCCATAATAAAAATATCCCTTCTTTTGTTTTTCCATAAAGAATTTTTTGTTCACGGCTAGTATAGCGCATTTTTTTAAAGATTTCCTTAAAAATATTGCCTGTTTTTTAGAAAAACAAGAAATTATTGATCCTTCAGCGGATTTGTGTTACAATAGAAACAAGGCAGGTGATTGATTTGAAAGCAGATAATATGTTAGATCAGCATGAGATTGTGATAGAATATGCAAAAAGAAGGACTGCATGGAGCATGCAATCCCTTCATTTTCATGATCATTATGAAATTTATTACTTGCTGGAAGGCAACCGAACCTATTTTATTGACAGCAGACAGTATCTTGTAAAAAGGGGAGATGTGGTTCTTTTATCCAAAAAGGTGCTGCACAAAACAACCTCTCTGTCATCAGAGCCCCACAGCCGTTTTGCTCTGTATTTTACAGAGGATTCCTTGCCTGATGTTTTGCATCCCTTGTTAGACGGCCTGTTTTCCTGCTGCGTTCTCACTCCGGAGGGCGGAAATGCAAAACGCATTAAGACCTTGTTTTTTTCCTTGCTGGAGGCGCAGCAGAGCGGAGCGGTGTACCGCCGGCAGCT
>JAXEOR010000096.1:0-2639 GCA_034117945.1 Clostridia bacterium | reverse complement strand
TATTGACAGCTTTGCTGCTCATCTCTTGCCTGACCTCTGTATTTGGGGCAACAGAAAAGGTGATTTTATACACCCAGGATTTTAACAGCGCATCGCCTGAGGGCGTGACATTTGGGGACAGTTCCACAATGTCCATAGTATCCCGTCCCCAGGATAATGCCGACACCTCAACGGAGGAGTTCACAGCCGGAGACGGTGCCTTGAGAATCGGTGGAAGCGCCGGAAAGAAGGCAAAAGTGTCTTTCGAAGCAAGCTATCAAGGGGAATTTGTTTTCGAGATGGACTTCCGAGTGGATGCAAAGTCCTCCGGGACTGGCGCCGGAAGATTTAAATTTGCCCAATTAAACGACGGTATGTTTATGTTTACAAGCGGCACTTTTTCTGGTGATGGTTACACAATTCGATATAATTATGTGAATTCTGAAGGCGGTAATGTCAATTCCAATATCAGCAGTATGAAATTGGCATATCAAACCTGGCATCATCTAAAAGTGACTGTGAATTCTGACAGAGGAACCATTGCTATGGCTGTTGACGATTCTGTGATTTTAGCAGAAACCGAAACAACCAAGCTGCAGAATTTTTCTTTCAGTAGCATTACCAGTACCAATGGGGATGCAGACGGTTCCTTCCTAATTGATAACGTAACGATTTATCAGGAGGTGCCATTGTCTTCTGATACAACCCTGACCTCCTCTGTTTATACCGTTTCGGATAACGGTATCAGCGGGATTGCGGAAAAAAGCACGCCTGTCGATGTTTTGGCCAATGTTACGCTGGCAAATTACGCTTCCGCCGCTGTTTATCAGGCGGACGGCACCACTCGCCGTACCGGTTACATAGAAACCGGAGACGTTGTGTGTGTGACCGCTCAGGACGGAACGAAAAAAACCTATGTCCTGACGGTGGATCAGCCTGCTTTCTTTGCGTTCCGTCAAAGCTTTGACTGGGATCTTTCCACTGTTACCTTAAACGGTTTTTCGATTGTAGAGGAAGACGGCGATTCTTACACCCCGGACGGAACAAAAAACGGGATTTTAAAATCCGCTCCGGGAAGCACAAATAGCGCACAGGTGACCTTTGATCAGGCCTACAGCGGCAATATCGTATTTACCGGAAAATTCAAGTATGACACAAAGGAGGCGGCTTCCGGCTCTATCAAATTTTTCGATCTTTACAATTCAAATAAGAAGAGTCTGGTGATGATTACCATAGGAAATTCTACCGATACCGGGTTTAACATTCGGCCGGTTTACAAAAAAACAGAGGACGGAGCCAATAATGTGAGTCCTTTGGGACCGTCTCTTGCCTTTGGCCTTTGGCACACGCTGCGGGTGGAGCTGGATTCTGCGGCCGGAACCTTTGATTTGTTTGTTGACGGTGAAAGTGTGGTAACCCAGGGCTATCCCTACGGCGGCGGAACGGCAACGGATCTTGCTTATGTAACCAGCTACCATGGCAGCGCCGATCACACCGTTCCTTTCTATCTTGACGAGATTGCCATTGCAGTTGAAGCACCCTCTTCTTATTCTGTTACCTATACGGTAGGGGAAGGGGGCGCCCTCAAGCGAAACGGAGCTGTTGTTTCAGACAGCGAAGCGTTAGCTGCCGATACTTATACCTATCAGGTGGTTCCGGATGAGGGGTATGAAGTGAGAACGGTTTCTGTGGCCAGCGGCGGTGAAACACTTTATCCTACCTTAAACGCCAACAATGAGTTTGAAGCTGCTATCAGCGGCGATACGCAAATTACTGTAGAGTTCCAGGAAAAAACACCGGCAAAGCCGGAAATCATTACCGCAGATGTTCCCGTTGGGGTCACGCAGATGACTGACGACGAGGGGCGGCAGTACACAGCTTATACGGTGTATGCAACCATTTCTCAGCCGGAATCGATTACCGGCTATGGAATGAAGCTGAGCTTTGGTTCAGAATCGCTGGATCTGCCCGGCGTGATGACGGGTGCCCCCTGGGAGGCGCTACAAAATGCCGGCGGGAAATTTGCTTTTCGGGTATTCGGAGAAGGAATTTCACAAAAAGCATGCACTCTAACGCCTTATTTGGACACAGAGGGCGAAAGAATTACCGGAACACCTTCCCGGGAATTTACAGGAGAATAACCAATCATATTAGACAAGGAGAATGAAGGATGAAAAAAATCGTTTTATTATTACTTGCCTGCCTGCTGTGTTTGGGGACGGCAGTGAGCGCAGCGGCGGCAGATCAGACGGATAAGATGATCTTTGTTGCCACGGACGGAGACGATAGCGGCAACGGCTCCATTGATCAGCCGGTAGCAACCTTGGCCCGTGCCCGAGATCTGGCACGAAAAGCCGGAGAAGGGGCGGTGATTGCGCTGCGGGGCGGTATTTATGAAGTGAGTGAAAGTTTGGAACTGACTGAAAAAGACAGTGGTTTGACAATTCGAGGGTATATGGATGAAGAAGTTGTGATCAGCGGTGCAACCAAGCTGGATTACAGTGGTTTTCAAAAGGTAACGGACGAAACAGTGCTGAACCGTATTGTGGACAAAAACGCAAGAACCAAGATTATGGCCTTTGATATGAAGGCGGCTGGAATTGAAAATTATGGCCGGGTATGTGCCAACGGCCGGGGCGAGGGCTGGGAGGACACTGCTT
>JAXEOR010000095.1:0-5185 GCA_034117945.1 Clostridia bacterium | reverse complement strand
GGGAGGTCTCTTCTCCGGTCTGCCATTTCAAAACAGGATATCCGCCGTTGCTGTTGGTTTGATCCTCCCCAAAAGCATCTCCCAGATCGGCTGCCGATTGCTGCAGCTGCTCCTGGGTTCTGCCTTCCGCCTCGCCGGACTGAACGGTACAGCCGTTCAGATTGGCTACAGCACCAAAGGCAGGCTGTGCTAAATAATAAACATGGAAAAAGCTCTTTTGCTGGCCAGCCGCCTCCAGAACCCCCACAATTTTGCCCTTTGCCGCATCATTTCCACCGATGATTTCAGCGGCCTCATAAGCATTTTCTAATTTTCCGGAGCGGAAATTACCTAAAATTCCGCCTGCATAGCCGGTATCCGCTGTGACAGAGCCAACGTTGTAAACATCGCAGATGCCGCTGCCAAAGGCATACTGATCCCCGACGACTCCGCCTACCTTTGTTGTTCCCCGGACTGATCCGGTGTTATAACAGCCCTTTACCGCACTGGCGGAGGCGGAATCAATTCTTCCCACAACCCCGCCTGCCGTATGGCCGGATGCCGTAACATCCCCTCGGTTAGAACAGTTTTTCATTGACGAGGGAGAACCTGTTTTGTTCTCCAAATCGCCAACCACACCGCCTACATATTGATGTCCCTGAATTTGGGCAAGATTGTGGCAGTTGGTCACCCTGCCGTAGCAGTCCCCTACAATACCGCCCGTATAATTTTTTGTGCCAATAATTTTACCATCTACTGTCAGATTGGAAATCTCGGCACTGGTGTCAATATAGCCAAAGAAGCCCGCACCGTTGGCCTCATGGCGAACATAGACGCCAGAGACGGTATATCCGCCGCCGTCAAAGCTGCCGGCATATTTCTTTGAGGAGGTTCCCATGGGCGTCCATTGGCACAACTCAGTCTCATCTGCAGACATATCCTCATTCAAAGTAATATCGCCAATCAGTCTGGCGTCTGCATCCAAAGCCCCATTTGCCGCAAACCAGCAAAGCTCTGCCGGGCTGCCGATCAGATAGGCATCATCTGCATCCCTGTTCGGCTCGGTCACGGTTGCTCCGTCCCATGCCCTCTGAAGTGATAGCGTCTCTTGCACAGAAACAGCCCTATCCTCCACCGAGAAGCTGCCCTTTATGGACTGATATCCGCCGCAGGATACAGAATAGGTATAATCCCCTGTAGGAAGTCCCTGCTCATAGCTGCGGGCAATGCCGGAGGAATCCCGCACAACAACAATAGGCTCTGTATCCGGCCCCCCTGCCTCCTTGGCAATCGAAATGGCTGTGTCATACCACTCCAGCTTATCTAATACGATGCTTTTCGTTTCCGCTCCCGAAACAGAAAAAGCCTGCTCTGTTTTGCTCTCGTAGCCAAAAGCGGAAACGGAATAAGTATAGTCTCCCTTGGGCAACCGATACTGTTTTGCTCCGGCTGTCACCGGCCCCACTTCTTTTCCGTCTTTTTGCAGCGTAATTACAGCGTCAGAAGGGGTTACCGCAAAAGAAATGTCATAGGTTTTCACAGGGAGGATCACCGAAATCATACCGTCATTATCGGTATAGGGCACGGAAAAGCCTCCCAAAACCTCCTCATACTCACCTTGAGCAGATACCTTGTAGGTATAATCACCCACAGGCAGAGCATAAAAGCCCTCCTCTCCCGGCCACTCTTTGTTTGCGCTGTCTGTCACCGTAATCGCAGCCTCCTCCGGCTGCACATCAAAGGCAACATAGTTGGGAACCCTTCCGGCTGACGCTGTTTTAGAACCGTATCCATCAGCAAAGGCAGCAACCTTCAGCTCGCTTTCAATGTCACTGATATCCACGGTATAGCTAGCCTCAGCGGCGCCTTCTATCGGCTCATCCTCCCGATACCACTGATACGTCACCGTCTCATCACCGGAATAAACCGCTGTGAGAGCACCTCCCACATAGGCCTGTCCCTGAATAGACAATTCGCCGGACAGTTCCAGTTCTCCGAAGGATGCTCCCAGTTCCTGCTGCACCAGCACCTCCCCATTGGGTTCCGCCCCAAAGGCTGCCGAAACCGTTCCCAGAATCAAAAGTATCCCGAAAACAAAGCATAAAATCCGTTTGATGTTCACCCTCACTCACTCCTAAGCTTATTTTTTCAGAGAAATCGGCCGATCCGCCATTCTCTTTTCGATCCCATGACCGACCACGGATTTTACCGCAAAAATAAAAACTGCGGCAATTTTTAAAATTACCACAGCTGAGTGTTCCTGTGATGAGTCACAATTTGGCCGCACTAAAGCAAAGCCCTTTTGCCGATCTGCAAAAAGAAACCGGCCTAAGCGCAGACAAAAACATTACCCCTATGCAAGCACCTACGGGATAACATCAAAGCAGGTCTTGTGACTTGCGCCATATAAGGTGATCCGATCACCTCGCATTTCTATGCTCTGCCTTCTCGGTTTCCCAATGACCGGCTTTCACCGACGAGCATAAAAACCTTCGACGCACACACCGACAGTCCTCGCAGGGGATTCTCACCCCATTCCCTTTCCACCGATTATGCCTTGGCAGATACCGCCCTTTGCAGCATAACAGACACTTTGTGTGAACATATTCTGTTTTCTTTTTTATCATACCACAGTTTCCCAGAAAAATCAATGTAAAAAACAAACAAAATTGCAACCCATTCCGTTCCAATCTTCATGAGAAAATAGCTTATGTGTGCTTCGACGATCCGGCCGCTTTGATTTTAGAGCATCCCCGCTTCATTGCAGTCGGAAAGAGAAATTTATCCCCGGCTTGGGATTCCCTTTGAAAATTCACCGGGACAATAAAGATATTTGTGCGTATCCCTTGACAAAATCGGGAAAAAATCTTATAATAAATAGAAGATAATATAGTGCGGAAAGGGGATTACCCAATTGATTACGATTACATTAAAGGACGGTTCGGTCATGCAGGCCGAACAAGGCTGCACTGTTTATGACGCAGCCAAGCAAATCAGCGAAGGACTGTCTCGGGCGGCTGTGGCCGGCGCGGTAAACGGAACCGTTGTGGATTTGACCTTCCCATTAGATCAGGATTGCTCTTTGGAGATTTTAACCTTTGAGGATGACAGAGGGAAAAAAGCCTTTTGGCACACCACCTCTCATATTCTGGCTCAGGCGGTAAAGCATTTATATCCGGAGGCAAAGCTGGCCATCGGCCCTGCCATTGACAATGGATTTTATTATGATTTTGACATGGAGCATTCGCTGACCGCAGAAGATCTGCGGGAAATCGAAGGGGAGATGAAAAAGATTGTCAAAACAGGCGAACGGCTGGAGCGGTTCACCCTTCCCAGAGAAGAAGCACTGGAGCTGATGAAGCAGGAGCCCTACAAAAGGGAATTGATTGAAGAACTGCCCGAGGGAGAGGAAATTTCTTTCTATAAACAGGGGGATTTTACCGACCTGTGCGCCGGGCCTCATTTGTTTGACGTAAAGCCTGTGAAGGCGATTGCTCTTTTATCCGCCACCGGCGCTTACTGGCGGGGAAATGAGAAAAACAAAATGCTGCAGCGGGTGTATGGGGTTTCCTTCCCCAAAAAGAGCATGCTGGACGAGCATTTAGAAAAGCTGGAGGATGCCAAAAAGCGGGATCATAACAAGCTTGGTCGTGAGCTGGAGCTGTTTACCACCTCCGATTTAATCGGTCAAGGGCTGCCCATTCTGCTGCCTAAGGGAGCCAGAATCATTCAGCTGCTGCAACGGTTTGTGGAGGATGAGGAGCAAAAGCGGGGCTGGCAGATGACCAAAACTCCTTTGATGGCGAAAAGCGATCTGTATAAGCTGTCCGGCCATTGGGATCATTATCAGGAAGGCATGTTTGTGATGGGAGACGAGGAAAAGGACAAGGAGGTATTTGCCCTTCGCCCTATGACCTGCCCCTTCCAGTATCAGGCTTATCTGAATCGGGCAAGATCCTACCGTGATCTGCCCCTGCGTTACAGCGAAACGTCCACTCTGTTCCGTAACGAAGCCTCCGGGGAAATGCACGGCTTGATCCGGGTTCGCCAGTTTACCATTTCAGAGGGGCATTTGATGTGCAGACCGGATCAGCTGGAGGATGAGTTCAAAAGCTGCCTGGAGCTGACCATGTTTATGCTCAAAACCCTGGGGCTGTATGAGGATGTTTCCTACCGGTTTTCTCAGTGGGATCCCAATGATCGGGAAAAATATATCGGAACGCCGGAGCAGTGGGATGAAGCCCAGTCTACCATGAAGCGGATTTTGGATCATTTGGAAATCCCCTATCGGATCGGAATTGGTGAGGCGGCTTTTTACGGACCTAAGCTGGACATTCAGATTAAAAATGTCCATGGCAAGGAGGATACCCTGATCACCATTCAGATTGATCAGATGCTGGCTGAAAAATTCGGCATGGAATATGTGGATTCGGACGGCAGCAAGAAAAATCCTTATATTATTCACAGAACCTCCATCGGCTGCTACGAACGGACGCTGGCGCTGCTGATTGAGAAGTATGCAGGTGCTTTTCCGGCATGGCTGGCACCGGTTCAGGTAAAGGTTCTGCCCATTTCCCAGAATTATGTTGATTATACCACCCAGCTGGTCGCCAAGCTGGAGGCCGCAGGAATTCGGGTGGAGCATGATACCAGAAATGAAAAAATCGGGTATAAAATCAGAGAGGCACAAATGGAAAAGGTTCCTTATATGCTGATCGCCGGTGAAAAGGAGCAGGAGGCCGGATCCGTTTCCGTTCGTTCCCGCCGTGACGGGGATTTGGGAGGCATGCCCATTGATGACTTTATCGGAAAGCTATTGATTGAGGTGCAAACCAGAGCCAGATAAAAAATTTGCATAAAAAATACCTCTTTTATATAAACTATGCGT
Source organism: Clostridia bacterium (assembly GCA_034117945.1). Taxonomy (GTDB): domain Bacteria; phylum Bacillota; class Clostridia; order HGM11514; family HGM11514; genus SIG438. The sequence continues at coordinate 318 of JAXEOR010000095.1, read as the reverse complement.
ATAAAGGAGGTATTTTTATGAAAAAAAGGTTATTGCTGTCCTTGCTGCTTTTGCTGGCGGTGTTTACCGTTTTGCTGATTCCGAGATATGAGTCTGCTGAGGTGCTGTCCCGGTACGGCTCCAGGGGGAACGAGGTCATCAGTATTCAGACCAAGCTGAAAAATCTGGGCTATTATACCGGGCAGATTGACGGGATTTACGGCCCCCTGACTCAAAGCGCCGTTACCCGGTATCAAGCCAACTTCGGATTGGCTGCGGACGGTATTGCAGGGCCTAAAACCCTTCAGTCCTTGGGGATTTCCTCTTCCGGATACAGCA
>JAXEOR010000094.1:0-8136 GCA_034117945.1 Clostridia bacterium | reverse complement strand
ATTGTGGGCATGGGCGGCGCATGCTTCCCCTCCCATGTAAAGCTTTCTGTGAAAGACCCCAATGAGGTGGAATATGTTTTAATCAATGGGTCAGAATGCGAGCCCTATCTGACATCGGATTACCGCATCATGCTGGAAAAGCCGGAAAAGATTTTGGTTGGGCTTCAAATATTGCTCTCCCTATTCCCGAACGCAGAGGGGATCATTTGTGTGGAGGATAACAAGCCCATGGCCATTGAAGGGCTGCGCAGGTTGGCGGAAAGCTATGAACGGATTAAAATTCAGGTCAGCCGCACCAAGTATCCCCAGGGGGCGGAGCGCATGCTGATTTACACTGCCACGGGCAGAAAAATCAACTCCTCTATGCTGCCCATCGACGCTGGCTGTATTGTACATAATATTGATACCATTACCTCAATTTATTATGCCGTTTGCGAATCCATTCCGCTGATGCGCAGAATCATTACCGTAACGGGAGATGCGGTGGTCAACCCCGGAAATTTTGAGGTAAGACTGGGTACAAATCTGGGTCGGGTTGTGAAGGAAGCGGGAGGCTTTATCCAGCCCCCTCAAAAAATCATCGCCGGTGGACCCATGATGGGAGCTGCTCTGGCTACCTTAGAGGTACCGGTCACAAAAAATGCAACGGCAGTTACGGCAAATCTTCAGGATGATGTATCAAAGGCACCGGTCACGGCCTGTATTCGCTGCGGCAGATGCGTCAGTCATTGTCCTGAGCGGCTGCTGCCTCAAAAGCTGGCTGAACTAGCCGAGTATGGAGATCTGGAGGAATTTGAGCGCTGCTATGGGATGGAATGTTTTTCCTGCGGTTGCTGCAGCTATTCCTGCCCGGCAAAACGTCCCTTGGCTCAAATGATTACGTCAGCCAGAATGAAATGCCTGCAGCTTCGCAGGCAAGCGCAACAGGAGGGAAAATAATTATGAGTGAATTGTTACAGCTTTCTGCGTCTCCTCATGTGAGAGACCGCAAAACAACCCGCTCTTTGATGCTGGATGTGATCATTGCCTTAACGCCCGCAGCCGCATGGGGTGTTTACCGGTTTGGCTGGTATGCCCTGGTGCTGATGATATCCTGCATGGCGTGCTGCATGTTGTGCGAGTTTTGTTATCAAAAGGCAATGAAGCTGCCGGTGACCGTATTAGACGGCTCAGCAGCCGTAACAGGCTTGCTGCTTGCGCTGAATATGCCCCCTTCGATTCCTCTTTGGATTCCTCTGCTTGGGTGCGTGTTTGCCATTATCATGGTCAAGCAGCTGTTTGGGGGAATTGGGCAAAATTTTATGAATCCGGCTCTGGCCGCCAGATGCTTTCTGCTTATTTCCTTTGCGGCTCAGATGAACACCTTTTTGGTTGACGGCGTCAGCAGCGCAACACCCTTGGCGCAAATAAGAAACGGAGAAGCAGTTGTGCTTTCGGATTTGTTTTTCGGCAACACTGCGGGGGTGATCGGGGAATGCTCCGCAGCGGCTCTTTTGCTGGGAGGCTTGTATTTATTGCTGCGCCGGGTGATTTCCTGGCGGGTTCCCGTTTGTTACTTAGCTTCCTTTGCATTGTTTTCCGGAATGCTGGGCAGCTGGAGCCCGGAATGGATTTGCGCACAGCTTCTTTCCGGAGGCCTGCTGCTGGGAGCCATTTTTATGGCGACGGATTATGTGACCAGCCCCATCACCCCTCGGGGCATGATTCTGTACGGCATTTTACTGGGCTTTTTAACCGCTTTGTTCCGTGCCTTCGGCGCCAATCCGGAGGGGGTTTCCTTTGCGATTATCATTGGAAATATGGTGTCTCCTTTAATTGAAAAGGTAACCCTTCCCCGTGCCTTTGGTGTGAAAAAAGCAAAAAAAGAAAAGATCAAACAGCAGCAGGAGGTTTCCTCTCAGCCTGGGGTGCCCCACCATGCAGATCACAAAAAAAACGCAAAGGTGGCGTTGGTGCTGGCCTGCATTACCATTCTGTCCGGACTGGTGCTGGGATATTTTTATCAGCTGACCAAGGAGCCCATTGCACAGCAAACCTTAAAACGGGAGCAGCAGGCATACCTTTCTGTGTTTCCGGAGGCAGATCAATTTGATCCCATTGCTTGGTCTGGAACAGAGGAGGGGGGCGTTACGGTTGACAAGCTGTATAGCGCCAAAAAAGGCACAGAGGACTTGGGTACCGTTGTCTGCGTTACCTCTCACGAAGGCTACGGCGGAGATATCAGCCTGGTGGTAGGCGTTGCACAGGACGGAACCACAACCGGAATCTCCTTTTTATCCATCAGCGAAACTGCAGGCTTGGGGATGAATGCCCAAAAGCCCTCCTTTATGGATCAATTTGCAAACAAGAAGGTAGATACCTTCCAGGTAATCAAGGGAGAAAGCACTCAGGACAATGAAATCAGCGCCATTTCCGGCGCAACGGTTACGTCCCGGGCGGTAACAAGCGCGGTCAATGCCGCTCTTACGGCAGCGGAGCAGGGAGGTGCAAAATGAAACAATATTTTAAATGTATCTATAATGGATTGATTAAGGAAAATCCCACTTTTGTACAAATGCTGGGCATGTGCCCCACCTTGGCGGTCACAACCTCCGCCATCAACGGACTGGGCATGGGACTGACAACTACGGCGGTATTGCTGTTATCAAACACTGTTATTTCCATGCTGCGTAAAATCATTCCGGATCGGGTGAGAATTCCGGCATATATCGTGATTGTTGCATCGCTGGTAACCATGGCTCAGCTGCTGCTGGAGGGCTTTGTCCCCTCTTTGTATGACTCCCTGGGGATTTACATTCCGCTGATCGTGGTCAACTGCATTATTTTAGGCCGGGCAGAGTCCTTTGCCTCTAAAAACAAGGTTCTCCTTTCCTTGTGCGACGGCCTTGGCATGGGACTTGGATTTACCTTTGGGCTGACCTGTATCGGAATCGTCCGGGAGCTGCTGGGGGCAGGTCAAGTGTTCGGTTATGCAGTGCTGCCGGCCTCCGCTCAGCCTGTGACCATTATGATTTTGGCACCGGGTGCATTTTTCGTTTTGTGCTGGCTGACGGCTCTGCAAAACAGACTGCGCAGAAAAAAAGGAAAAAAACAGACTCGTTCCTGCGGGGATTGCAGCGCATGTAATAAGGAGGGATGTCAGATATGAAAGGCTTAGCATTGCTTTTGGTGGCTTCGGCCTTTGTCAACAACGTAGTACTCAGTCAGTTTTTGGGGTTGTGTCCCTTTTTGGGGGTATCCAAGCAGGTAAAAACGGCGGCGGGCATGGGAGTGGCAGTGATTTTTGTCATCACCATCGCCTCAGCATGCACTAGCTTGATTTATCAGTTTGTCTTAAAAGGCGGGCTTGAATTTCTGCAAACCATAGCCTTTATTCTGGTCATTGCCGCATTGGTGCAGTTCGTGGAGCTGGTGCTAAAAAAAACAATGCCGGCCCTGTACCGGAGCCTGGGGGTGTATCTGCCCCTGATCACCACAAACTGCGCCGTGCTGGGCGTTGCGCTGACCAATGTACAGAGCAGCTACGGCTTTGTGGAAAGCGTTGTCAACGGGTTCGGAACCGCTGTTGGCTTTACCGTGGCCATTGTGATTCTGGCAGGAATCCGGGAACGAATTGCCCGCAACAATATTCCCCAGTCCTTTCAGGGAATGCCGATTACATTGGCAGCCTCCGGACTGATGGCAATTGCTTTTTACGGCTTTGCCGGAATGCTGTAAGGAGGGAGAACAGTGAATTTGATTATCATTTCCGCAGCTGTGATCGGAATCATCGGGATCATCATTGCTGCTGCGTTAAATTTTGCAGGGGATAAATTTTATGTGGAGCCAAATGAAAAGGCGAACCAAATCAGAGAGCTGCTCCCGGGAAATAATTGCGGCGGGTGCGGCTATGCCGGATGCGACGCTTTGGCAGATGCCATTGCAGCAGGAAAGGCTCAGCCAAACGGCTGCCCCATGTGCACCAATGTGGAGCAAATCAGCAGTATTTGCGGCGTAACAGCACAGGCAAAAGAAAAAAAGGTTGCCTTTGTTGCCTGTATCGGTGATTGCGACAGAGCCTCAAAGGCGGGTGTTTATTCCGGCTTTCAGGACTGCGCAGCCGCAAAGGCAGTGCAGCAAAACGGAGGAAAGGCCTGTAAATATGGCTGTATGGGGTTTGGTTCCTGCGTAAAGACATGTCCCTTCGGTGCCATGCGGATTCATAATGGAATTGCTGTGGTGCAGGAGCAGCTTTGCACAGGCTGCGGCCAGTGCGTAAAGGCCTGCCCCAACCATTTGATTTCTCTGATCCCGGCCGGAACAACGGTAAGAATCAATTGTTCCTCTCCGGAAAAGGGCATGAAGGTCAAGCAGGTATGCACCACCGGCTGTTTGGGCTGCGGCATCTGTGAAAAAAATTGTCCTCACCAGGCCATCGCCATGGACGGCTCTCTGCCGGTCATTGACTATTCTTTATGCACAGGCTGCGGAACCTGCGCCGGAAAATGCCCTGTCAAGGTGATTCGATAAACCAATTCAGTCATGAAGAAAAGGAAACCGGTTGATTTCATTGCCGGTTTCCTTTTCTATTTACTGATAACGATTCATTTCCTGTCTTCTTTTCAGATATTTTTCCCTGGTTGCCATGCCGCCTCGAATATGGCGCACTGATTTATTTTCTGCCAACACCTTGGCAACCTCTTCATACAAGCCTCGGTTCAGCCGCTCCAACCGTTCCGTTACATCTTTATGTACGGTCGATTTGGAAATTCCGAATTTTCCGGCAGCATCCCGGACAGTTGCTTTGTACTCTAAAATATATTCCGCCAGCTGTATGGTTCTTTCTTCGATTTGTGTGTTCAAGCCACCGCCTCCTTATGACGCTTTACTCCACTATATGCGTCAAATTCGGCAATTAGTACAACGTCATAAAAAGGAGCGTTTCTTCTCTTGGACGGGGCTTTACAAACGGAACGATTCGTGATATGATAAGAAAACAAGACAAAATAAATTCTAATGACAGAATAGAACAGAAAGAAGAGAATGATCATGACCAAAACAAATGCCATGCGCCAGCTGGACAAGGCAAACATTTCTTATGAACCGAAATATTATGAGGTGGATGAATCAGATCTGTCCGGGATGCACATCGTTTCCCAGATCCATCTGCCGCCCCAGCAGGTATTCAAAACCTTGGTTGCCCGGGGAGACAAGCACGGCCCCTGTGTGTTCTGCGTTCCGGTCTGCTGTGAGGTGGATTTAAAAAAGGCCGCCCAGGCGGCCGGAGAAAAGCGTGTGGAGCTGGTGCCGGTCAAGGAACTGCTCTCCCTGACCGGCTATATCCGGGGCGGCTGCTCCCCCATCGGTATGAAAAAGAAATTTCCCACCTATCTGGAGGAGTCGGCTATGAATTTTACTCAAATCACCGTCAGCGCAGGAATGCGAGGCTGCCAGCTTCTGCTGGATCCTAAGGAATTAGCCCGCTTCACCAACGCAGTTCTTTGCCACATCACCGCTGAATAAAAGCCGCTCAATGGCACAGGCAACGCCGCTTTGATCTACTGTTTCGGTCACATAATCGCAGTGCTGCTGCAAGCTTTCGGGAGCATTCCCCATGGCCACGCTGATTCCCGCCGCCTGCAGCATGTGGGAATCGTTTTCACTGTCCCCTATGGCAATGCTCCGTTCCCGGGGAATGTTCAGCAGCTGCAGCACCCGCTCCATGCCCGTAGCCTTGGTTTGACCGATCCGTCCCATTTCACTGTAATGAGGAAACCGGAAATACATTAAGTCCTTTGTCAGCTCTTCTAACGCCTCTTTTCGAGGTGTTCCGAACAGTGACATCTTAGAAATTCTGGCCTGAGGATACTGCACAGAGAAAGGAATTCCCTTTTGAATCACTTTGTGCTCGCTTTGAAACAGGGTTCCCTGCTGATACATAGCGTCCTCTCCTTCAAACAGAAAGCACACATCCTCCAGCAGCTCTGCTGCCCGATCCAGTAAGGAAAAGGGGAGGGTTTTGCTGTAGATCTGCCGTCCTCCTATTCTGATATCCGCCCCCAGTCCTGCAATCACGCCGTTCACCTTTAGGTCATGGCGGATGATATCCGGAACATAGGAATAGGCTCGTCCTGTATTGATAAAAACGAAATGTCCTGCCGATCTGGCCTTAAAAATCGCCTCTTTATCCCGATCTGTCACCTGGTTGTGATGCATCACGGTACCGTCAATATCCAAAAAAACAGCATAAGGGATCAATCCAGGCTCACCTCCACAGGCTTCCGGTTTTGATAATAGCAATAATGGGTAAAGCCGATTTCCCGGGCGAGAGCCGCGCCCTTTGCCAGGCCTGCGCCCAGCCTGTCTTTGGTGTGAGCGTCGCTTCCCAAGGTAATCCGTCTGCCGCCCATGGAAAAATAAAGGCTCAGCAGTTCCTTGTCCGGCATGATTTCTCCCCAGTCGGTTTCCGCTCCGGAGGTGTTGATTTCCAGCGCAATCCCGCGGCAGATCACCGTTTTTAACACCTGCTCAATCTGCTTGTACTGCTTCTCCAGCGTAACGCCACGATGCAAATATCCGTTTAAGTACCGCAGGGGAAGAGTCAGATGGGTCAGCACATCAAAATCCATCTCTTCTGCGATCCGCAGCATATTTTGATAATAGCCTGTCAAAAACAGCTGTATCTGGCGGCTGTCAAAGGACTTCAGGCACCGGAACCCGCTGTAGCCCGGCACAATGGCACTGCCGGTCAGAATGGTGTGTATCGAGCCCAACACCACATCAAAGGGCAGACGGGAAACCGCCTCATCCCAAGCCTTTTTTTGAAACGCACCGTCCCCGATCTCAACGCCCCGAAGCACCTTCAGCCGCCCCTCATATTGCTCTCCCAGCGCCCTTGCCGATTGGATCGACTGTTCAATGTGCTCCAGCCGAATATCCTCCTGGATATCATAGTGATCTGTAAAGGCCACTCCCAAAAGCCCCATTTCTGCCCCTCTGGCGCACATGCTTTCCATGCTGCATTGGGCATCATGAGAAAAACTGCTGTGCGCATGCATGTCAAAATAATTCATTGCTCCGATTCATCTCCCTTTTGATCAAACACCACCGTAAAGCAGCTGCCCTTTCCCGGCTGGCTGGAAACAGACACCTGCGCCCTTTGACTTTGGGCAATATGCTTTACAATGGATAGCCCCAAGCCGGTTCCCTCTATTTGCTTGGAGCGGCTTTTATCCACCCGGTAAAAGCGTTCAAAAATTCGCTGGCAATCCTCTTGAGAAATGCCGATGCCCGTATCCGAAACCTTCAGAATCCCCGGCTCCAGAGAAATCAAAACTCTTCCCTCCGGCCGATTATATTTAATAGCATTGTCACACAGATTTTCGATCAGCTCTTCCAGCTGGGAGGGGTTCCCCAGCACCGTAAAATCCTGCCCCTCCACCGTAACGGAAACCTGCTTTTTCTCCGCCTTGGATTTCAGCCGCTCCCGCACCCGTTCTGCCAGTGCCTTGACGGATACCCGGGAGGGCGCCTCGCTTACAGGCTGTTCCTCCAGTCTGGACAAGGCCATAATATCGTTAATTAGCGCAATCAGCCGATTGCTTTCCCTCTCAATTTTCTGTGCAAAGGAGACCACATCCTCCCCCTTGGCCAACCCGCAGTCGATCAGCTGGGCATACCCCAAGATAGAGGTCAAAGGGGTTTTCAGCTCGTGAGACACGTTGGCGGAAAACTCCCGGCGCATTTGCTCGTTTCGTTCCTGCTCGGAGCAATCCATCAGCAAAATCACAATGCCGGTTACCTTCTGTTCCTCCAGAACCGGACTGCAAAACACTCTGCAGATGCGCTCTCCCTTTTGGAAGGTTTTATGAAAGCTCTCTCCCATTCCGGCACGGAACACCCCCTGGCGCACCTCCTTCACAGGGCAGCCCTCTTCTATCGTAGCAACTCCCACGTCCTCTGCCTTCATGCCCAGCCAATCCAGCCCGCTTTTGTTTGCGGAAAGGAGCAGTCCCTTACCGTCCAGCACCGCCAGACCCTCGTTCATTCTTTCAGAAATCAATTGCAGCCTGATCTGCTGCCCCCGCACCCGCTCCATCTGCCTTTTAATTTCTCGGTTCTGAGCTGCAATTTTATGTAAAAAGGGGCGAATCTCGG
>JAXEOR010000093.1:0-7827 GCA_034117945.1 Clostridia bacterium | reverse complement strand
GATTTTTGCAAAAATATAGCAATAACCTCCCTTTTGCTGTATAATTGTAGCCACGTGCAAAACTCTGAAAATATAGAGTTTATGCGGTTTTACGGATGTGGCAAATCCGTCTTATCACTATAAAATAGTTTGATAATGTATAGAAAAAAACTACTCTGATTTGATATAATATAGTTGAAGAAAATCTTACAAAGGAGAGTGGTTTTTATCTATCGTCAAGAAATTTTAAAAGACATTCGTCTTTTCACATCACAACCCAAAGCTAAATTTTATGTTGAACTGTTCATAAACTCAGATTTAAGCTGTATTCCTACCCATAATTCAAAAACATCTTGTTGCCCTTGTAACCATAAATGCTGGGATAACGACAAGAAAAACCGTGGTTGCACAAAGTATGTTACTGTTCCTGATGATTATAGACTTTCAATTGACAGACAGTCAATTGCTTTCAAGTCTGTTTATGCCCTTAGAACCGAAGTGGAACGCTACAATTCCCGCTTTAAACAAGCAGGCTGTGAAAGAGTTTTTGTCCGTAACGGAAATTCAACAAAAAACCTTAATACGATTGCACATATTTCTCTTTTATCAATAGCAATAACCGCAGTTATCACTAAGAAAAATGTTTCTTATCGCAGCACCAAATCTGTCAAACGCATTGCTTGACAATTCGCTAAACTGAATAGTTAGTTTTTGCCGTCAGGTTTATTTGTTGTACTCATTTTTAGGCATTTTAAACTTTTTTCACAGTACCTTTCTGATTTTTTGTTTGTGCAATTTATTTTTTACGTGTTTTGCACTTTACTACTTTCATTATACTGTACCTGCTTCAAAAACACAAGAGAGAAACACAAAAGTTCACACTTTTTTCATAATTCCCGGGAATAAAGCTGGTTCAGCCGCCGCCAATAGGAACGATCAATGCTCTGCAGCTGCTCACGGGTCATGCGGTACTGCCAGTTTCCGTCCGCCTTGCCGGGAATGTTCAGACGGGTATCCGATCCATATTTGAGCAAGTCCTGAACAGGCAGAATCACCAGCCCGGCACCGGAGGCAAACAACGTTCTTACAACGCTGTCAAACCCCCGCTCCCAGTCCGGATCGGTATATCCGCAGTATTCCAGCATTGTTTTCTTTTTATCCGCCTCCAGCTCCCATAAAAAGCCCAGCAGAGTGTTGTTATCATGGGTACCGGTATAAGCGACTGTGTTGTTACAGTAATGATGAGGCCGATGAGGAGAATCCCCCTCATTCAAAAAGCCGAACTGAATCACCCGCATACCGGGAAAGCCGCTTTCCTGCACCAGCCGCTCCACCTGAGGGGTGATCTCCCCCAGATCCTCTGCCACAATCAGACGATCTCCCGCAATCTGGCGAAACTTTTCAATTAGCTTGCTGCCCGGCCCCTTTTGCCAGCTTCCGTTTTTTGCCGAGGGCGTTTGGGCCGGAATAGCCCAGTAGGCTTCAAATCCCCGGAAATGATCCAGCCGAACCCCGTCAAACATCGTCAGCATATGCTTCATGCGATCGCACCACCATTGATAACCGGTTTTCTCCATCACATCCCAGCGGTACAGCGGATTTCCCCAGTGCTGCCCCTCCGGCGAAAAATAATCCGGCGGCACTCCCGCAACAGCCTCGGGCATGCCCCTTTCATCCAGCCAAAACTGCTCCCGGTTTCCCCATACGTCCGCGCTGTCCAGCGCCACATAGATGGGAACGTCCCCCAAAATTCGGATTCCCTTTTGGTTGGCATATTCTTTGATTTCCTGCCATTGGTTCATAAAATGAAACTGAATAAACTGCCATAAAAAGAAGGTGTCCTCGTCTCCCGTCTGCACTGTCCATTCCTGCCAAGGGCGGTTCTGATTGGCTTCCTTCAGGCTCATAAACCGGCAGAATTGCTGCAAATAGGGGTGCTGCTCCGCCCAACGGATGATCTCCTGCCTGTTTTGCGCTCGGCCGGCCGCTGTGCGCAAAAGCTCCAACCGGTTATGATACAACCTGGTATATTCACAGCAATAAGGCGTTTGCTGACGCTGCCGCTCCAGCTCCTCTTCGGTCAGAAGCCCCTGCTGCCAAAGCCGGGGCAAATCAATCAAATAAGGATTTCCCCCAAAGGCAGAATGCGACTGATAAGGAGAATTGCATTCATCAATGGGACAAAAGGGCAGCACCTGCCACCAGGAAAACCCACAGTCTGCCAAAAAATCAATCCATTCCTTTGCCTCCTGCCCAAAGCTTCCAATTGAATATTCTCCGAATAATGAGGTAATATGCATTAATACACCGCTGCTTCGTTTCACGCTAACATTCCTCCCATTGTCACTTTTTTCTTTGTTTCCCCAGACGATATTCCTTGATAATCCCGAGGAGATTTCCCCGTCATCGCCTTAAAAACCCGGTTGAATTGGCGAACGCTGCCAAAGCCTGACTCCAGTGCCGCCTGTGTGACCGACTCCCGGGATAACAGCTGCACCGCTCTGTGAACCCGAATTTGACTAAGAGCTTGGGTAAAGGTGACACCGTTTAAATATTTGGGAAACATCTGGCTCACATAAGCCCGGTTCACCCCTGCAAAACGAGCCACCTGCTCCAAGGAAATCTGTTCGGTATAATGCTGCTCCAAATAGGTCACAGCCCGGCACACCGCAAGCGTTTGTTCCCGCTGAGGACGGGCAGATAAGCAGAGAATTTCATACAACAGACTGCCCAGCACCAATTGAATTTCCCGCTCCTGCTCCGGATAATGCAAATTTTTTTTGGTTAAATAAGAAACATAACCGAGGCACTCCTCCGAAAGGGCTCCTACTGCCTGATCGCCGGCGGGCTTTTGATCCAGCAAATCGCTGAACAAAATGGGAGAAAAGCAAAACACGCTGACCAGATTTTCCTTTCCCGGCAAAAACTCATGAACCTCCAAGGAATGAATCAGCGTTCCCTCTCCCGCCTTCAGCCGCCGCTCTCTTTGATTCACCCGCAGCAAAAGCTCTCCCCTGCGGCACACCACCAGCTCCGCATAATAATTGATATGCGGGGGACTGATAATATTTTCTGCCGTATTGTCAGAATAAATTCGAAATTCCGGATCCAGATCCTTTTCATAAATATGAAATTCCAAACGGACGCCCCCTCCAAAACCTAAATATCTGACTACTATTTTATCCTTTTTTTCTTGATTTGTCAATCCTCAGTCCGTATAATAAAGGGGAAGGCGGATAAAACTGCCCTCTGCGTTTTTCCGATCCTCGACCGGAAACGTACATGGGCGAAAAATCTCTTATCATTCCTTGCCCTGCGGATAAGAGAAAGTTTATTTATTTTTTGCCGGGCAGGGCGGCGGAATGGAGATTTTTTGGTTATGAAAAAATACAACCCCTTACAGGAAGTCAGATTGAATCAGGTTCGTCCAAAGGGCTGGATTTTGGACTTTTTGCAAAAGGAGGCAAAGGGAATGCCCGGAAATCTGCATCGCATCGGGTATCCTTACGATCGTGGCTGCTGGAAATACCGCACCTTAACCGACGGAGGTTATGCCCAGTGGTGGCCCTATGAGCAGACCGCCTATTGGATCGACTCCCTGGTTCGAACTGCTGCATTGACTGACGATCAGCAGCTTTTGCAAGTGGTTATGGATCAGATCGAGGCCTCCCTGCCCAAAGACGGCGATCCCTTCATCGGTCCATTAGAATTAAAAGAAGACCAACCCCGCAACCGCTGGCCTCACGCAGTCTATTTCCGTGCCCTATACGCCTTGTGGAGCAACACGGGAGAAGAACACTATCTGGAAAAAATGAGGGATCATTATCTGGCTGACAGCCATAGCTATTCCCACAACCGGGATGTAGCCAACCTGGAAACCATGCTTAAGCTTTATCAATATTTCGGAGATAAGCGGCTGCTGGATAAAGCCATTGCCTGTTATGAAGCCCATCGGAACACCCAGGAAGCCGCCTGCTCAGACGATCTGCTGTCAGACCGGATTCCCAATGAGCACGGCGTTACCTTTAATGAGGACGCTAAGCTCCCCGCTATCCTATATGCTTTCACCGGAGAGGAAGAGTATTTGCAGGCTGCCGTACACGGCTACCAAAAAATTGATTGCTATCATATGCTGCCCGACGGCGTTCACAGCAGCAGTGAAAAAACCTGCGGCAACGAAAGCTGGAGAACCCATGAATCCTGCGATATATCCGACTATACCTGGTCCTTGGGATATCTTTTGGAAGCAACGGGGGACAGTGTATATGCTGATAAAATCGAATGGGCTATTTTCAACGCTTTGCCCGGAGCGGTGGGACCTGATTTTAAAACCATTCAATATCTGTCCTGCGTGAATCAGGTCATTGCCGCCCGGAATTCCACCCACATTGCCGCATGGAAAAATACCCCCCGGATGGCTTATCAGCCCCATCATTATCCGGAATGCTGCGTGGGAAATATCGGCCGGGCAATGCCAAATTATGTGGCCAGAATGTATCAAACCGTCAAAAACGGCGTGGCAGTCAGCCTGTACGGTGACAGCGTCTACCGCGGTGACGGCATGGAGCTGGTACAGCAAGGGGGATATCCCTTTGGGAAGGAGGTTGTTCTGCAGGTAACCTTAAAGCAACCGGATCAAAACAGGCTTTTGCTGCGCATTCCCGGCTGGTCCAAGGCAACCTGTATCAAACGAAACGGCGACCCCGTTCATTTTACCCTCCAAAACGGCTTCGCTGCCCTTACCGTGCAGGATCAGGATACCATAACTCTGTCCTTTTCCAAGGGATTTGCAGGCCATAATTCTTCTGACGGGGGTGTTTATTTTACATACGGCCCTTTCCTGCTGTCCTTAAAAATAAAAGAGGACATTCAGATCGATCATGAAGAAAAACGGCAGACCCCCGATTTCCCTGCTTATCAAATTCTGCCCGATTCTCCCTGGGCTTATGCAGTGACCGGGTGGGAACAGCCGGAAATTACAGAGTATCCGCCCGCTCAAAGTCCCTTCTGGCAGGGCGCACCATTAGAAATAAAAATCAAAGCAAGGCGGCTTTCCGGATGGACCCTGCTTGAGGAACAGCAAAAGGGCATGGAGCTGGTGGGCAACGAGGGGATTGACAACAAGCAGGTAGACTGTGGTGCTACGGTTGTATCAGATACGCTGCAAATGACGCCCCCTCTGCCGGATTCCTCCTTTATTCAACAGCATTTGGAGCAGGAGGAAACCGTCACCCTCATTCCCTACGGCTGCACCAATCTGCGCCTGACCGTATTCCCGAAATATCAACGAGAGGAAGGCTAATCCGGGCACTTTGAAGACAAAAAGGAGAAGGCAATATGGAGCTTTTAGATCTTGTAAACGAAGTGGGAATTCCCACAGGCCAAACCATAGAGCGGCATGAGGCTCATCGGGTAGGCGCGCTTCACCGCACCTCCCATGTCTGGCTGGTCAGGAAAAAGGAAGGCCGCATTCAGCTTTTGCTGCAGCAGCGCAGTGCCTGCAAGGACTCCTTTCCCGGCTGTCTGGATATTTCCAGCGCAGGGCACATTCCCGCTGGACAGGACTTTGTATCCTCCGCCCTCCGGGAATTGCAGGAGGAATTGGGCGTTACCGCAGCAGAAAGCGAGCTTTATGACTGCGGCCAAAGAACCATCCGGTACCATGCGCAGTTTCACGGCCGTCCTTTTTTGGAAAACCAAATCAGCAAGGTTTATTTTCTTTGGAAGGATCCCCCTTCCTTTCGTTTGCAGCCGGAGGAGGTAGAAAAGGTTCTTTGGATGGACTTTGATGCCTGCGTACAAGGCGTGCAAACCGGGGCTTTCCCAAACTGCATTGCACTGGAGGAGCTTATGATGCTGAAACGAGCCATCGCAAAACAACAAATGTAAAATAAAAAATCCGCTGAATCACCCTGGTGTCATTCAGCGGATTTTTCTGTTGTGTAACAACAGAAAAACGCTGCCCCGCCATTTTTGACGGGACAGCGCTTTGTTTTTTACTTACAGATCCAGCAGTCTCTTCAGCAAGCTTGCGCATTCTGCACGGGTTGCATGCTCCTTGGGCAGGAACAGATCCGGTGCAATACCGCTGATCAAGCCGGCGGTGGTTGCTATGTCAACGCTTTGATATGCCCAGTCGGAAATATCTCCTGCGTCGCTAAACTTTGCAATTCCTCCCGCTGCTGCATCATGGCCAAGGAACACATAGGCCTTTGCAACGATCACAGCCATTTCTTCACGGGTAATCACATCATCCGGTCTGAAATATCCGTCATAGCCGCTGATCAAGCCGGCAGACGCTGCTGCATTCACAAAGGAGGCATACCAGCCATAGGGATCCACATCCTTAAATCCTGCCGAAACGGTTGATTTCAAGCCCAGGCTCTTTACAATCAAGGTTGCAAATTCTGCTCTTGTAATGTTCCGATCCGGTTCAAAGGCAGTTTCAGACACACCGTTAACAATTCCCTTCTGGTACATGGTATTGATGTCAGCCTCTGCCCAGTGCCCGACGGTATCCGTAAAGGGTGCCTTCTTTGGCTCACTTCCAATGGTACCGGTAAAGATACCTCCGACGGTTCCGGTAGAAGAGCCGGAATTGCTCGGATTGGGATTGTAAGTGGGCTCCGGAACCGGAGAGGGATCCACCGATCCCGTAACAAAGAAGTCAATGGTGTATTCTGTCTTGGTCTGTAAATCTTCTGCGGTTACGATCACCTTTGCCGTACCAGGAAGCTCGGTAATATTAACAATCTCCACCGTTGCCTTCTCATCTGATGCCTGAGCAGTGACAACAGGCAGCTGGGTTGTTCCGGCAGGCAATGCATACCGGTAAGAGGTGGTTTCCGGACGGAATTTGGAGTATTCCTTTCCATTGATCTGCAGATTCTTCAGCTGCGCTTCCGCAGAAGGTGTGATCAAATCCGCAGCCGCATATTCTCCGCCCAGCTTGGTCCATACCACAACCGTTGTATCTCCGGCGCCGTATTTTCCGCAATTTGAGGTTCCCAATGCAGAAGCCAGATCCCCGTTCAGCACCTTGGTAATCTTTTCATAGGTCTCTGTTCCGATCCGGACAATATCCTGCGACACGTTTCCTGCAAAGGCAATCCGGATGGGCTTGTTGTATTCATCCCCTGCTTTTCCAACCTGGACTAAGCTTGCAATTTCACCAAACAAATGAATGGAAGGCTTGTCGGGCAGGCTGATGTTCAATTTTCCGTTGGGGATTTTGGTTCCATTTTCAATCGTTACAGATACATCGCCGATCTGAATCAGCGTTTTAGGAGCAATACCGTTTGCAAAGTTAACGGTGAATTCCTTTTTTCCGCCTGTAAATGCAATCTCAACATTTTCCAGGCCTTCCGTCACCGTTGCTTCTGCAGCAGAGGTACTTTCTGTGCAGTTAGCAGTGGCTTTGAATGCCCCATAGGCTTCTGTCAGTGCTCCTGCCGCCTGGCTCACCTCTGCGCCGGTGGCTCCGTCATTGTCAGCAACCGCCTTGGCCGCATCCACCGCTGTCCGCAGCTGCTGAACATTTTCCGCCGTATATTCACCCAGCTTTGTTCCAACCTTTACGGTTGCAAGGGCGGTCTCCACTGCGGAAATTACCTGATTAAGGGCCGCCTTGTCTGCTGCAATGGCGAAGGGCTGTGAAACAGCGGTTGTTCCCTTTCCTCCGTTGTCAGAAACAGGTGTTACCTCAAATTTCAAGAATTTTCCGTTGTATTCGCCGGTCGCCGCAAAGGTTCTGTCCTCCGCTCCGGCAATGGCCGTATAGGTACCCTCCACTGTATCAGATACCAGCCAGCGATACAGGCTCTTTCCTTCCGGATCACGCTCCGGATC